>DATJEN010000254.1:0-26595 GCA_035496575.1 Pirellulales bacterium
TTGGTCATTACATACAAATCATCGCCACGCACCAGGATGTCAGTGATCCAGGTATCGGCCGGAAAGCGAAACAGCAGCTTGCGCGTTTCAAAGCCGCCGTGGCCATCAGGCTCGTACACGAAGAGCGCCTCGCGGCCACCGGCGAACAAGCGCCCCGCCGTGTCGGCCCGCATCGATAAGAACGACTCATCCGGAGATGAATCGACGACGGTCAGCTCGTGGGCCGGATCGATGGGATGCCGAGTGGCGAGCGGCCCGCCCGCCGCGACGCCTTCCTGGGCGAGCGCCGGGTTGTTTGCCGGCGACGCGTCTTCGACTTTGCCCGCTTCGATCCGATCAAAGTGCCACAGGCCAATCGTGTGTTCGTCAGCAGCTAGCGGCGCGCTCGGCGTCTCGAACGCTTCACGGCAGACATTTGAAATGCGCACGTCATCGACCAGTCCATCGCAACCGATCTGGTGCGGTGGGTAGCCGCCAAAAAAGAGCGGAGCAACCGGCCCACCCGAGCGCACGCGCGAGAGCTGTGCTTGCTTGACCAGCTTGCCATCGACGTACAGATTCGCGTGGTGCTCATCGAAGGCGGCGGCCACGAAGTGCCATTTGCCATCGGCAATGTCGACGCCAGAACGAATCTCGGCCGGTGCGAACCCCGGTACGAACAAGCTCAAATCGCCCGCGCCGGCATACGTATAGAGCTCCCAATGCTCGCCAGATTCTTTGGCATTGCTGGCCACCAGAATGTTGAAGCCCGCCTTGCTTAACACGCGCGCCCAGCACTCGACCGACAGGGGCCGCTTGTCATAGATCGGCCGGTGCTCAGCCAAGACAGCCCGCGTGCGCGGATCGAGCGCAGCGCCAAAGCGGCCGCCGGGGATCAGCTTGATGGCGCCGGGCACAGGCCGTTTCTTTGCGACTGCCGCCCGTTGCTCGCGTCCGGCAGCCCAAACGGCGCCGCGGCGGATGAGCGTGCTCTCGCCGGGCGTACGAATCGACTCGGCGGCATGCCCCAACACGGTTTGGAACACGCGACCCTTGCCATAGGGATAAACGAAGGCCATCGGCTCATCCTTGCCACTGACCTTGGAATGCGCAGTCGCGAGGACCTCGATCGGCAATTCGCCTTGCTGATTGCAATACAGCTCGTCGATGGCTTCGAAGGAATTCATCCCGGCCGTGATGGGATGTTCACCCACGATATTGACCGTGAAGCGGCCATAGGGATCGTGGCTGCTGCGGCCCGCCGCGTGATCCCAGACCCGGCGACAAATCGCGCGGTACTCCGGCCAATCGCTGGGCGGCGTCTCCGGAAGCGAGCTATGGAACGCGCCATTCGCGAAGTGAATAATCGCCAGCCCGCCGCCAGCGGCGAGATAGCTTTGCAGGTTGGCCTTGGCCTCCTCGCTCAAGCCGGGCCGTTGCCAATTGCAGTAATTGAAAAGCACGACCTGATAGCCATGCAGATTCTTGGTAGCCAGAAACTCGGGATCGGTGACCACGCTCACTTGAAACCGCCGATCGTCGGCCAGAGCTTCCTGGAGCGCGACGGTCGTTTCGCGCCAGGCATGTGCCGGATGTTGGTACCCCGTCACGATCACCGCGTCGATGGCGGGTTCATCCGCCGAACTCAGCTTTTCAGGCTGGGCCGGTGCGGATGAGCGCACTCCGCCTTGCGGCACGTCGACGTGAGCGGTCCACACAATCGCATTGAGCACCATGCGTCGGAAATCTTCGACGCCCCAATTCTCAAAAAAATGTCCGCCCGTGAATCCAAAACCGCGCCCACCATCTCTGCGCTCAACGGCCCAGGCAACAACTTGCTCGTCGGGTTCGCCAGGCAACTTCGTTTTCAAAATGGGCGTCAGTCGCGGGTCGCGCTCGCGAAAGCGAATGCGGTAGTAATACTCCTCGCGCAAGTCGAAGGGCTTTAGTCCACGGCTGATCGCGTGTGCCGAGGTGGCGGGCTCGGGCCGCGTGGCAGCCGTTTGAATGCGCGAGTACCAGTGGTTTGCGGCGTCACCTGACTGATAATCAAAGAACCCGCCGATCCACTCCAGGAATTCCTCGCCGCCGCGCTCACGCGGGACGAATAGCGTCCAGTGCAGGGCCACCAGGCCGCAGCCGCGGTCCATTTGCTTTTTGAGTGCCTTTAGCCGCTCGCCGACCAGCAGCGGATGGTCTTGCTCGTTGCGATCGGCCCCATCGGAGATCAGCACGATGCTATCGGCGTCGTCGAGCGTGCGGGGATCGCCTGGCCAGCCACCGACATGCACCTCGCACTGGAGGGGCGCGAGGTCAGCGCCGTGCAGTAGCGCTTGCTTGAGCAAGCGCGCGCTCAGCTCATATTCGTGCGTGCCAGCAGGGTGGCCGGCCGGGCCTTGGTGCACGGTGCCGGCGATGAGGACGACCTTTTTGGGCGTGGCAGCCTGGAGCGAACCGCAGGCCACGAGCGCCAGCACGGCTGCAACGAAGCACCTCGATCGGAAGCGCGTGGTTCGACCGCACGAGTGGCCGAGGTTTGACATCAACCGGATCCATTTTTACGATTGCGAGCGCTAGAAACGACGCTCGGATTGCAGAATAACGAGGGCCTATGCGCGGTGCAACCGAGCTCATGTTGAGCGAACGACGCGTCTCGACGCCCGAGGGCGCGCTGAATGTGGCGAGCGGACCAGAGAACGGCCCGCCGCTTTTATTTCTGCATGGAGTGGGGCGCTTGTGGCAGGATTTTTTGCCGCTCGTGCCGCGATTTGCCTGCCGCTGGCAGTTCTTCGCCATCGATTTTCGCGGTCATGGCCAAAGTGACCGCGCGCCGGGCAAATACCAGGTAACCGACTACCTGCGCGACGCCCTTTTCGTCGCGCGCGAAGTGATCGGCAAACCGCTCGTGGTCTATGGCCACTCGCTCGGCGCGCTTGTGACGGCCGCCGCGGTTTCTGAGCTCGGCGAGCTCGCGCGAGGAGCCGTCCTCGAAGACCCGCCCTTCGACGTGCTGGGGCGCAACATCGCGGACACTCCCTTTCACAGTTTGTTCGTGGCCATGCGTTCGCTGAGCGGCCCAAGCTGGGACGTGCCGACGCTTGCGCGCGAACTGGCCAACAAGCGAATCGGCCCGCCCGATAAACCGCAGGTGCGCTTGGGGGACATTCGCGAAGCGACCGCCATCCGCTTCGGTGCCGCTTGCCTGCGGCAGGTCGACCCGCAGGTGTGGGATCCGCTCACCGGGGGCCACTGGCTCGACGGCTATGACAAGCAGGCTGTGCTCGGCCGCATCGGCTGCCCAGTGTTGCTGTTGCAGGGCGACGTCGCGGGAGGCGGCATGCTGGCCGACCACGTAGCGGCCGACGCGGCAGCCAGAATCGCCGATTGCACGCACGTGCGCGTAGCCGGCGGCGGACACCTGGTTCATAGCTTGCGCACCGAAACCACGTTAAGATTGGTCGGCGACTTCCTCGAATCCATCGCGCTCGATCCAAGCTCTCAATTGAGCGCGCCGCGACAAGAGTAGCAGCATGCAACTGGCGAAGGGCATCACCGTTATTCGCAATGGCCAGTTGCTGGATGGCAACGGCGGCCCGAGCGTCGCGGACGCGGCCGTCGTCGTGCGCGAGGGACGGATTCAATACGCCGGCCCGGTGGCGGGCGCCGGTCGGCTCGATCCGGCCGCGCAGCAAATCGATGCCCGCGGCGGCACGATCATGCCGGGCCTGGTCGAAGCGCATTTCCATCCCACGTACTTCAACGTGGCGAATTTGGAAGATTTGGACATCAAGTACCCGGTGGAGTACGTCACGTTGTTGGCGGCCAGCAACGCGCGGCTGGCGCTCGAATGCGGCTACACGGCGGCGCGCAGCGGCGGCAGCTTGTTCAACATCGATCACTGGCTGAAGCGCGCCATCGAGGAAGAACTGATGCTCGGTCCGCGCCTGGCAGCCAGCGGACGCGAAATCTGCGGCGTGGGCGGGTTGATGGACTGGAACCCCGACTTTCGCAAGATCGGCATGGAAGGCCTGGTGCTGTTGATCAATGGCGCCGATGAAGGCCGCCGCGCCGTGCGCAAGCTCGTCAAGGATGGCGTGGAATGGGTGAAAACCTATCCCACGGGCGACGCGGCAGCGCCGGACACCAACGATCATCACACGCTGTGCATGACTTTCGAAGAGATGCATGCCGTCGTGCAAGAAGCACACAACCATCGCCTGAAAGTGACGGGCCATTGCCGCGCGACCGAGGGCATCAAGAACGCATTACGGGCTGGCTACGACACGCTCGAGCACGGCACTTTCATGGATTCTGAAGCACTCGACATGCTGCTCGAGCGCAACACGCCCGTGGTGCCCGCTTTGCAGTTCGAATATGCCAGCATCGTGCACGGGCCTGAGTTCAACATGCCGGCCAATGTCATCCAGGGCCATCAAGAAACGCTGGATGGCGGCGCCGAAAGTGCCCGGTTGATCTTGAAGGCCGGTGGCCGCTTGGGCATGGGGGGCGATTACGGCTTTGCTTGGAATCCGCACGGAACGTATGCCAAGGAGCTCACCTTCTTCGTGCGGCACGTGGGCTTCAGCCCGCTCGAGACCATTTGCTGCGCAACACGCAACGGCGCGGAGATCATGGGCCGCGCGGACGAGTTCGGAACCCTCGAGCCCGGCAAGCTGGCCGACGTTCTCGTGGTCGATGGCGACGTCGTCGCCGACATTTCGATTCTCGAGGAGCGCAGCCGATTCATCGCTGTCCTGCAGGGCGGGATCATCAAAGCGGGACAATTGGCGCAACCGCCCGCCGCACGGCAACCGGCCAACTCAAATTGAATCCTCTTCGCGCTTGCCCGCAGATCGACGAGCGCAAAAAAGAACCGCACAGGCGCGGGGCAGCAACGCTGTGCGGTTCCGGGCACCGAAGCGCCCATAGGTGCGGGCGGCACGCCAGCCAAAAGCGCCCCGCCGAAAAGAAATATCCGAACCTTCGGCAGCTCGCCCCTAGGGGCAAGCGAGCCAAACGCTCGGTGCTCGATGCGTATGAGATGGCCTCTTCTGACTGTTTGCAGCGGCCGCGTTCCAAGCAACCGCGTACCCAATTCCGGTGAGATGTTATTCGTCCATTGGGAGGGTAATTCTAAACTCAAAACAACCTTGCGGCCCACCCGGTAGAGGGCTCGCCGCTTACGGCTTCTCGCGCTGCCAGATCTCGAGGGCGGCGCCCGTGCCGGCTTTCCCGGTGAACTCACCTGGCCGCGATTTGTTATCCAGCCGCATGGCTTGGATCATCTTGCCGTCGTCAAACCTATAGATGACCAGGTAGACCTTCCCCTTCTCATCGCCACGCGTGATGACGATATCCAGTTGCTTGGGATCTTTGGTCGGATCGATTTTGTACAAGCCCTCATGGCTATCGACGCCGGTGTCGAAGGTGAATTTTTCGCCGCGGATGGTGAGCCGCGTTTTCTTGCGCCGTTCCTCGGAAAGTGGTTTGCCGTCCATCTCCATCGAGACCACGCTCCACACGCCCTGGAGTTTCTCCAGGTCTTTAGCGATGGCCTCTTCTTTTGAGTCACCGGCCAGCAAGACCAAGAGCGGCACGATCCAGGCACCCACTTGCATGACAGATCTCCCTTGATTTTGGCCGCGAAATCGTGATTGCGGCGTGAGCGGCTCAGTATAGGAAGCGTGCGATCGACGTGCCAGTTGGCGACAGCCCCGCACTTGCCCGGTTATATTTGAGATTGGAGCAGGGCACGTCTATCCGCAGCAGTTGGGCAACTTTCGCCAGCTCTCGACCCCCGACGGTTTCATTCGCGAAGTGCATGAGCATCTTTTCAAGTTTGGCCCGCGCTTGCTGAAGCGGGCTTGCTTTGCGCTCGTGCCGAGCGCGGCGCTGCTCCTCGTGTTGTTGTATGCCCGGGCGGTCTATGCAGAGCCGCAAGTAGACGCCGCGGCGCCAGCGGAAAACCAACAACCGGAAAGCCAACAAGCTGAAAACCAGCAAGGTGACGCTGCTCAACAGAGCCACCCGATCGATTTTTTCCTCGACATCCAGCCGATCCTGACGGCGCATTGTTTCAAGTGCCACGGGGCCGAGAAACGCAGCGGCGGATTGCGGCTCGATTTGCGCGAGTTCGCCGAAGCCGGCGGCGACTCGGGCAAGCCGATTTTCGGGGGCACGCCAGAGACGAACGAGTTGCTTGCGCGCGTGTCGTCGTCCGACCGGACGTACCGCATGCCCAAAAATGCTCCACCGCTAACGGACGAGCAGATCGCGCTCGTCAAACGGTGGGTTGCCGAGGGCACCCCTTGGTCAACATTGACCCACGAGCCGATCGGCCGCGCTCCCAAGCCTTTCTTTGAGGACGCACTGCTGTGGATTGCGGGGGTGACGGATGTCTACAAAAGCGAGTTCGAATTCGCCAAACCCTACGCGATCGCGTTCGTCGTGCTGCAACTGGGGCTGTTGTTCATTCTGCGAACCCGGCAAGCCGTTGCCAAAGGTCGTCCTTGGACGCGCGGGCGCGCGGCAGGCATTGCTCGAGTTTTGAATCGCGTTACGCCGCTCGAAATACTCTTGGCCTGGTGTTTGACGGTCGTGATCGGTGGCGCGGTGCTCGCCGTCGGCCACGCGCGCAAGCTCGAGGGTGACCTGGCCCAGGCACATAAAAACGCGATGCGATTTGAGAATCCCTGGAGCAGAACGGTGTATGGCTATCCGCCGGTTCCACTCCATTTTGACCAGCCCAAGCAGTTGGCGGGGACCTACTACCGAGGAAACTGCGAACGCAACCCGCAACTGTACAACCACGGCAACTACTTGACCGCCATCTTTCGCATTAGCCTATGCGATCGCGATCGGCGCGCGTTGAGCTACGGTGACACCGTGCCGTCCGATGGCTTGTTCGTGCGCGTGGAGGTCGAGCGGGCGCCCGGCACGACCGAGGCGCTGTTTTCGAAGGAGCTCATGGGATCGGTTTTCTTGACCACTCAGTTTCTTTCGGATCGAGAAATGAAACTCGAGCGCACCGTGACTCGCCTGGAGACGCTTGAGCCAGGCAAGCTGTGGGCCGCTTATGTGCCCATCGAAGAGTCGCCGCAGAATGACCGCATCACTGGACTTTTTTATATCTACACCGGGCGCGCCGAGATGGGGCTTGCCCGCGGCCAACCGCATTACGGGGTCAAGTACGATCTCGGCGTGCACGATGGCCAGTTGGCGGAAGACTCCGACCTGTGGATGAATTCTTTCGGAAACCCCGCGGTCCAAGATCCGCAACCGCCGGACAAGATTCCTTATCGAGAATGGTTCGACTATCGCCCCCTGCCCGTCATCGAAGGCGAGAACAGCCAGGACCCGAAGTTGTTGGGGGTGGACGAGTATGTCCGCAAAGGACTGATCAGCCCCCCGCAGCCGAAGGCCGATAGCCCGCGGACCGAGCCCAGCGACGATGCGCCCGACGGCGAAGCGCCGAGCGATGCGCCTCATAAGGACGAGTAGTCGGCCGGCAAGACGTCGGCCGGCGCGCCTTGCTGGACGACGCGTCCTTGCTCCAGCACGATGACTTGCTCGGCCACGCGGCGGACTTCGCGCGCGCTGTGGCTTACGTACAACGTCGGCAAGTGCCACTCGGCGACCACGCGTTCGAGATAGGTGAGAATGCGGTCTTTCAGGGTTTCATCGAGCGCGGCCAGCGGTTCGTCCAAAAGCAGAATCTCGGGGTCGCTCAGCAAAGCGCGGCCCAGCGCCACGCGTTGTTTTTCGCCGCCCGACAGGTTGCGCGGATAGCGTTCGAGCAAATCTCCCAGCTCGAGCACTTCGATGACGCGGCGCGGTTCGATGCTGTTGGAGCTCGCGCGGCGGCCACGCCCATAGCGCAAGTTGCGCTCGACGTTCAAATGCGGGAACAGCAGGTGGTCCTGAAACACAAGGCCCACGCGCCGCTGCTCGGGCTTTTTGTAGATGCCGCGGCGGGTGTCGAGCCACTTTTGTTCGCCGAACTCGATCGCGCCGAACCGCGGCCGCAGCAAACCGGCGATCGTCTCCAAGATGCTGGTCTTGCCGCTGCCGGAGGGACCGACAATCGCGGTGACGCCCAGCATGGTTTCGAAGCGCGCTTCGAGCGCAAACCCGCCGGGATACCGATGCGCGCACTGGAAACTAAGCCGTCTCACGCGACGTTTGTCTCCATTCGAGCCATTCGCTGGCCAACAGCGCCACTGCCGCCAACAAGATCGAGATGACGACCAGCCGCGCGACTTGCATCTCCGCGCCCGGCCGATTCGAGTCGCTGAAGATCGCCAGGGCGACGGTTTGCGTCTCGCCGACGATATTTCCCGCCACCATCATGGTCGCGCCGAATTCGCCCAGGCTGCGCGCGAATCCCAACACGCAGCCGGCCAGCACTCCACGCCGAGCCAGCGGCAGGGCCACGCTCAAAAAAGCGTGCGCGCGACTGGCGCCCAAGGTACGCGCCGCGAGCTCCAGCCGCGGATCGACCGCCTGAAAAGCAAGCCGGATGGCGCGCACCATCAGCGGGAAGCTCATGACCGCGGCCGCGATGGCTGCCCCCAGCCAGGTGAAAACGATGCGCACGCCCAGCCGCTCCTCGAGAAATCCACCCAGCGGCCCGCGCGGAGCAAACATCACAAGCAGCAGATAGCCCGTCACAACCGGCGGAAGCACGAGCGGCAGGTTCACCACCATTTCCAACAGCCACCGTCCGCGCGAGTTCCATCTCGCCAGCAAGTAGCCCACGACGATCGCAATCGGCAAGCTGGCCAGCACGGCGGACAGGCCCACCTGAAAGCTCAGTCGCAGGGCCGACCATTCTTCGGAAGTGAGTTGCATCGCGGCGAAGGAAGAGACGTTTTAACCGAGCCAATTCGCGGTCACACAAGCCCGTAGTTTACACGGCCCGGCCACCGCGTGCGCCGCGAGCGCGCTTAAGAGCCTAGGGCTGCTGGTTGACAGAGCCGGCCAGCGGAATAAAGCCCTGTCGGCGGAAAGCGTCGGCCGCGTGAGCCGAAAGCAGGAACT
This sequence comes from Pirellulales bacterium, assembly GCA_035496575.1. Lineage (GTDB taxonomy): Bacteria > Planctomycetota > Planctomycetia > Pirellulales > PALSA-1355 > PALSA-1355. The sequence goes on from DATJEN010000254.1 coordinate 9,019, forward strand.
CGTAAAAAGCGGTTGCGGCCTTCGAGGGCTGCCCCCTTTTTACCAGCACCAAGGGGTAGCGAATCGGCGTGGTAAGTTTTGCATCGATCTCGCAGGCCACGCGCACCTTGCGGCTGGCCGCCGCGTCGGTCGCATACACGATGCCGGCCTCGGCGGCCCCCGTCTCAACAAAGTGCAGGGCCTGACGCACGTCGCTCGCGCCCGCCACGCGCGGCGAGAGTTTTTCCCACAGACCGAGCTTTTCGAGGGCTTGCCGCGCGTACATCCCGGCCGGCACCGACTTGGGATCGGCCAAGGCCAAGCGCTTGATGGCCGGACCGGCCAGGTCGGCCGGAGCAAGGATGGCCAGCTTCGCATCCGAGGGCACGATCACGACCAGTCGATTACTGAGCAAATCAGCGCGCTTCTGCACCAGGTCTTGCTTCTGGAGCAAGTCGGCCCATTCCAGACTCGCCGACAGGAACACGTCGGCCGCCGCGCCGGCCACGATCTGCTGGGCCAGCGTCGAACTCGCGGCGTAACTGCTGCGCACGGCGACGCCTGGGTGCTCTTTCTCGAATTCGAGACGCAGTTCTTCCATCGCATCGGTCGTGCTCGCCGCGGCCAATAGCAGAATCTTGCCTTCGAGTTTCTCTTCTCCGATCGCGGCAGAACCGAACCACGCCACGGCGAAGAACAAACTCGATAAGCAACCGACGGCACGCCTTGACGGCAAATGGGACATCGTTAGTGCTCGCGCAAATAGACGCAATTGAGCCGGCGGTACCCTGTGGCAATAGCTTATCAGAGAAGAACCGCCAAAACCGCCAAACGTCAAGGCGTTAGCGCCGCGCGGCGCCCGCAGCCATGGGTTGCGTAGCGGCCGGAGGACCGGTCGGCCGAGATTTGACTTCCACGGAAAAGTCATCCAGCCAAACCTCTCCCAAGCCCGTCAGGGCAAGTGTCACGACGAGCGGCCCGGGGCGCGGGGCAACTCGATAGAGGGTGAATTGCCGCCAGTCTTTCGTGGCGTTAATCCGCTGCGCCATCGCGTCGCCTCCCAGCGTGTCGAGCAACAGCAGCCCATCCACCGACCCGGTGACCGGCTCCGTCACGCGCACCCAGCCGCTAATGACCACGATGTCTTGCGCGGCCAACTCGACGCGTGGGCTGTTGATCCACAAAGGAGCCGACTCGATCACGCTGGGCTTGTTGTTGGGATCGGCCGCGGTGGCTCGTAGCCTCAAGCCCGCGCGTCCGGCGTGAGCTGATGTGGGGGCCAGGTCGACCGAGGTGGTAATCGATGGCTGTTGATGCTGGTAATAGATCCAGCCGGCGCGGCGCATGGCTTCCAGATCTTCGAATCCGCCTTGTTCGAGCCGGTTTGCCGCGCGCGGCAGGGTGCTAACTTGTTGCTGGAATCGGTAATGGGCCGGCAAGGTCGCGAAATGTCCCAGAAACGGATCGGTGAGATCGGGCTCGGCGTTCGGCAAGGCGGCATTCAAATGGGCGCGTTCGATATCGCGCAACGCGTGCTGGGCCTTGCGAGCCATGTAGTAGGCCTTCACGACGTCGGTGCGCGCAATCGATTCAGATTCATGCAACTGGGTTTCGGCCGTAATGCGCGCCTTTTCCGTGACCGGAATGGTGCGCCCCACCGCGGCGAGTTCGCGTTCGATCTGGCCAATGTTTGCCAGATCCGTGAGCGCCGTTTCGCGCGTCAGATGCGTCGCCCGGGCGCGAACCTTTGCAATCCGCTCCGAGATGGCGGCCGTCACGAGCGGATCTTGCGTGAACACGACTGCCGAGTCGCGTTCGGATTCCGTCAGCACCACGCGGGTGCCGCCCGAGATTCGCTTGCCTGCAAGGGGGCGAAAAGTGGTGGGCGACAGCTCGGAAGCGTTGTAGCCTTCGGGCACGCCCGGTACGAGAAAGGCCATGTCCTTCGCGGCCGGATTGCCTGTCACGATCTGGGCGTGCGGTGGCGCGAAGATTGGCAGCAGCACCCGGCTGCGGTCGGTCGCCATGACGGCGCCGGTCAGATGCGAATCGTTGGTCGAAGCGCTGGGGGCGAAGCTTCCTCCGGCCGGCCAGCGGTCAATCAAATCCAGATGCAAATTGATGAGCTCGAGCACGGCTGCCCGCTGCATGCTCGCCGGGTCATTTCCATCGAGCCTGGAGCGCGACTTGAAGCACAGGCCGCGAGCCCTCGACGCCAGCGCCACGTGGATCAGGTTGCGTATTTGATGTTCCTCGAGCGGCATTTCGGGCGCGGCCTGGCCGGCTGCCGCCGCAACTTGCTCGATCAAGCGCGGTGATATCTCGGTTTGAATGGTCACCCAAATCGGTGTGCCACCGCGGGCGAGTTGCGAGCGCTGCTTGACCCATGCGCCGTATTGATCGAGTGTCAGGGTGGTGCCGAGCGGTTCGCGCGTGGCCAGTAGCACGTCCACAAGCCGCGTGTAATTGAGCAGGTCGGAATCTGGGTCGCACAACAGGGGCCGGTTTCGCGGATCGGCCGCTTTGACCAGTTCGGCCCACCGCTTCACCGCGGGAAGCTCTTTTTTGGTGAATCCGCTGCCGAGGTCCCAGGCCAGCACGGCGTCAAAATCCGCGGCGATCTGCGCGCCCTGCGCGGCCCTCGCCTCGAGCTCGCGCGCGTCAGGCGGGGGCGCAATGAGCCACAAGCCCAACGCGGCGGCTTCGCGCGCGAGCGGCGCTGTCGCGGCTTGAGGCAAGCGAACGCAATTGAATCCCAACGATTGCAGGCGCGAAAGCGGCTCGCCATTCCAATCGATGGCGCGCGGAAAAAACGGCCGCTCGGCAACCAGCAGTGCTCGGCCTTTCATTTCCGCCTTGGGAACTCCCTGGCCCGAGGGCCAGCGCGTACCGCCGCCGCGGTCGTTTGGCGCTGCGGCGTTGTCATAGGCCGCGAGCTCGACGGCACTGTCGGGGGAGGGCCCAATGATGCCGGATATTTCCAGATCGTCGATCCAGACGTTCGTCGCGCCGGGTCCGCCGTAGACGTTGATGAGAATCAAATCCACGAGAGCTTCGCGGGCGTCAATTTGCGGTCCGAATTTTGCCCTCAGCACGCGGACCTGCCTATCGACGAGTTTTGGAAAGTCGTCGATCGCGAGCTGCTGCCATTGCCCAATGTGCTGGTAGTCGCCGCCGCGCACCAGCGACGTAATCGGAGCGCCCGTTTGTGGGTCGGCACTACGCGGCAGCACGATGCGGGCGAGAATCTGCACGCCGGGGCGGTCGGCTTTCACCCACAGCGACGCCTTGAGCTCGCCGATGACGCGGGCGGGTTCGATGGGCTTTCCAAAGTAGACGTAAGTGCCGTTGCTTCCGGAAATGCGAAGGTGCTCGCAGCCGCGGCCCGAGTGCATGCCCTGGGCCACGCGACGGTGTTGCTCGAGTTTGTAGACGGCATCGGCAGAGACGGCGCGGAGGCTGGGCTCTTGCCCTTCGAACTCGTCGCGGCTGACACCCCCGGCCAAGGCGACCGTGGCGTCGATCGCCCAAAAGGTCAGCAGAACCAGGCGGAGGAAGTTCGGCATGCTGGGCGCTGGGTTGCCGGAATCGGGGAGGGCCGTCGCCGCACAGGTTGGCAAACGTTGCGACAAATTTGGAGTGGCCAAAACGCAACAAAATGCGCGCGGACCACGAATAGAATGTAAGCGCGGACTGTACCGACAGTTGCGAGCAGCAACCAGATCAGCCTGTTGCGTTTTGTAACAGCCCAAAGCCGCTGAAAAACTCGGTGGTAGCTGCTCAAGTGGTTAGTGCTTTTGGGTTTAAGTGGTCTTAGCAGGGTTTAGTTGCCCGCTCGGCACGCCGGCTGCTTTACCACCACCCACCGATCAATCACGAACCCCGTGAGAGCCCCATGAGTCAGGCATCGAGAGTTGTGAAGTCAGAAGCCGACGACCTGCCGGTCGATCTGGTCGAGTTGGGAGCCGCGCTGGAGACGCTTGGCGAAGCTGACCGCCGGCGCGTGACGTCTCTGTATCAGCGCGTTGTCGACAGTACGAAACGTCGCCGGCGGATCCTCGCCTTGGTGCAGGACGCGCTCAGCCAATTGCGTTTGGACATGAAGTATTTGCTGTTCGATTTGGAAGCGACTCGGCGGGAGCGTGACGACTTGCGACGACAAATCGAGGAGGCATAAACCCAGTCTGGCGGCGATATCGGACTGCAAACGGACCGGCTGGACACCCGTTTTCCGCGTTGCCGCGAAAGGTAGGTTCGGGGATTATCGCCACGTTTTCTGCCGAGTTGCGGCCTTTTACGCACTGGAATACTATGAGAAAAGGCCGCCGCGTCCCCGCAACCCAGGGAAGTGGAGCGCGGGAAGGGGCTGGGGCAAAGGGCGTGAGACGGAGAGCGGTAGGCCATGGTCGAGCTGTCTGCTGAACAATTCGCTCAGCGCGCTTTCGACCTCAATTTGCTGGACGAGCGTCAACTTCAAGACGTGTGGGGCCAAATCGGCACTCGCCAGCTTTCAACAGAAGAGTTCCAACAGCTCTTGCTCCGCCGGGAGCTTCTGACCAACTACCAGACCGAACGCCTGCTGCGCGGCGATCGGAATGGCTTCTTTTACGGGAACTACAAAGTTCTGTATCTGATTGGCACCGGCACCTTTGCGCGCGTCTACCGGGCATCGCACAAGACGACCGGCGAAATCGTGGCCATCAAGGTGCTGCGGCAGCGGTTTGCCGAAAAGCCCGAGCAAGCCGACCGCTTTCATCGCGAAGGCGAGATGGGCGCCACGCTGCGCCATCCGAACATCGTTCCCATCATGGAGGTCGCCCAGCAGGGGGGCGCCCATTACATCGTGATGAAGTTCGTGGAAGGGCGGAACTTGCGCGAGTTCATCAAGATTCGCAAGAAGTTCGATCCGGCCGAAGCCACCCGCCTGGTCGCCGATATCGCCAGCGGCTTGAGCTATGCCTTCGACCGCGGAATCTGCCATCGCGACCTGAAGATGTCGAATGTCATCGTTTCCAGCCGCGGCCAGGCCATGCTGCTCGATTTCGGCCTCGCCGCTGGCGACAACTCGGACGATACGAATTCGCCCAATCCACGCACCATCGACTATGCAGGCTTGGAACGCGCCACCGGAGTTCGCAAAGACGATCAGCGCAGCGACATCTACTTTTTGGGCTGCATTTTCTATCACATCCTCAGCGGCAAGCCGCCTATCTACGAAACGAAGGATCGCATCCAACGCTTGAGCAAGAGCCGGTTCGAGGAGGTCGAGCCGATTTTGAAGGCTGATGCCAGCATTCCGCGGCCGGTGGCGGCGGTGGTTACGCGAGCCATGGAGCTCAACCCCGTCGAGCGATACCAGTCGCCGGGCGAGATGCTGGCCGATCTCAAGTCGGCCATGCAAAAGCTCAATGAGCCGTACGCGGCCGTCGAAGCAGACGAGGCGGCATCGAAAAGCGGAGTGTCCGACGCGGTTGCCGTTCCGCTCGCTCCCCAGCGAACACTCATGTTCGTGGAATCAAATGTTGCCCTGCAGGATATTGTGCGGGCCCGCTTGAAAAACAATGGCTATCGCGTGCTGGTGACGGCTGATCCGGATCGGGCCCTCACGCGGTTTGCCGATGGGACCAAGGCTGCCGATTGCGTCATTTTCAGCACGGGCGAGTTGGGTACCGCCGCGCTCGAGGCCTTCAACCGCTTTGCGGCTGGAGAGCACACCGCCAAAATCCCGGCCGTGCTACTGCTCGATGAGCATCACGCCCAATGGAAGAGCAAAGCCAAACTGGCCAAGCATCGCGTGGTGATGCTCATGCCCATCAAGCTGCGGGCGATGCGCGAGTTGTTGGCCAAGCTCGTGCCGCTTTCGCCGCGCAAGGACTAAGCGCCCCCTGCCTCGGAAGTGCGTCCGGCCGATTCGGATTTCTTCGGCAGCTCGATGCCCATTTTCGCCAGCAGCATTTTCATGTCATCCCAAACGTCTTTCTTGGCTGCCGGATTGCGCAGCAGGTAAGCGGGATGATAGGTGCAGACGACGGAAATGCCGCGGTAGCTGAATAGCTTGCCGCGCATGCGGCCAATGGGCGAATCGGTTTCTAAGAGCGTCTGCGCTGCCACGCTCCCCAAACAGCAAATAAAGTCCGGACGAATGATTGCCAGTTGGCGGTCCAGGAAGCCTCGGCAATTGCTGACCTCGTCCGGCAGCGGCGTGCGGTTGCCCGGCGGGCGGCACTTGAGCACGTTCAGGATATAGACATCAGATCTTGCCAGCGTGCAAGCCTCGATGATCTTCGTCAGCAGTTGCCCGGCCCGCCCGACGAACGGCTCGCCTTGCCGGTCCTCGTCCGCGCCCGGCGCTTCACCCAAGAAGCACAAGCGTGCTTTTGGATTGCCAACTCCGAAAACGGTTTGCGTGCGCGTGGAAGCCAGCTCGCCGCATCTTTGGCAGGCTGCCACCTCGGCTTGAATGATTTGCAGCGTGTCCTGCTGCGTGTCCGAGGGCACATTGACCTCGGGCGCGACGGATTCGCGGTGCGCGCTCGGGGCCGCGGCTTCGACAGACTTGGTTGTCGGCACGACGGCCTGTGTCTGGCTGCGCGAGCCTGAGCGGCCCGCGCGCCCGATTACCCGCAGGCCCGCTCGCTCCAGGCTTTCGAGCTGCTGGATGGCGGCGCGATTTGAATCAGAGGGGGTCCGGCTGGGAGCCGTCATGGCATGTTTCTCCTTGCGCACGTGAGCGCGGATGCGAGCCCATCGCGGGCCTAGTATCGCGGAATCCGCGGCGGAGCGAAAGCATGCCAGCGGCTTGCAAACTTGCAAGTTTGCCGCCCGATAAGTCGCGACCTATGATGGTCCTTGCCGTCCGCATCTTTGGGCCGCCGGATGGCTGGCCGACCTCCTCACATAGCGCTTTCCATGGGCATACCGCAAGTTGTGATCGTCGGCCGCCCCAATGTCGGCAAATCGAGCCTGTTTAACTGGCTCGCGCGAAAGCGGCTGGCCATCGTCGACGATACCGCGGGGGTGACCCGCGATCGCGTGACGTATTTGATGTGCGAGCACGAGCGGTATTTCGAGCTGGTGGACACCGGCGGAATTGGTTTTGACGACCCCGACAACCTCACTCACAAGATCGACGAGCAGATCGAAGCGGCCATTGAATCGGCCGACGTGATCTTGTTCGTGGTGGATGCCCGCTCCGGGCTCGTTCCGCTGGACCAGGAAGTAGCGCGGCGGCTGCGCTATGTCGACGTGCCGGTCATTTGCGTGGCGAACAAGGCCGACGAGTCGACCTTCGACGCCCAGGCCGATGAATTCTACAAGCTCGGTCGGGGCAAGTTGTTGTGCACCAGCACGCTGCAGAATCGCAATCGACAAATGCTATTGGATTGGATCGTCGAAAGGTTGCCCAAAGAAAATGCGGCGCCCAAACCCCAGGCCGAAGAACCAGCTATGAAGGTGGCGATCGTGGGCCGCCGAAATGTTGGCAAAAGCACCTTCGTCAATACGCTGGCTCAAGCAGAACGCATGATCACGAGCGAAGTTGCCGGGACCACGCGCGACAGCGTCGACGTGCGGTTCGAGCTGGACGGCAAGTCGTTCGTGGCCATCGATACGCCTGGCTTGCGGCGGAGCAAGAGCATCGTGAGCGACGTCGATTTTTACAGCACGCATCGGGCTCAGCGCAGCATTCGCCGCGCGGACGTCGTGCTCATGTTCTTTGATCCCTCGCAGCGGATCAGCAAAGTCGATAAACAACTGTGCGAGTACATTGCGGAGAACTATAAGCCCTGCATTTTCGTGGTAAACAAATGGGACCTGTTGACCTCGAGCATGCCGACTGAAAAGTGGGTGACCTACCTACACGATTCGTTCCGCACGATGTGGTACGTTCCCATCGCGTTCATCACGGGGCAAACCGGCAAGAACGTCAAAGCGCTGCTGAACCATGCGCAAATGCTTTATAAGCAGGCTTCGGAGCGGGTGACCACTTCGCAGCTCAACAAGGTGGTGCGCGGCGCGCTCGATGCCAACTCGCCCCCCTTGCATCAAAATCGGCGGCCCAAGATTTATTATGCAACCCAGGTGGGAACGGCGCCGCCCACGATCGTCATGTTCTGCAACGAGCCCAAAGCCTTCACCGAGCCCTATCGCCGCTATCTGTTGGGAGCGCTGCGCGAGCACCTGCCTTTTGCCGAGGTGCCTATCAAGCTCTACCTGCGCAAACGACAGGCTGGCGACACGCGGGCTGAAATCGACTCGGACACCGAAAGCCCAGAAGCCGTGGTCACCCAAGTGGTCGAGCCGGTGGACGACAGCGAGTCGGTGCGCGAAGGTTAGGCCGGGCTCGAGGCCTGCCGAATGTTCGTCAGGAGCTGCTGGGCCGCGGCGCGATAGCTCGGAAACACCGTCGCGCGGTAGATCGAGTCGGCCGGCAATCTCTCCATCAGCCGGCGATGCGCCATTCCAAGGTTGTGGTAAGGAATGCGCGGAAACAAGTGATGCAGCGCGTGATAGCGCAGACCGAGCGGAAAGAAAAGCTCGGTCCAAAACCAATGGCCCGTGATGGTGATCGAATCGGCCAATTGTTCGGCGTGCGACATCTGGCCGCCCGTGTTTTGATAGCGGTGGGCGACCAGGTTGCGGATGTAGTTGAGCAGCAACACGAATGTCGCCAGGCAGTACATCAGCACCAGGCGCGTGATTGGAAACAGTCCCACGGCCACCACGCCGAGCATGCCTGCCACGCGCAACGAGCAGGCCAGCTCGAGCGCCGCCCATGCTTTGCGAGGGGCGTTGGGCGCGACATACAGGCGGTGCCGAAAATTAATGACGTAGGACGACATGTGCTCGAGCACCCAATTGCGCACCTTAGGGTGAACGAAAGTCAAAGGCGCAAACAACAGCCGCAGCGCGATGTAGGCCGGCAACAGCGGCACCTGCGCGAAAAAGTATAAAACGTCGCGGAGCTTTCCCGTCCCCAATGGCAGGTATTCGCCGTCCTGCGTAGTGCCGTAGTGATGGCTGTTGTGATGATCGATATGGTTCTCGTAGAAATGCGAGGGCATGACCAGCGGGATGCCGGCGATCAGGTTCCACCCAATGCGGAAGCCCAGCATCTCGCCCGCACGCATATGCGTGATCTCGTGGACGTAGCTGCCCGCGCGAAACAGCGCGAACCCGGCGACGACCAGCCCTATCCCTTGTTGGGCCGACCACAGCGGGGCGCGCAAGTAGAGCGCCGCCATCAAATAGCCAATGGCCAAGGTCAGGATCAGGTCAGCCCAATAAACAAGCGGCCGACGCGTGAACTGGTCTTGCACCAGAATGCGGGCCTCATTGATCGACTCGGCCGCCGTTTGAAACTGAACGGGCGATGGGGATTGCGGCTCGGATGGGGCACTCACAAACGTCATAGTCACTCTCGGTTCTCAGCCACTTTTCCGGTCAAGTTAGATGGGCTAGTTGCGCCCGGCTGAATCAAGTATCGGCCACGAAAACACGAGGGCTTAACCTTGCCGGTTATAGGGCTGGGGGGCTTTGTACTGGCACATAGAGCTAGCAACTCCCGGGCCGCTGCGCGGTCCTTGTTCCCCCACGTCCAGCGGACTATCATCATTGGTCTAAATTGTTTCCAGGCCGGGGTTTTCTCGCGAAAAAACGGCCCATCGGCATGCGGCCCCTCGTGAGCGAGCGGTCGCCGCCGCCACTCGGCACCAGGAGCTCTTTTTCCATGCGGCATGTCCTTTCGGCGCTCGTGCAGAACGTCCCGGGCGTGCTCGCGCATATTTCGGGTATGTTGGCCTCGCGGGGCTACAACATCGACAGCCTGGCAGTCGGCGAGACCGAGAATCCCGACCTGTCGCGCATGACGTTTGTGATCGTCGGCGACGACGCGGTGCTCGAGCAGGTACGCAAGCAGCTCGAAAAAGTCGTCACCGTGGTCAAAGTGGTGGACGTCAGCTCGCAGGATTTCATCGAGCGCGATCTGATGCTGATCAAAGTCCGGGCGTCTCAAGGCGGCCAGCGGAGCGAAATCCGCGAACTTGCCGAGGTCTTTCGCGGCCGCATTGTCGACGTGGGCGCGGATGAAGTGATCGTCGAGATTTCAGGCCAGGAACGAAAAATCGAAGCCTTCATCGGCCTGATGCGCCCGTTCGAGATCGTCGAGCTCGTGCGCACCGGTCGCATTGCAATGGTTCGTGGCCGCCGACATGGCGCCGAAGCCACGGCACAAGTCAAATGAGCCGCGGCCGCCCGCAATCCTTTGCTCGAGGCGGCAGCGAGGCAATTGAGTTATTCAACCTTGGGGAGCGATTCGATGACGAAGATGTACTATGAAAAAGACGCCGACTTGTCGCTGCTCAAGGACAAGACGATCGCGATTATCGGCTACGGCTCGCAGGGACATGCCCACGCGCTCAACCTGCGAGACAGCGGTTGCAAAGTAATCGTCGGCCAGCGGCCCGGCGGACCCAATTATGACCTGGCCAAAAGCCACGGCTTCGACCCGGTCTCGGCGGAAGAGGCCGCCAAGCAGGGCGACCTGGTCAACATTCTGCTGCCCGATGAAGTGCAAGGCGATATTTATCGCCAGGCCATTCGTCCCCAGTTAAAGCCGGGCAACATCCTGATGTGCTCGCATGGGTTCAACGTGCACTTTGGGCAGGTCGAAGCCCCGCAGGGGGTCGATACCGTGCTTGTGGCGCCCAAGGGTCCCGGCCACCTCGTGCGCAGCGAGTTTGAAAAAGGAGGCGGCGTGCCCTGCTTGATCGCGCTCAACCCCGGCGCCAGCGAAACCTCGCGCGCGCTGGGCCTGGCCTATGCCAAGGGCATCGGCGGCTGCCGCGCCGGCGTGATTGAAACCACGTTTGCCGAAGAAACAGAGACCGACTTGTTTGGCGAGCAGGTCGTGCTGTGCGGCGGCGTGAGCGCGCTGGTCAAGGCTGGATTCGAAACCCTGGTCGAAGCCGGCTATCAGCCGGAGATGGCCTATTTCGAGTGCATGCACGAGCTCAAGCTGATCGTCGACTTGTTTTATCAGGGCGGATTGAACTACATGCGCTACAGCGTCTCGAACACCGCCGAATATGGCGATTACACGCGTGGCCCGCGCATCGTGACCGATGAGACGCGCAAGGAAATGAAGCGCATTCTGTCGGAGATTCAGTCGGGCCAATTCGCGCGCGAGTGGATTTTGGAGAACAAGGCCAACGCGCCGGCGTTCAAGGCCACCCGCCGCCGCGAGCGCAGCCATCCGATCGAAGAGGTCGGCCGCAAGCTGCGGCGGCTCATGTCGTGGATCAAGTCCAAAGAGGTGTAGCCTTGTCGACGGTTCGTTCCAGCCAAACAGAGCAGCGTGCCACGATGGTCGATCCCAATCATTCCCGCGAGCTGTTCACCCGCTTAAAGCCGGGGGATCGCGTGGAGATCGTGCACCAGGTGAAGGTCGGCTCGTCGAAAACCTGGGAAACCACGACCGTGGGCACCGTCGTGAATACCGAGCGCCGTCGCCAGGGCCTGCATTTTCGCCGCAATCTGGACGACAAAGTCTTCGCGGACACCATCGTGCTCAAGCGCGATGACGGTGAGCTGACCAGCGTCACCATGGACGAATTCACCGCGCTTTCGCTCGTTAGCTGAACCGCTCGGGCAGTGCGGCGGTCTATAATTGGGTGGCACAAGCGGGTGCCACCGCTCCACGCCAAGTTCGTTCCGCGGCGCCTTTCTCTCGGCACGTTTTTATAGAACCGTTATGGCATCTGCCGACCCGCCATTCGTTCACGCGCTTCATAGCCGCCACGAGCGGACGTTTCGCGAGAACCGGTTTGTCTATCCCGTGCTAAGCCGGCGATCGGGCGGAATTTCGGTGGGGGTCAATCTGAACCCCGATAAGGTTTGCAATTTCGATTGCATCTATTGCCAGGTCGATCGCACGCGGCAAAGCGAGACCCGCTTCGTCGAGCTCGATGCCCTGCTTGCGGAACTGGAATCGACCTTGCGGCTGGTGATCTCGGGCGAGCTCTATGGATTCGAGGAGTTTGCCGCGCTGCCCGCGCCTTTGCGGCGATTGAACGACATCGCCTTCAGCGGCGACGGCGAGCCGACCACGTATCGCAACTTCGACGAGATTATTGAGAAATGCGCGGCGGTGAAGGACCGGCTGCGGCTCAAAGATGTGAAGATGGTGCTGATTACGAACGCCAGCATGTTTCATCGCGCGCACGTCGAGCGCGGGCTGGCGATCCTCGACGCGCACCAGGGTGAAATCTGGGCCAAGCTCGACGCGGGCACAGACGAGTACTATCAGCTAGTGGAGCGCACGCCGATTCCGTTTCGGCAGATTCTGGATAACATCGCGGCGGCCGCGCGCGCGAGGCCGCTGGTGATCCAGGCCCTTTTCATGCGCATCGAAGGCGCGGGTCCGAGCGAATCAGAGATTCGTGCCTTTTGCGAGCGCTTGAACGAGATCACCGCCAGCGGCGGCAAGCTCAAGCTCGTTCAGATCTACACCGTCGCGCGCCCGCCGGCCGAGAGTTTTGTGACGCCACTCACTCGCGCCGAAGTCGACGCGATTGTGGAGCGTGTTCGCAAGCATACCGGACTCGAGACCGCGGCGTTTTATTGAGCGCCGCTGCGCCCATCACTCCGGAAGCGGCCGCCCGTTGGTCTCTGGCGCGAAGGGCAGCACGACCAGCCCCAGCAGGAAAATGCCGCACATCGCCACGCCCGCATAGCGCATGGGCTCAGGCTGCTCGGCAAACACAGTGCTCGTGAGATATCCGAACGTGAACGGGCCAATGGCGGCGACGAAGCGGCCCACGTTGTAGCAGAAACTCGTGCCCGTGCTGCGCAGCCGAGTGGGGAACAATTCGGGGAAGTAGATCGCGTAGCCGCCGAAGAGCGAAAGCTGGCAGAAGCCCATGATGGGGATCATCCAGAAGATCTGACTGCGGTCGTTCATGGTGCCGAACACCATGGCCGTGCTGAGCATGGCCAGCACGAAAGAGACAGCGAAGGCCGGTTTGCGTCCGACCAGTGGCGTGACGCGGCTGAAGGCCCAGATGCCGAGAAAGCCACCCACGTTTTGCAAGATCAGGGTCATGCTGATCCAAAACGAGACTTGTGTCGTAATCTCATCGGCAGGCATTCCGGCCGCCTGAAACTGCTTGGTAAATACCGAGCGGAAAAGATCGACTGAAAAAAAGCCGATTCCCCATAAGCCCACCACGCCGGCGAACGCCATGCACAGGCCGACAATCGCGTTGCGGCGCCAGCGCTGGTCACCGAACAGCTCGCTGTAGGAGCCGAGCTTGGGTCGGCCGCCATCCTCGATGGCCGCTGCCTGCCAGCGCTCCGGTTCTTTCAAGCGGCGACGGATGAGGAGGGCAAGCAGCGCCGGCACCGTTCCCACCACGAACATCACGCGCCAGGCGTGCAGCGGCTGATCGCCCACGGCCATTCCCTCGAAGCCGCCTGCGCCCTCAACCGTGCCCAGCCCCATGCTGATGAAGGCGGCGCTGATGTTGCCCACGGCCGACAGCGCTTGCAGCAAGCCGAGCGCGTGCGAGCGGGCGCGATCGGGCATGACTTCAGCAACCAGCGAGACGCCGACCGCGAACTCACCCCCCACGCCCAGACCGGTCAAAAAGCGATAGAAAGCAAAGTCCCAAAACCCAACCGACAAGGCACTCAAGCCCGTGCATAGCGAGTAAATGAGGATCGTCCATAGCATCGTTTTCGCGCGGCCGATCCGGTCACCGAGCACGCCAAAGCCCAGGCCGCCCGAGGCCCAACCCAGCAGAAAGATGGCCGTGGCCAGCGGGCCATAAAAGCCGACGTCCTTGGGATCGGCCGGCACTCCAGGCGAAGGAGCCAAAAGCTCGTTCATCGCCGGCGCTCGCGCCAGCGTGAACAACTGCTGGTCCATCGTGTCGAACAACCAACCCAGCGCCGCCACCACCAACACAAACCAGTGGTAGCGGTTCAGCTCGTGATACCAACGGCGCGGCGCAGAGTTCATGCGGCTATGTAACCCAAAGGTAGGGGGCGGAGAATGGTCGCTCGCACTAGAGGCGTTCCGGAGGAACGCGGGCTTATGTTACACGACTGCGCCGCGTATTGCGACCGGTAGCGACGCACGCCTTCGATCCAGGCGCTCGCGCGCTCGCAACCGATCCTTCGTCCTTCGATGGACGAGATCGTCTGGAATCCGCTTTAAAAACCTTGACAGGTTTGTTGCTGATGAAGTACCTTGAACTCTGCCTCGCTCAAGCAGTCTCCAGGTTCCTTCCTGGCTAATGAGTTCAAAACTGAACCGCATCTGAACCCCTCGCGGCTTTTGCCCGCGCATTTCTTTGGGGTTCATCTCTGCCGCGGTTGATCCTCTCTCGGTTTTGCAGCGTGTGTTTGATACTGCGCGCACCGGAACGCGCGCGAACACGGGAACAGAGCAGGCGTGTCATATGGAATCATTGCGTTCATCATTTGGGGCGGCGCGATTCGCCATCTTCGTGCTGGCGATGCTCGCGTGCCTGGCGGCGCCCGGGTCGGCCTTCGCGGTCGACATCGACGGCATCCAACCGTTCGCGTTCGACCAGCCGCAGGTCAATGGCGTATTGCTGCCAGCAGGCAGCGGGGTGCCCTACACCGGCCAAGACATTTTCGATAACCCCACGTTCACCATCCAGGCCTTTCTGGACACGGGCTCGAGCGGCGTCATCATCGATTCGCGGATGAGGCCCCTTTTCAACATACCCGTGCAAGCGGGCGTGACGTTCTCGGACGTGGCGATTGGCGGAAACACCGACTTTAGCGTCACGCCGAATGTCGACCTGCGGATCGCGCCATCGACGGCCGTCGACTTGGATCGTGCAGCGAGCATGACAACCGTTTACAACCAGTTGACCCCTTCGATTCGCGTGCAGGTCGGGCCCACCAACATTTCGCCTGATCCTGACTCCGATCCGCTCAATATCATCGGCATGCCGGCGATGCTCGGAAAGACGGTGGTCTTGGACCCCAAGCCGCTCAATTCACCGGATATCTTGAACTTCGATTTCATGCACACCTTCATTTACAACCAGAACACGCCCTTCAACCCTGCGACGGCCAACACGAATCCAGGCATTCCTTCGACCAGCCATCACGTCGCGCTTAGTTACGGCGACTTTAGCCGCTTCACGCAAACTACGCCCACCGGCGCCGCGGGCCCCACGCTGGGCCACAATCCGTTCATTGGGCCGAACCCGGCGAACGCATCGGCACCGAACCCCGTGCCCGACAATACGCCGCCCGTTGCGCTCGACTTCGGGGGCATTCACGTCACCGGCAGTTTCTTGCTGGATACCGGCGCCGTAACCTCTTTCATTTCGTCGAACCTGGCCGCCAATCTGCACGTGCGATACCAGGGCAACTCACTGGGAACCGATCAGCCGGTGCTCGAACTGTTCGATCCGGCCCACCCGGAATTGCCTGGCACAACGCTGGGAACGCAGTTCACGCTTCCGATTCAAGGAATCGGGGGCGCGCCGGTATTGGCCGGGTTTTATCTGGACGACCTGGTGCTGCACACGGTGGAAGGCGGCTTGAACGATTTGGACCCGAATAACATTCGCTATCTGCACGCGCCTGTGATGGTGAATGATCTCGAGCTGGTCGACCCCAACACAGGCAAACTCATCACGTTGGATGGCGTTTTTGGCATGAATGCCATGGTCGCAAGCGCCCTGCTGACGTCCGACGGAAACATCGGTGAGACCGCTTTCGGCCCTTACAACTGGGTCACGATCGACGAGCCGAATAGCCTGCTGGGGCTCGATCTGGGGACGCAGGTGCCCGAGCCGGGCTCGATCGTGCTGGGCAGTTTTGGGTTCTTGCTGGTCGGCTTGCACGTGTGGCGCAAACGGGTGCGCGGGAAAACGCGCCTAGCCGTGAACGCCTGACGCCAGAAGGGCGTGAATCTTCTCCGCCGCCTGATTTCCGCTGTGGACGCAATGCGGGATCCCCACTCCGCGATACGCATTGCCAGCCAGCGCCAAGCCGGGCCACGCCGAGACCGCACGCTCGATCGTTGCCACGCGCTCCAGATGCCCGATGTGATATTGCGGCATGGAGTGCGGCCAGCGCGCCACGTCGGAAAATGCAGGCGAGCCTTCGGCGCCGATCAGCATGCGCAGTTGCTCGACGGCGATTTCGAGGATCGCGGGATCGTCACCATCGAGCAACTCGCTCTGGCAGGCTCCGCCGATGAACACGCGGACGAGGACGTGGTCGGCCGGGGCCCGGCCAGGGAATTTCAGGCTAGCAAAGCTGGCCGCCAGGATCGGCCGGCGCTCGATGGCAGGCACCACGAAACCAAATCCATCGAGCGGCTTGCGAATCTGATTACGCGCAAATGCCAGGCTCACCACCGCGGTGCTGGCATATTCGATTTCCGCAAGCGCCAGCGATAGTTTTTCATCGAGGCCAGCAAGCAGCTTCGCGGCAGCCGGCGCGGGAGCCGTCACGATCACCGCATCGCAATCCAACGGCTCGCCTGCTGTTGGCACAATCGTCCAGCCTTGCTCGCGGCGTCGAATCTCACGTACCGGTGAGCGCAAGCGCACGCACCCTGCCGGCAATCGCGCCGCGACGGCGGCAACCAGGCTCGACAGACCCTCGCGCGGCGCGACGAACTGGCTATATCGCGCGCCGGCATCGTTGCCGTTTACCGCGCCGGAGAAGCCGGACTCCGAAGCCACCTGCGCGTTCTCCTCGCGAATGCCGCGTGTCAGGCTTCCCCAGCGGCGTTCCATCTCCTGAAAGCGCGGCAGCGTGGCAGCCAGGCTCAGCTTCTCAGGATCCGCGGTGTAGATTCCGCCGACCAGCGGTTGCACGATCCGCTCGAACGCTTCGACGCCCAGCCTGCGTCGCGCGAACGCCGCCAGGCTTTCATCGGCGGAGGGCGCGCCCCCTCGCACGAACCGCTCGGCCAACACCCGCAGCTTGCCCGCGGAACTGAGGAGGGGCGTTGTCACGATGGGCCATGCCCGACCGGGCGCCATGAGGCTGAAGCCAGCCGGCACTCGCACGAGCCGCCCGTTGCGGACGACGAGCGCTGCGCGCAATCGTTCGTCGGTGGCGAGTAGCTGGTCGCCCAGGCCGACTCGTTTGGATAGCTCGACGGCCCACGGCACATTGGTGATGAAGTTGTCGGCGCTGCGTTCGATCAGATAACCATCGCGACGGACGGTTTCGAGCACGCCCCCCAGACGGTCCGATGCTTCGACGAGCACGATCTGGCGATGCGGGTCGAGCTCGGTGAGCCGATACGCGGCCGCCAGGCCGGTGATCCCACCGCCGATGACCAAAATTCGTTGCGGATTGGAAGTCAAAGCGCGTCTATGTCCTCGTCATCAACCCTCGATCGCGGCCGAGGGGGTTTGGCCATGCAGCATTATAAGTATGCCGCGTGAATGCGGGCGAAAGGCACGCCTATGGGGACGATTTGACGGCCCCGCTCCGCCCAATTCATAATAGCCGGATTCGAGGGTTGTACCGGACCTTTGTGCGGCGGAGTAGCAAACGATGAGCGTGCAACGTGCGGCTTGGGGATGGTTGGTT
>DATJEN010000255.1:0-4161 GCA_035496575.1 Pirellulales bacterium
CGGGGACGCGTGTATCTGCCCCGCGAAGACATGGATCGTTTCGCCTACCGGGCCGAGGACCTCAAAGCCGGCGTGCGTGACGAGCGGTTTCGGGCCCTGATGCGATTTGAAATCGCACGGGCTGAAACGTTTTATGCTGAAGCCGCGGAACTCGAGCCCTGGCTCGAGCCGGATGGGCGGCGCGTGTTCGGCAGCATGATGAGCGTTTATAGCGCGCTATTGAACGAGATCAAGCGGCGCGACGGCGACGTGCTCGGCGCGCGCGTGCGGCTGAGCCGCTGGCGAAAAATGCGCATCGCGACGCGCTGGCTGCTGCGGCCCAACATCGCTTCGGGCGCGCTGAGCCCATGAGCTCGAGTTCCGACCCGGGCGAGCGCGTGGCCGTTGTCGGCGGAGGTCTGGCGGGCCTGGCGGCGGCGGTGGCGCTGTCGAGCGCGGGTTTCGCGGTCGAGCTTTTCGAAGCCCGTCGCCAACTGGGCGGGCGCGCGGCGTCCTTTCGCGATCCGGGCAGCAACGAGCTCGTCGACCAATGCCAGCACGTGGCGATGGGCTGCTGCACGAACTTCGTGGACTTTTGCCGGCGGACCCAGATCGATGGGCTGTTTACGCATCATCGCACGCTCAACTTCGTGGGACCCGATCAGCGCACTGTGCCCTTCCGCGCGGCTCGATGGCTGCCGCCGCCCCTGCACCTGGGGCCTGCTTTTTGGCGGCTGCGATATCTAACGCTAAGAGAACGCCTGTCGATCGCGCGGGCCCTGTGGAAGTTGGCGCGGGCACGCATCGCGGCGGACGACGGCCCGACGATCGACGATTGGTTGAGAGCGCACAACCAGTCCGACCGCGCGATTTCGCTATTCTGGAGCGTTGTGCTGACGAGCGCCCTGGGCGAAGAACCCCAGCGATCGTCCGTCGCGGCGGCGCGCAAGGTCATCGTGGATGGTTTTCTGGCTGCGCGCAGCGCTTACGTCGTGCAAGTTCCGCGCGTGCCGCTGGGAACGTTGTACGACCGCATCGCCGGGTGGTGCGAGCAACATCGCATTCAATTGCGGCAGCAGACGGCCGTGCGCCAGATCGATCAGCCGTCAAGCTTTGTCGTCGAATCGCAAGAAGGAACGAACGAGCGATTTGCCGCTGTCGTGCTGGCCGTTCCCTGGAACAAAGTGCGCGATCTGCTCGCGCCGCGGCTGGCGACAAAGTTACCCTCACTCGCTGGGCTCGATCGCTTCGAAGCTTCGCCGATCACGGGCGTCCACCTGTGGTTCGATCGGCCGATTGCGACAGTCACGCACGCGGCACTTGTGGGGCGATTGGGCCAGTGGATCTTCGAACGCAGCAATCCCGAGCCGGGCGCAACCGAGCACTATTACCAGGTGGTGATCAGTGCTTCGCGAAATCTGGCGCAGCGATCGAAAGACGAGATCGCCGAGGAAATCTGCCGCGAGCTCGCAGCCATTTGGCCGGCGGCCGCCGAAGCGCGCTTGTTGCGAGTGCGCGTCGTGACCGAACAAGGGGCGGTGTTTTCTCCTCGCCCAGGACTGGAGCGGCTTCGCCCGCCGCAAGACACGAATGTCGCGGGTTTGGCGCTGGCCGGCGATTGGACGGCAACCGGCTGGCCCGCCACCATGGAAAGCGCCGTGCGGAGTGGCTACCTGGCGGCGGAGGCGATCTGTCGAGCCACCGGACGGCCGCACAGCTTCTTGCAGCCCGACCTGCCGCGCGGCTGGCTGGTGCGGCTTCTGTTGGGCGCCTAGCCGGCCATGCGAGCTTCGCGGCGCATGCGGCGCCGCTCGGCTTTCGAGATCGCGCGAGACGTCTGTTCGCCCGGCCGAGCGATGCGATTGGCCGCGGAGGTCTCGAGCCGCACCACGACTTCATCCTGATCGTCGCTTTCCACAGGCGTCGGCCGTTTTTCAACCGGATCGAGGTCGGTTCTGAGTTGCAGCGGCTGTTTCGATTCGACTTTGCCTGGCGATGCTTGTTTGGCGATCTTCGCGCGTTTCGATCTGGCTTGCACGGCGCCCCCTCTGACGTCCAGAGCCACTTGACGCGCGTAACATGTGATAGCCAAGAGCAGCCACAGGTAGCCAACGTGCCACAGCGATTGTTCCAGCGGCACGCGAATCTGATCATCGGCCAGCGGCAGCCAACCGCGCCCAAACAGCACGGACATTAGTTGCGTGCAGCCGAAAAACGCCATGGCAGCCAAGGCGATATGCGATCCTCGAATCTCAAACACGAACCGCAGCCAGACCAGCGCATAACCGCACGCGGCCACGATGGGCCAGGAAATTGCGGCATCCAGCGCGACCCTTGCACATGCAATCTGAAACGCGCCACGTGCTACCGCACCCAGGTCGGTCGTCTCGAGCGCGCCCGCGACGAAGCAGGCCACAGAGATCCAGCGCCAAACGCGAAATCGTCCGTGGTAGTCATCCACACGGTGGCGGCGCAGCGAGTAGATGACGGCGCTTGTCAGCCCCGCCATGTTGAGCACGAGCGAACTGGCCCAGCCGGCCAGGCTGCGTGGCTGCCCACTGGCCAATGCCGACAATTCTTCGATTCCACTGGCGTGGGCGAGCGCCACGGCCCAATAGCCGAGCGCTTCACTCAAGCCGACCAGCGTGCAGGCGAGCAGGAACAGGCCACTCACGGCCAAGCGCCCGGTGGGAATCAAATCGATGATCCGCCGCTCGCATTGCGCCCGCGCCTGCGAGGCATAGGCCGGACTGTCGCCGGCTTCCGCTCGGTTGGCGGCGAAGCGAACGACCTGCGGCGCGCGCTCTTCGCTTCCTTGCGCTTCGTCGGCCAGCAAGAGGCGGCGGCGTTGGTTTCGCATGCGGTTGGGGGGCCAATGGGGTCGGCTGGGGATGGCCGATTGTGTGCGGCGAAGCGGTTGTAGCGGTTTCGGCGAGCTTGCGGCGGGCGCGCCGCGCGCGACGCACTCCGCTTATTCGGCTTCGGCATTCGGAATCGACTAACTGCACCTTGAGACCGCACGCGGCCGGGGGAGGGCTCGTGCAGCGACCGATCCGGCAAGCTGGCAAAAATTGACGAGCGACCCCGCTTCTCGCGTGTCAAGCCGCGAATGCAATCCGCTTGGCGGCAGGCTGTTTTTGACCCACTAACGAGAGTGACGTAGTGTTTCTCGACCGCGCAAAGAGCAACCACCTTCGCCGTCATAATCGGCGCGATTGGTAGCGGCGCCATCTCTGGCGGCCGCTCCGGACGGGCGTTGATTGCGATTGCCGCGCCACCATACGCCATTGAATCGCACAGACTGCCGCCGGGGCGTAACTAGATGGATCAACTTGTAGCCGGTTTGGTGCCGACGTCCGAGGCGGTCGTGTCCTGCTCCAGCCCGCCTGCGCCTGAAAAGCGGCTCGTTGAAGTCCGGCTCGGAGCCGCCAGCGGGCTGTTCGCGGCCTTGCGGCATAAGCACCCCGCGACCGCAGCTCATTCGTTGCGTGTGGCCCTTAGTTGCTCTTCGTGGGCTTTTGCGCTGGAGCTCGAAGATCAAATCCGCGACGAATTGGAGGTCGCAGCGCTCCTTCACGACATCGGAAAAATTGGCGTGCCCGATCGACTGCTGCTCAAGCCAGGGCTGCTGGCCGACGAGGAAGCCAGGCAGTTGGATCAGTACCGGTTATCGGGGCTCGAGATCTTGTCGAGCTGCTGCCCCACGTCCTCGATCGTCGCGATCATCCGGCATTCGGCGGGCTGGTTCGATGGCAGCCGCAGCAATTATCCCCTGGCCGGAACGGAGATTCCGCTGGGCGCGAGAATGCTGGCCGTCGTCGACGCGTTCGACTCGATGACCTCCGACCAGGCCTATCGGCACGCCTTGTCACGCGAGCGAGCCCTGCATGAACTCTTTGCGCACGCGGGCACGCAGTTTGACCCTGACCTGGTGCGATCGTTCAGCGAGTTGCGGATTACGGCCGGCATGCACAACCGTGTGCGTGGCCATTGGCTGGAGGCCTTGCAGCCGGAGGACTCCAACCGTTTTTGGGGAAAGCCGGCCACGAGTGCCGTCGGCAATCCGCTGGTCACGGGCGAGAGCGTCTTTCAGCAGAAGCTGCTCGACAACATGCACGACGCGGTGATCTTCGTGAACCGCGACATGCAAATCATCCAATGGAACCGGGGGGCCGAACGGCT
>DATJEN010000256.1:0-10015 GCA_035496575.1 Pirellulales bacterium
AACTCCGTCCACTGCATATTCATTCCCTGTGGCAGCGCCTGCTCGGCGACATTCTCGACGGTCTTGATGACCGTGCCAGAGCACACGCCGGGCAGCGACCCGCCGTTGACTGCCGCCGCGGTAACTCCGTTGTAGCGGACGACCAGTGCCGGCCCCCCGGTTTCGCTGATCTCGGCCACGCTCCCCAAAGGCACCATCTGCCCGCTGGCATTGCGGACTTTCAATTGACGAACCTGGTCGGGAGTCAGGCGGAACTTGGGATCGCCCTGCAGATTGACTTGCCAGGTGCGGCCGAACTGGTTGAAGTCATTGGTGTAATAACCTCCCAGGTAGAGCTGAAGGGTCAAGAACACCTGGTCGAGCGCAACCCCCATCGCCTTGGCGCGCTCGCGGTCGACGTTGGCATACATTTGCGGCGTGCGGGCGCGAAACGCACTATACAGCCCCACCAAGCCCGGCTGTTCGTTGCCGGTGGCGGCCAAACCGTCTGCTGCCTCTTGCAACGCGTCCAGCCCCAGGTCGCCCACGTCACGAACCATGACCTTGAATCCGCCCGCGTTGCCCAGGCCGTCGACCGCCGGCGCCCCGAAGACTGCGACCGAAGCTTCCTGAACATCGCGGTAACAGAGCGATCGCAGTTTGGCGGCAATCGCATCGGCTCCCATATCGCTGCCATGGCGGTGGTGAAACTCGTCGAGGATCACATAAATCGACCCGTAGTTCGAACCGATGGCGTTTTGAACGAACGATTGACCTGAGATGGCGATCGTGTGCGCGATGCCCGGGATGCCGCCCTGTTGGCCATGATGCGCGTCGGCACCACCGGCGCCACGTGCGATTTTGTCAATTTGCCCCATGACTTCTTGCGTGCGCTCCAGCGACGCCGAGTCGGGAAGTCGCACGTCGACCAGCAAATACCCTTTGTCCTGCGAGGGAATGAAGCCGGTTGGAACCCGCGTGAAGCCCAGGTAGGTGCAATACAACAGTCCGCCATAAACGAGCAGCACGATCAGGCTGACACGCAGCATCAGGCCCACCCCGCGCGCATAAATATTCGCGGTTGTCTGGAAGCCGAGGTTGAACAGCTTGAAGAACCAACCGAGGGCCAGGTTGAGAATCCATGTCAGCGGGTCGCGCTGCTTGTCCTTGGCTTTGAGCAGCAGCGCGCAAAGCGCCGGACTGAGCGTCAATGAATTCACCGCGGAAAAGAAAGTGGACACCGCGATCGTCAGAGCAAACTGGCGGAAGAACTGGCCGGTGATACCGGTAATGAACGCACAGGGAATGAACACGCACATCAACACGAGCGAGATGGCGACGATCGGCCCCGACACTTCGCTCATCGCCTTTTCAGCAGCGGCCTTGGGCGCAAGCCCATGCTCCAAGTGATGCTCGACGGCCTCGACGACCACGATTGCATCGTCCACCACGATGCCGATCGCCAGCACCAGGCCAAACAGCGACAAGTTGTTGAGACTGAACCCCAATCCCAGCATGACCGCGAAGGTGCCGACGATCGCCACCGGCACCGCGATGAGCGGAATGACCGTCGCGCGCCACGACTGCAAAAACGCCAGGACCACGATCGCGACCAGGATGATGGCATCGCGCAGCGCTTTGAATACCTCCTGGATCGATTCATTGATGAAGGGCGTCGTATCGTAAACGATCGAGTACTCGACATCGGGGGGAAAACTACGCTTAAGCTCCTCCATCTTGCTGCGCACGCCAGCCGCGGTATCCAGCGCGTTGGAGCCTGGCTGTTGGAAGATGGCCAGGCCGATCGACGGCTTGCCGTCGAGATTGCACGAAGTGTCCTCGTTCTTGGCCCCCAGTTGAATGCCGCCGACGACTCGTCCGTGTTCGTCCGTGCGCGTGTCCGTGACGAGATCTCGAAGCCGGGTGAGCCGCCCATCTTCGCCGGTTTTGACGACGATGTTGCCAAACTGCCGCGGATCGACCAGCCTTCCCAACGTGCTGAGCGTGTATTGGAACGCCTGCCCCTGCGGCACGGGCGGCCGGCCCAAGGAACCAGCAGCCACCTGCACGTTCTGCTCGCGCAATGCGGCGACCACGTCGCTAGCCGACAGATCGCGGGCGGCCATATGATCCGGGTCGAGCCAGGCACGCATGCTGTAGTCGAGCTGGCCGAGATACGTGACGTCGCCCACGCCCTTGACCTGGGCCAACTCATCGCGGAGTCGAATCGTCGCGTAGTTGCTCAGATAGAGCTGGTCGTACTTCCCAGTGGGTGAGATCAGGTTCACGACCAGTAGAATGCTGGGAGACTTCTTCTTGACGCTGACGCCCGTCTGTTTGACTTCGTTCGGCAAGCTCGGCAGCGCCAGGTTCACGCGGTTTTGCACCAGGACCTGCGCCATATCGAGATCGGTGCCCACTTCGAACGTGACGGTCAAGTTGTATCCGCCGTCGTTGGTGCACTGCGAGCTCATGTACAGCATGTTCTCGACGCCGATCACCTGTTGCTCGATGGGAGCGGCAACCGTCTCGCCCACGACCTTCGCGCTGGCGCCGGGATAGGTGCAGTTCACTTGCACCGTGGGCGGAGTAATCTCCGGGTATTGCGCGATCGGCAGCAGCATGACCGCGATGCCGCCCGCCAGCGTTATGATCACCGAGATGACGGCGGCAAAGATCGGGCGATTGATGAAGAACTTGGCCATGTGAGCTATCGCTCCTGCTTCGCGCTTGCCGGCTTACGCGCAGGCCTGGCGTCAGGCGGCGAGCTGGCGGGTGCGGCAGCCGCGATTTTGGCAACCTCGGCCTCGGCATCCACTTTCTGGCCCGGCCGCACGCGTTGCAGGCCCTTAATGATCACCTGCTCGCCCGCCTCGAGGCCAGACGTGATGATCCGCATGTCGCCGCGCTGATTGCCGAGCGCTACATTGCGGCGTGCCGCGATGCCGTCGCCGCCGACGACATACACGAATTTAATGTCTTGATCGGTGGCTAAAGCGCGCTCGGGAATCAGCAGCGCTTTGTAGGGCTTGCTGGCGGGGACGCGCACGCGAACGAACAGCCCGCTCGCCATGGTACGCTCTTTGTTGGGGAATTCGCCGCGCAGGCGTGCCGTTCCCGTGGTCGAGGTGACCTCGCTTTCCGCGAAATCGAGTTTTCCCTTATGCGAAAAATCTTTTTCGTCCGCAAGCTGGACGAAACAATCGATGCCCAGCTTCCGCAAGCTGCCCGGCGCCGAATCGCGCGACTGGTCGCGCTGGCGCATATAACGCAGCAGCGATCGTTCGTCGACGTCGAAGTAAACATACATCGGTTGCTCTTTGACGATCTTCGTCAAAAGCGTACCCGAGGAGACCCCGCCCGTAAGCAGCGCGCCTTTCGTGACGAGCGCTCGATCGATGCGGCCGCTAATGGGCGCTTTGACGGTCGTGTACTTAAGATCGACCGCGGTGCGATTGGCATCGGCCTTGGCCGTAACAACCGCGGCCGCCGCTTCCCGCTCCGCGGCGACATATTCTTCATATTCCTCGCGGGTGATCGTTCCTTTCGGCAACAGTGTCTTGCGCCGCGCTAAATTGGCTTTGGCCACTTCCAGTTTGGATTCCCACAGCGCGATCTTGGAAAGCGATTGTTGGTGAATGGCGTCATACTCATCCGGCTCGATCGTAAACAGCGTCTGGCCTTCCTTGATAAAGTCGCCATCGTGAAAATCGATGGTCCTGAGATACCCAAACACGCGCGCCCGGATTTCCACGGCCTCCGATGCCTCGGTGCGTCCCGTGTATTCATCGAAGTCGGTGGTCTCTTCTTGAACCACGCCCACCGTCGTGACCTTCGGTACGACCTCCTGCTTCTGGTCTGCCGAGGGGGCACGATCACACCCGAGGGTCGTCCACAGCATGCCGAGGAAGATTGTCCATCCAAGCCCGGCAATCCGAAAAAAGAGTCGGTTGGAGTTTTGCTTGAGTATCATCTAGAACTCCAAGGGTAGGCTACAGTACGCCCCGGATTCGTAGACGCAGCTAAGGGGGCCGCGACGAACGCGCGGGTTCTGATCCGAAGTCGATTGTAACCTTCGGCGCGCGTCAATGCCCCCGCCCGCTTTATTTGAGGGCCGCGAGGCCGCACCCGCGGGCGCCGCGACTCACGCTGCCTCGATCGTATGCCTCGAGGCAGCCTTGCTACGCGGCACTTCGGCCTATTCGCCTGGCGAGTCTCTCGGCCCGGCTCTCGGGATTACAGGCAAAGAAGGTTAGGGCACTGATGAAGCCGAGTCTCGTAGACAGGCGGTTGCTCTTCCGCAGCACCCGTTGCTTGATGACCCGGACGGGATGGATGTGGGCCCAGTTCGCTACGACGAATGGAAATTTGCCTGGGAGCCTGGATTCCGAGGGTCACCGCCTTGCCCCGCACATTCATCACCGTCACGATGATGCCGTTGCCAATGATTACGGATTCGCCAATCCGTCTTTGCAGGATGAGCATCTTGCAATCCTCCCCGTTGCCCCGCCCGTGATTGTCTCGTATTGACTAAGATAAAAGCCCCCGCGCATGGGATTTTTTTTTGGCGCATGTGGGGGGCTGCGGCTGCCTGTGGGTCCATCGCGGCTTGCCACGAGCCAGCACGACCGGACAGCGGCGTGGGATGCGTCGAAACCAAGTGCCAAATACAATCAGCTTGACTGTGGGCGTCAATCAACGATCCGAGGAATAGCTTCATGTCGAATGCACCGTATGGACCCATCCAAGTCGCGCGATGGAAGGCGATATTGCTTTCGCTTACGCTCCTCTCGAGCGCTGCCGTCGCACAATTGCCCAAGGCGCTGGTATCGAATGGCTCCTTTGAATCGGGCGATCGAGCGCCGGACCATTGGACCCTTACCGGCCCCGGCGCGTGGAGCAAAGGTTCAGCCAGGCACGGTCAGTATTTCGTCCATGTCGCATCCGATTCACCTGCCGGCCAATGGTTGAGTGACGCGGTCCAACTCTCGCCCGGCACGGACTATCGACTCGAGGGCTGGGTACGCGCGCCCAAAGGTAAGGCGCATCTTGAGCTCCAATTCCTGAACGACAAGGGTGGGATCGATCACTCGAGCCGAGCGCCCGAGGTCCGTGACGCTTCCGAGTGGCGCTATGTGGCCCTGGACTTCAAGCCGGCTACGCCGACGGCCAGAATCCGGTTCGCCGCCGACACCGCCGCCGATTTGGACGACGTGGCGCTGCAAATTGCCGCCGTTCCCTATCTGGGCAATCGCGACGTTCAAAGCGATGCCAAGGGGCGGATTGGCCTGTGGGGCGAAGAGAAAGAAAGTTCGGTTTCGCCTGGAACCCGCGCCGGAACGCACCGCGCCGATAACAAGACGCAGCGCCGCCAACTGCCGAGCCTGCTCGTGGAAAGCACGGGCGATTGGTACGCCGTGTCGTCGGTCAACTATGGGCTCATGGGGTTCACCGAGCGCATTCAACTTTCCGGCTGGGCCCGCACGGAAGGGCCCGCCGCCGCCCAGATCCTTGCTTGCTGGATGGATGACACACAGCACGTTTTGCGCGTAGATGCCGGGCCAGAACAGCGCGGCGCGGACTGGCAGAAGCTCACGCTCGCGCCCGACTCGCCGCCGGCCGGGGCGCACACGGTGCGTCTGGTTGCACTGGCACGGGGCGGACGCGTGTACTTCGATGAGTTCGATCTCTTGCACTTGCCCTCGCCAAAGCCCATCGCACGCGTCCTGGTCAACCAGGTGGGCTACGATCTGGGCGGACCCAAAAGCGCCGTGGTCGCGACCAACTTTTTTCCTCGCGATCGCGACCAGTTGACCGTGCAGCTTATCGACGCCAGCGGTTCGGTCCAGTTGACGAAGAATGTTTCTTGCAATGGTCGGATCTACAGCGGCACGCCGGACGATTGGGGCTGGTATTTCTGGCGGGCCGATTTTTCGCAGTGCAAGCAGGCAGGCACGTATCGCATCGCGATCGCGACTCCCGAGGTTCAATGCGAGTCGATTCCATTCGTGGTCGAACGCGGCGCGATCTTAAACCACACCGCCAAGAGCGCCGTCGACTTTTTCTTCATCCAGCGCTGTGGATTCGAAGTGCCAGGATGGCACAAGGCGTGCCACTTGGATGATGCCACGCTGTCCGACGGAACCCACGTGGACGTCACGGGTGGTTGGCACAGCGCGGGCGATTACAACAAGCCCATGTGGCAATTTGGCGATAGCGGCGCGTGCTACGCGCTCGCGGCGGCGCTCGAGGATGCTCCGCAACCCTTCTCGCGGTTCGATCGAGAAGGAAAAGGCATGATCGACGCGCTCGACGAAGGTTGGTGGGGCGCCAAGTTTCTGGCGAAAATGCAAAACTCCGCCGACGGTTCCATGCGCGGCGACGTGCTACAAGGTCCGGCACGCACCTGGATGCGCTGGGAAGCACCCGACGTGCACACGGACAACAAAGTCGGCACCCCCGATGATCCGGTGATCTCGCCTACCGCGCCCAACGTCCCGCTGACGGTCGCGGCCTGGGCCAAAATGGCCCGCGCTCTCGACGGGCGCAAAATCGAGAATGACTACCTGGAACGGGCCGTGCGTCTGTGGAACTATCTGACGGTTTCCGAGTCCGCCGCCAGCAATCCCTTGCTCCTGATCGGCGCCTTGGAATTGCACCGTTCGACCAACGACGACAAGTATCGGCGATTCGCCACCGAAGGCGCCGCGCAGCTCGTCAAGGCACAGAACGCCGCCGGGGCTCTGCCTGGCGATACCGGCGACCACGGCAACCTCTCCGCTGCCGCATTGGCCTTGGTTGCTCTGCAGTATCCCGACGAGCCATTGCGGGCCCCGATCACGGCCGCGCTCGCGCGCTATATGGACTTTTGCGTGGCTCGCACGGACAACCCCTTCGGACTGACGCGGCAAGGAACGGAAGGGGCCGAGCCCATGTTCTTTCATCCCACGGTCGGCATGGGGGTGAACTTCTGGATTCTGTCGCGCGCCTGGTCCGCCTTGCTGGTCCATCGCGTGACGCAAGATCCACGGGCCTTGACCTATGCGGTCGATCAGATCGATTGGGTGTTGGGCAAGAACCCCCTGGGTTTGTGCATGTTCGAAGGGAGTGGCGCGCTCAATCCGCCCCGCTACCACCATCGCTACAACATGATCGAGGGCCGCGCGCGAGGCGCAGTGCCAGGCGCCATTCCCAATGGCATCGTACGCGACATGGGCATTGCCGACCGGTGCGGCTTTGACATGAGCCGCGGCGGCGGTCGCTCGCCGTCCTTTCGCACCAGTGAGCCGTGGCTCGTTCACAACATGTTCTATTTGCTCGCAGCCAGCGCTTTAGAAAAGAGCCTCGAAGCTCAGACTAAAGACTAGCGTGGGGCCCGAGAAGACCGCGGGCGCGCGGCATTCACATGGCCCAGCGATTCGACAATTGGATTGGTTCAAGCCAGGCCAAGCGTTGCGTGAATCTGGTTGACGACTTTGCTATCCAGATTCAGGTCGCGCGCCAGTTCTTGCATGTACGCCTTCTCAGTCGGGGTATCGACTTCGATCGCCAGCAGTGAAGCCGTGTAGACCTGGGCGGCGACCTGCCGATTGGGCACGGCTCGCACGAGTTCGTCCGTGCACATTGGCTTGCGCACTTCCGCAAGGAGATACTCTCGTTCGGCCTCAGAAACCCCGTCCGATTGCAACTCCCCGACAACTTTTTGCATTTCATCTTCGTCGATGTGGCCGTCGGCCTTGGCGGCGTTGATCATCGCTTTGACGGTCAAGTCGACGATCGACTCCAACTGCTTCTCCTCGTGAGCGTTTTCGGGTTCCCGTAACCCGGCGGCCAGTCTTGCGGCGTGGTCGATCTCCTGCGGTTGTGATTTTTGTTGCGACGCCCGCAGCGCCTGCAATGCGATCGAACCCAGCAGCGCCAGAGCTCCGCCGCCGATTGCGCCTTTCGCCGATTTTTGGCCGCCACCCAGGATCGCGCCCACCAAAGCGCCTAAGCCACCAGCGGCGAGCGGCTTGCCTTGGCCACCTTCACCAAGCATCGATTTCGCGATGCTGCCAAGCTTTCCCAACAGATCGGGTTCGTTGCTCGCGCCAGCTTGAGACTTGGTCTGCGCGCCAACGGGAACTTTGGCGGGAGCGATGCCGAGCTGTTCGAGAATTCCGCCGATCCCACCGATGCCATCTTCGCCCAGAGCATTTTCGACCCGACGGGCCGACGAGTCCGTCATGCCACGACCCAACAGCGCACCCAGTAGATCCTTCGTATTTGCCATGGGTAGACTCCTATTCAAGAGGTGCCGAAATGGATTCCTTTATTTTCGCAGGCGTTCAAAGCTCAGTCCGGGATCTGACGGCGGCGCGCCCGCCATGGCGAATTTCCATTTGTCCGGTCCGAGAGATTTGACAGAACCGGAGATCGAGCCCTGGTCGGCGCTTTGCAGCGCCAATTCGTCGCTGGTCGCCTGGACCTGGCCCTTGAGCTGCGCCGCGGGTTTGGCTCCTTGCATGGCCTTCCAGGTGAATAGCGAATCATCGGTAATCGTCAGGTCGATGGTGGTGTTGCCCGTCTTTGCGCGCCAACTGCCGACCAGGTCGGTCTGAGGCGCTTCGGCCGCTGGCGGTGACGCGGCCCCGGGCGGCGACGCGGCCACCGGCGCGGTCGGCTCGGGAGGCGCGAGCGCATCAAGCATGCGCTTGGCCGTATAGTCCTTGGGCTGATTCTTGACGACAACTTCTAGCGCTTTGACCGCCGTATCCTTTGAACCCATCACTAGGTATTCGTAGGCCAGCACAAAGTAGGCCGAGGCGTCGTTGCGGTTCGACGAGCAGTAGTGCTCCAGCTTGCGCAATTGCGTCTGGTAGTCGTCTACGTTGCCGTACAGGCTGCTCATCGTCGTCCAATCCATTCCGGGCGCGCTCGACAAAAGCGAGTTTAGCGCCGCGGCCGCGGCCTGGTACTCGCCCAAAGCAAACAGCGTTTGCGCGCGGACCTCGTGCACGACGGGATCGCCCGGCAATTTCTGCAGGGCCACGTCGAATTTGGCCAGGGCCTCGCGATAGTTGTTTGCCTTGAACAGTGCGAGCCCTTCGTCGAACAGCGCGGTCGCTTGATCCGAATCCGAAGGCGCGGGCGCGGCCTGTGCCACGGGCGCGGGCTGTGCGTCCGGAGCGGCAACGTCCGTATCGGAATACGCATAATTGTTCACGACCACTGGCTGCGAGTAGTCGTAGGGCGCGGACGACGCCACAACCGACTCCGTGTAATAAGGGTTGGAATACGCGGATCCATATCCCCAACCACTGGTCAGCGCACCCAAGCCCCACCCGGCGGCTCCCCACGCGAGCGGCGCATACCAGTTGCTGCCCCACAGGCCGTTCCAGCAGCCGTTGTACCAGCCATAGCGCGGGTTGATACAGTTGTTGTGCCAGTTGCCGGCCCAACCACCATTTCCCAAACCCCAGCCGGGGTTGTTCCAGCCGCCATGATCCCAACCTGGGCGATTGCCGACGAAATTGCCGCCGCCGATATTGCCACCGCCAATGTTGCCGCTGCCGATGTTGACGCGGTTTCCGATATTGATGTTGCCGTCGCCAATGTTCGGGCGATTTCCGCCACCGCCGATGACCGGGCGATTCGGCCGGTCGCCGCCGCCGCCGGGAAATCTATCGCCGCCACCGCCAGGTCGATTGCCACCTGGAAATCGTTCGCCCGCGCCGCCGCCGCCAGGTCGAGTGCCGCCGCCGGCAATACCACCGCCGCCGGGTCCGCCAGGTCGGTTGCCACCGCCGGCAATACCACCGCCCCCGCCAGGCCGATTGCCGCCGCCGGCAATACCACCGCCGCCGCCGCCAGGTCGGTTGCCACCGGGAAAGGACGGCAAAGTCGACGGCCGGTTCGCGCTGGCCAGCCCTAGCCGGTTGCCACCGCCGGGCCCTCCGCCCACTTGCGGTCCACCGCCGATATTGGGCCGATTGCCTCCCGCCCCGCCTCCGCCTGGAAAGGACTGTCGGTTGCCGCCTGCCACGCCGCCTCCGCC
>DATJEN010000257.1:0-8730 GCA_035496575.1 Pirellulales bacterium
AGGCTACGCGTTTGCCGACCGCGGTTGGATGCTGTTTGTTTGCCTGGCCGGCGCGGCGTTGACGGGCCTGGCGTATCCTTCGCTCAATGCCATTATGTCGAAGCAAATCCCGCGCAGCTCGCAGGGCGAATTGCAAGGAGCGGTCGCCAGCATGTATAGCTTGACTGCCATCATTGGGCCGCTTTTGATGACCCAGTTGTTCGGCTATTTCTCCACCGGACGCAGCGGGATCGTCTTTCCTGGAGCCGCGTTCTTGTGCGCTGCCTTGCTGACGTGCGGGAGCATCGTGCTTTTCCTGCGCGCCACGCGGCTGGAGCGTGAGTCGGCAGCGGAGCCCGAAGGGCTGGAGCCCATTCCGGAAGTCTCGGTCGAGTGAACCACAGCAATGGCAGCAGCGGATAGGGCTACGGCAGGTCGGTGCGCGACGCACGCGGCTTGAGCAACCACAATACGAGCGCCAGCGGCAATACGAACACCACGAGTTTTGGCCAGCGCAGAATCGCAAGCGCCAATACTCCGCCTACCACCGTGGCCCACAGCGGCAAGCGTTCCAGTTGCGGGTGGGCGAGCCACAACAGCCCCATCACCATGCCGACGCGCAGGCACGCCGCACTCAACGTCGCTTGGCTGGGATCGCGCAGTAATAGCCCAGCGGCAAGGAGCACGATCGCAATCACGCCGATGGTTGGCCGGTGCATGACGCGATTATGGTCCGCCGCGGCCCCTTTGGCACAGCCCAACGATCTTGGCTGCGAGCCGGCTGTTTTTAGAACCGGTCTAAAGAATCGATCCAGCGGACGAGCTGGTCGAGCTCTTCGGCCGTCAGATAGCGCGCTTGCTCGCCAAGTTGCAATTCGCTGACCGGGAACTTGAGCGCTCGCAGGCGTGCGATGCCGGCTTGCACGGCCGCGGTCGTTTCCGTTTTAGTCGCATAACCGGCCAGAAACGCCAGCCGCTCGACCGGATCGGTCTCGCCCAACGGCACGCGGGGCAGGGGGGCATCGATCGCCGCCACCCCGCGCACCACGTCGCGGCTCGTGGCGCCCACCAGATAGGCCATCGCCGCGCCGCCTTGATAGCCGTGCGCCACCACCCGCGCTCGATCGATCGAGTAGTCCTTCAACATCTGGTCCATGGCGCGGCGGATAAAGCGGGCTTCGGTCGGCTCCCAGCGGTCTCGGTCGGCGGCCTTCGGCGCAAGCAGGACCAGCCCATGCTCTTCGCACACGGGTTTCCACAGCTCGATCAGTTCGGTTTCCTTGATGCCGCCCGGTCCATGCAGCCACACGACGAGGCCGTGGCCGGCCGCCTCGCGGTAGCTTTCGGGCACGTAAGCGACGCAGTCTTGTTCAAACTCGGGGACCTTGACCGAAATGACGCCGCGCTTGATTTCATCCTTCGGCTTGTCGGCATCGGGCTGTTCGGCATCGCCGGACGGAGGAAGCTCCGTGGGAATCGCCTCTGGCAAGCGGCCCGGCGTGGCTTCCAGCGTTGAGGCCTGGCCGCCACGCTCGATCTCGAGCTTCATCTTCTCATCCGGCACCAGGGCCTGAAATCGCTCAAGCACGCTCGCGATGCTTTCGACCGGTTTGTCGTTGAGAGACCGAATCAGATCGCCTGCCTGCAGGCCGGCCTTCGCGGCGGGGCTGTCGGGATACACGAAACGGATGGCCACACCGCCAGGCTTATCGGTCGCAAGAGGCCGCTTGGGCAACACGCCGAGGAAGGGATATTCGTACGGCTCGATCTTGTCGGCCAGCTCGATTTCGCGCTCCAGGCGTTCGTCGCCCCGCGTGGCCACGATGGTCACTTTTTCTCCGGCGTAGCGCGGACCGAGCTGGTGCTTAAGCTCGGCCTGTCTCGTAATCGGGTGATGGTTGGCTTCTACAATTTTGTCGCCGGCGCGGAGCCCCGCTTTGTAGGCCGGTCCGCTTGCTCGCACCGCCGCCAGAACCGGCGCTTGGCTGAAGATATCGGCGCCTTGCATGCTGACGCCCAGGAGTCCGGCGTCGAGGTTGTGTCCTTCTCGCCACTTGGGCAAAACGTGCATCACCGTTTCCAGGGGCGCGGCAAAGCCGATGCCCGAGTCATACCACTCCACGCCCGCCACTTCGCCGCTGCCCTGCGGCGACATGGGCACGAGCACGCCGATCACGCGGCCGGCCACGTCGACCAGCGGTCCGCCGTAATTGTTGGGCGAGACCTTGGCGTCTGTCTGCACGGCTTTGCCCCAAATGCGATCGAGCGCGCTAATGATGCCGACCGACACGTTGGGCTCGGCCACGTCGAACGTGCGTCCCACCGCCAGCGCCCATTGGCCGACGCGCAAGGAGGCGAGTGGCGCGACTTCGGCCACGGGCAGTTCGCCCTCGGTTTGCACTTTGAGGAGCACCAGCATGCGGCTGTGATCGGTCGCCACGAGTTTGGCCGCCTGGCGCTTGCCATCGGGGAGCGTAACCAGAATCGAGTCCGGCTTCTGGGCGAAGTTGAACGCGCTCGAGACAATCAGGCCGTCCGCCGAGACGATCAGCCCCGTCGTCGGCCCTGAACCCACCAGGATCTGTCCGACTCGCTCCAAGCCGCCGACGGTTTCAATGCGGACCACCGAGGGCGCCACACGGGCAAGCGCCGCCTGGATAGCGCGCTCCTCGCGCGCACCAAGCGTCTCCTCGGCCGAGCTCGGAGATGCCAGCCAGCAAAGGGACGCGCAGCACAGCGCACCTAGCAAAAGACGATGGCATCTCATGGCGTGGGCGCCTCCCTCGGCTGCAGCACCACTTCCACCAGCTCCTGCCCTCGCAAGAGCATGAGCTTGATCGGCGCATCCCGCTCCGTGCGCGCGAGCTCTTCACGCAAACCTTTCGAGGACTGTACCAGCGTCCCGCCCACAAATACGATCAAGTCGTCCGGCCGAACCCCAGCCGCCGCGGCAGGCGAACCGGCGAGCACGCGGTCGACATACGGCGGAGTTCGCTCGAGCACTTCGGGCACGAGCACGATGCCGATACCCGGCAAGCTGGCGGCCTCGGATGCCGCCAGTGGCGGAGCCTCGCGGGCGCGCTCGAACTTGCCCTCTAAAATCCGCTCGGCGGTCGATCGCAACTCCTGGATAGGAATCGCGTAGTTAAGCCAGATGTTGTTTTGCGAGCTGCGCAATTCTTTGCCGAGCATGCCCAGCAGCTCACCGTTCTGGTTCAATAGCGCTCCGCCGGCGGCGCCGGGATTGTTCGTCATGGCATCGAGCACGTAGACCGCCCCGTGATAGGGCGTCTCGAATGTGCCGCGGCGGGCATCGAGCCGCGTTTTGGCCGCGAGCACGCCATGCTGCACACTCGAGGGCTCTTCGCCGGTCGCCACACCGAACAGGTTGCTAAAGGCCAGCACTCGGCTACCCACGTTGGCAGGCACGCTGGCCGCGAGCTCGAAATGCGCGACGTCGGTCGCGTCGATCTTCAGCACCGCCAATTCGAGCGCCGGGTCGGCATTGACAACCTCGGCCTGAAACTTCCGCCCATCGTCGAGCGTGACCGACAAGTGATCGGTGTCCAGCACATAACTCCACACCGTGAGCACGTGCCCGTCGGCCGAAATCAAGAACCCACTCTGATAGGCTTCCAGGCCACGAACTCCGCCCGCGCCGTGGATCTTCACCATCTTGGGCTGCGCGTCGGCAATCACTCGGGCCAGCCCGTCGGACGCAACTGCCGAACCGTAACCAGCGCATGCAATCGCGATGCAACTCGAAACGGTCGCTCGAAACAACTTGGATGGGATTCGACCCACGAGCACTAGCAACTCCTAATCACCGTCCGGGGGAGACGGTTCACTTGCAAATTGAAACTCATCGATCGTGAAAACCTGCTTGTAGTCGTCGCCATGACGCACCTCGATTGTGTGCGGCATCATCGCGCCGTGTGCCTCAGCGTCATTCGAAAACAGTAGCTCGCAAGGATCGGTATCTTCTTCGGGAAACATTTCCATGGCGACCAGACGCCCGGCGGCGCGGTCGAAAAAGAAGCGGCAATCGACCTGGCCATAGCTTCCGACAAGAACGTCACACAACTGTTCCTGACCCTCCAAGGGTTCGGTTCCCAGATAGGTGAGCTCGCCGAATGCTTCCGGTCCGACGACGAGTAGCCGCCGCCACAGGGATAGCGCCACGAGCAGGCCGCCACTTTGCGGTGGCTCGCGCCGCTCGACCAAGGAGCCGGTAAGCTCGATCTTGAGCTCGCCGCTGGGCAGCTTGATGGAGGCGGCTTCGTCGGCCAGCGAAAACTGCACTGCGTCTCGATTGGCTGCCTTGCCCGAGAGGGTCCACGCGCCCTTGTGGGCCGACCAATCCCCGCGCGCCACGAAACTCTTCCAGACCCGGTTTCTCTCGAGCTCATTGAAAAAGTAGTTCACGTACCCCGGCTTGGGGACGAAATGCTGCTTGACGATCTCGGGCAGGGCTTGTGGCTTGCCCGCTGGTTTGCCGTGCGGTTTCGGTGCTTCCGGATCATCGGGCTGGGGACCATCCGGCTTGCGGTCGTCAGGCGGCCGCCGCCCCGGTTTGCGCCCCGGCTGGCCGGGCTCGCGCTCGGGCTTGGCGGGCCCCGACATCATCTCGGCCAGCTCGGCCTCGCGATGCACGCCGCGCAGCCGCACCACCGTATCCACGCGCTCCCCGCGATGCACAAACGAGAGCGGCACGCGCCAACCCTTGGGATAGATGCCCAGCGCATTTTTGAATCCGTTGACGCTTGCGACGTCGCGATCGCCGAAGCGAACGACTTCGTCGCCATAGCGCAGACCGCGTCGATACGCATCGGATTCATCCAGGATGTCATCCACCACCACGCGGCCGTTTTCGCCGCTGCGCACCCGAGCGCCGAGCGTGGCATGATCGACGAGCCGCCCGCCGCGCAGGTGGCCCAAAAAGTTCTTGATCTGATTGATGGAGATCGCGTAGCCAACGCCCACATTGACGCGGCCGCGCTTCTCGAACGATCCCCGGCCGTTGATGCCGATCAGCTCGCCGTCGGCATTGAACATCGGCCCGCCGGAATTGCCCGGGTTGATGGCGGCATCGGCCTGCAGGCAGTCGGCGTATTCCAAAATGCTGCCAGCCGGATATTGATAGCGATGAACGCCCGAGACGATGCCATAGCTGACGGTCGGGCGAAAGTCGGTGGCCAGCAGAAAGGGGTTGCCGATCACGTAGCACCAATCGCCCACGCGCACCTGGTCGCTGTCGGCCAGAACCGCACGCGGAAAATCGTCGCGGCCCAACAGCTTGATCAAAGCCACGTCGCCCGTTGGATCGAGCCCCACGATCACCGCGTCGTACAGCTTGCCGTCGGGCAGACCGCACTTCATGGCCGTTCCGCATTCGTGTGTCACGTGAAAATTGCTGAGCGCATATCCGTCGGGCGAGATGATCACGCCTGACCCACCTCCTTGGCCGCCGGGCGCGAGAATGGCAATCGTGGCGCTGCTTGCGCGCTGGATCACGGCCACGCGAGCAGCTTCCGCTTCTAGCACGGCCGGATCGACGTCGGCTGCTTGAGCGCGCGCGGAGCTCCAGCCCGCCAGACTAAGGCAAGCCAGCAGGAGCAGGTCGAGTCGTCGAAAGCGGCCGGACTTCATTTGGTCACTCGCAGGTCGCATAGATTCAGGCGGTCGCCGACATCGAGCCCCGCGCCGTAATCCACCAGGATCTCGATCCGCTTCGCGCCCGTGACGTCCAAAGCCAGCTCGCGCGGGGCTTCACTTCCTTTCACGTCACCTTCCCAAAGCGGCTTTCCATCGCCCGTGATGCGCAGGCGTACGGCGCCCGTTTCGCGGGCCGATTCATCGATGCCCGCCCAGCACTTCAGCCAGCGGAACTTGCCGGGCAACTTGTACGTCAGCGTGCTGCGGCTGGCCAGCGCCAATCCCTTGCGATAGGTCTTGCCCGCCAGCTTGAGCGCGGAATGGTCGAAGCTCTGGTCGCGCCGATAATGGTAGAAATCGCGCAGCCCTTCGGGCTCTTCGGCAAATCCGACGAAGGGCACATGCGCGGCCGACTCGGGCTCCAAGTCGCTCAGGTACACTATTTTGCCCGCCGAAAAATCGATGGCAAACACCTGATCGAGCGGAACGTCGAAGGTCAGGTCGCTAACGTCGGTCAGCTTGAGCAGCTCGCCATCGAGGGCCAACTTGGCGGCGACGATGCGGCTGCCGTCTTGATGGACAACGACGCCAGCCGGCTCCGCGACCTCTGCCTGGCCGGTGTGGAAATAAACCATGCCCTCGACTTTAGGTCGCCTGACGGGGATGGCCTCTTTATCGAGCTCGAAGCGGCAAGTCTCGGCGTCCACCTCCAGCAGAATTCCTTCCAGGTAATCGAGCGCGCCGTCCTTGCGGATCACGAGCAAGTCGCCCTGCGGCTCACTTGCCAGAATGTCGGACCATTGCTTATTCAGTTTTGCCTCCGGTGTTTCAACCCCGAAGCGCACATTCGCGATCGAACGGGCCGGAATTTTGATGCTTGTGCCATCGGCCAACCGCAGCTCCGCCGTCTTGGCCTGCATCTTGAATTGCGAGCCCTTCAAGACCGACCCGCCCACCAGTTCCACGCGGGTGTCGGACTTGGCATCCGTCAATCCCAAGGGCGTGCGCGTGATCGAGTGCAGGGACCCGATGGCGAGCGGCTTTGCGCCTTTGTCCGTGGTCAGCACAAGTTCCTGCGCGCCGAGCGACGCAATCGCGCCGGCCGTGGTTTCACCATCAACCGTGCGAGCTTCGAATTGTGGCGGCGCGGCAAGCAAAGCTCCGGCCAGCACCAAAAAATGAATCATGCAAACGTGTTCCGGTGTGTACGCGCTCCCACGCTCGGCTTTGAGCTGGAAGCAAGCTATTTCCGAACTTCCTCCTCGCGCTCGGAAGCCAGCTTCCGAAAGTATTGCTCAATCATGTCGCGGTAGTGGGCCGGAAAATCGTTACCGATCTGCTGCAGGGCTTCTTGACGGTCTTTTGCCGGCAGATTTCCCCAGCCACTCGAGTTGCCGATCGGCTTCTTCGCCACCTCGCCCGGCCCTTTCTGTTCGACCGGCATGCTGTCGGGCAGGGGAGCACTGGGGGTGGCTCCGCCTCCGCTTTGTGCCGCGGCCGCGGCCGCCGCTTGCTGCTGCTCTTCGATCTTTTTGATCAGTTTGTCCAGCGAGGCGATGACGCCGTCTTCGACCTCGCGCACTTTTGGGCCAGCCCGACCTAGATCGAGCCGCCGGCGCACGTCGTCCATCCGCCGCGCGATGTGGTCGAGCGAATCATCTTTGAGCGGCTCCAGGTCCGCTTGCATCAGCCGCGCCACGGATACAAACCGCTTGGGCAGCGTGTCTTCATTTTCCAATAGCCGGGCAATCGCGCTCAAACCGCGATCGCGCGCCAAGGTCCGCTGATAGCCCACCGCCTGATAAAACAACAGGCCGGCCGGGTCGACAACCTCCTCGGGCTTGAGCTCAGCAATTTGCGTGAGCGCTTCTTCGTACAGCGACTCGTGAACTAGCCACCGCGCATAGGCCAGTCGCAGGTTGGCGCGCTGGAGCGGCGGCACGTCGCCTTCCTCAAGCCACAACACGTCGGGCAAGGCAACGCTGGTGCGCGGCTCGCCCAGGGTTGCCATCAGCTTCACGGCGTGGGGGTCAGCCAACGCGAAGGTTCCGCACAGTGCGTCAAAAGCAGTGACACCGCTCGCGGCATCCGCTGCTTGGGCCCACAGGGCCGCGGTTGCGGCCTGTATCTCGGGCGGGGGGTTACGCTCTTCCAACCATTCGAGTGCCAACTGGTGAACGCTCTCCAGGCTCGGCGCCTTCCAAGTGGCCTTCTGCGCGAAGGGTGTATCGGCTTTGTTGTCGGGCGCCGAAAGCGCAGGCGCGCTCGTTGCAGCCAGCAAAACGGCAACCACGTATGTGCAGCGAATCATTGGTTTCTCCCCACCACGATATCGCGCGTCACCTGATGAATCTTTTGCTCGCGCTCGGCCAAGCGCTTCAGCGCCTCGATGAGCTCGGCGGTCTCTTTCTGCTCGCTGTCAGTCAGCTTGGCGTAGCGCTCGGTGCGCACGTTCACGCGCATCTGCAGCGCGCGGATCATCTTTAGCTCCGCCAAAGTATCGACGAGCGGCGGGTCGCCTTGCTCGCCAGGAGGGCCTGACTGTTGTTGCTTTGATTTCTCCAGGTCCTTCTGCGCCTGCTTGAGCGAGGCGATCATTTCTTCCAGCGCCGCGATGATGTCTGTTTCCAGACCTTGGGTCACTTCGCCCACTTTCGATTCGGCCAAGCGCTTGGTCACTTGCAACATGTCTTCGCGCATCTCGACAACCGCCTCGGGAAAGGCAACCGCCGAACCTTCTTCGCGCAGCACGGCCAGCGCCTTGTCGGCCTCGGCCGCGATCTGGGCTTCCTTGCGGCTCAATCGGCCAGCCTCGATGTCGCTGTCGCGATCGCGCTCGCTCTCCGGCTTTTGATCGAGCCGCTTGGTGGACTCATAAACCTCGACTTGGGCATCGAGCATTTTGCGAAACCGAGTCTCCAGCATCGCCAAGGTGCGCGTCATTTCCTCTTCGCGCAATTGCCGCAGGATCTCTTCCAAGTCGGCCTTGGCCTGCTCGAGCTCCTTGATCGCTTCGGCCTGTTTCTCGAGCGCGTCGGACTTTTTGGCTTCTTCCAGCTTGCGCTGCGCCTCCTTCATCCGCTTTTGTGCTTGTTC
>DATJEN010000258.1:0-3087 GCA_035496575.1 Pirellulales bacterium
GGCGTCGTGCAAAGGGATCCCCTTGTCGCCGGCCTCGGTCCGGCGAGGGTCGGGGCCGTCATCGCCGCCCGGAGATGCGGCTACCGGCACATCATACGGCTCGAATCGGCTGGAAGTTTGCCACGTGTCAAGGGCCAGAAAATGGCGAAGAGAACCACTAATTTCATATCCATGCGGCGCGGCTACCCATCGTCAGACGCTTGAACCTGCGCTTATCTGGTGCGGCCAAAGCGCAATTCGCGGCAACCGAGCGGCGGTGCGGGAAGGGAGGGAATGATCATGATCCGGCGTGGCATCCTCACGATCACAGTCGCGGCGCTGCCGCTGCTAGCGCTGACGGCGATCGCTACGGCCGCGGCCCCCAACCCCTGGGATAAGTGTTACGGGGCCTGCGCCGCACGGTGCGCGGCGCAGCATTCGTGCCAGCATCGCAGGGCGAGCCGAAGTTGCTTCGCCCATTACAACGAGTGCAAGAATCTCTGCCGCATGAGCTGTCCCCGATAGGCGCGGCGGCGCGATAAATGTCGCCAGGCCTCGCTCCAGGCATAGGGAAACAGCACGCTATCGCCGCAACCGATCGCGCCAGTCCTCAAGAAAGTATTTCCTGAGCTGCTGGCGATCACCGACCCGGGCGTCCAGCTCCGAGATCGAGGACTCGCCCCGATTCAGGAGCGGTTGCGGCCGGTCGACCGGCGCTTGTTCGGCCGCGGCGGCCGCAGCGATCGCGCCCACGCTGACAACCACGATTCCCAAAGCCGCTCGGACCCATCGCGTCACGCGCCTGCTCATGAATCGCCTCCATCCATCGCCGGCGATGTCTGGAACTCCTGTTACAGCAAGCGCTGGAGTGTGTATGTGAAGGCCGGCACGCATGAATTGTGGCGGCGTGCGCGCGACAGTGCAATTTATGTGGCGCGTATAGGACCTAATTCCTAATTATAATGACACCCCCAAGGGACTAGTCTAGGCTAGTCTAGCCTAGGACGTGTACTCATAAACCGCGATCAGCAAGAAGCATCGATCCCACCCTCAGTCGAGACAAGAGTTTGCCTGCAAGTCGATTGTCGTGGGCCTCTCCCGGCGTCACCGCGAGCCGGACCGGCAGGCCACTCGCATCAACCAGCGCATGAATCTTGCCGGTCAACCCGCCTCGGAAGCGTCCCATCGACTGCCTTCTATTTCGAGTGACGCAAGAGCCGTGCTGATGCACGCGAACGATGGATGTGTCGATCATCTGCACCGCAACGTCATGAGCCCGGCGAGTGCGCTCATGATCTTGGCCCCGACACCGGCTGGTCGCCAGCGAACGAAACGATTGTAGCAGGTCGTGTAGGGACCGAAGTTGTTTGGCAGGTCGCGCGATGGCGCCCCAGATCGTAAGATCCAGAAGATGCCGTTGAGCGGATCGCTAGGTCTTCAGGTCCTGCCTTTTGAAAATGTCGTCGCACCTGGCTCAATTCGTACCCATGGCTGCGCGGAGTTGGTCCAGATATGATAGTTGGGCTTTAGCCATGACTTATCGTCGAGAGTGCCGGCCTTGATAATTATTGCTCCCGGCAGCGCCTCCGTTTCGGTCGCAAGTGATGACCCACAATTTCTGCAGAACTTTCGCGAAAGCGGTTTCCCGCTCTCACCTTTGTCCGCATAGGACGCGAGACTTTGTCCCTGCCACGTCAAACTCGGCGCTGGAACGACGACATTCACCGAGAATGCCGAGCCAGACACTTTTTGACAATGGGTGCAGTGGCAAATTGCCGTTCCCAATGGTTCGGCATTGCACTCGTAGCGTACCGCGCCGCAAAGGCAGCCACCAGAGATTTTTGGCATCGCTTTCCTCCAGCGATATGTGAGCGGGAACAAGCCGCCCTTATCCGTTGCCGAGCGGCGAGGGCCTTCGGCGACTCGTGACGATGCCAGCGGCGGCGAAACGACAAATCCGTCCACAAGACGCCAGCCACGGACTTTTCGACCTGTCGGAGCAACATAATTGCCGTAGCCCGATTAGTCCAATTCGTAGTATTCTTTAACTTGATGAAAGAAATCGATCATCGACGCGCCGACCTAAATTTGCTGGTCGTGTTTCAAAAGCTGCTCGTCGAGCGCCATGTTGGACGTGCGGCCAAACGGCTTGGCCTGACGCAGTCGGCTGCGAGCCACGCACTCGGTCGACTCCGCATAATGTTCGGCGATCCGTTGTTCGTGCGTCACCCCAAAGGCATCGAACCTACCTCTCGCGCACACGCCCTGGCCCCAATCGTTGCCGATATTCTCGACCGCGCGAACTCCATGCTTGCATCGCCCGGTTGGTTCGATCCCAACAAACCGCATACCTTCACGATCGGCGGTACCGATCTCGCCGTTTTCACCGTTTTGGTCCCGTTGATAAAGCGGCTGCGCGCGACGGCACCAAAAGTAGACCTGCGGGTTCGGTCGCTGGACAGTACTCGCGTTGTCGCCGCCTTCGATTGCCAAGAGATCGATTGCGCGCTCATGCCGTTTCCGGAGGCCCCAGCTCGGATCACGCGCGAACCTGCCATCAAGGAGAGTTTTGTGGGAATCGCGCGCCGTGGACATCTGGCCTTCAAGCGTAAGCGAATCACGGCCGGGAATTGGGCGGCGCTCCCGCACCTCCTGGTTTCACCGAGAGGAGAAGATTCCGGTTGGGCAGATGAGCATTTGGCGAAGCTCGGACTCAAACGAAGGATCGTCACGGTGGTCCCGCACTTCCTTGCCGCACCGTTGATTGTGGCGCACAGCGATCTCGTTACGCTCACCACAGAGCGAGTCGCTCACCATTTTGCCAAGGAGCTCGATCTCACGATATTCGAGCCGCCGGTCCCGATGCGCGGCTTTGCCATCGATTATCTTGCCAGCGTCGCGCGAGCGACGGATCCCGCGCTTCAGTGGCTGCGCGATCAGATATTTGAAATCTGTAGCGAGGGCGGCACCGAACTCGATCTGGAAGCCGATAACTGATCAATCAACCAGTCGAAAATGATGACCCGACGCTGGTAGAACCCGTTGCGCTAGCAGCCTGACGGAAGGGTCGAGAATATGGGCGCGCGGTGTGATCCGCCCGGGTGGACT
>DATJEN010000259.1:0-5864 GCA_035496575.1 Pirellulales bacterium
GTTCGCAAACTGCAGCGTGGCCACGGCCGTGTCCTCGACCGCGATGCGCTGGTGGGAGAGCAATCCGGTCTGCGCGGTGATCTGCACGACGGGGCCCATCAACCAGGTGAGCAGGTCGACGCTGTGAATCGCCTGGTTCATGAGCGCGCCGCCGCCGTC
Source organism: Pirellulales bacterium (assembly GCA_035496575.1). Classification (GTDB taxonomy): domain Bacteria; phylum Planctomycetota; class Planctomycetia; order Pirellulales; family PALSA-1355; genus PALSA-1355. The sequence goes on from DATJEN010000259.1 coordinate 160, forward strand.
CAGCTCCCACGTGCCGCGCCAGGCGCCGCTGTCGTAATAGGCCTGCGTGCGGTACCACTTCACGTACGCTTCTCCGAGGGTCAAGCGGCCGAAGCGGCCCTGGTCGACCGCCTTTTTGAGCTCGATGCTGGAGCGATGAAAGCGCGACGGGAAAATCGCCGAGCATTTGACGTTGTTTTTCTCGCACTCACGAATGATCTGGTCGCAGCGCTTGAGCGTGATCTCGAGCGGTTTTTCGACGATCACGTGTTTACCTGCCCGCGCGGCGGCGACGGCTGGCTCGCGGTGCGCCCCGCTGGGCGTTCCAATGGTCACGACGTCGATTTCGGCATCGGCCAGCATGTCGTCCAAATCGTGATACGCTCGGCAACCTGTCGAGCCAGCCAGGCGGTCGGCGGCCGCGGGCACGGCATCGTAGCAAGCGACGAGACGGGCCCCACGAATGTCGGCGATGGCGCGCGCGTGAAAGTTGGCGATCATCCCGCAACCAATGATTCCAAAACCAAATCCACGCGGCTGTTTCGTCATTGAAATGCTCCGGAGCGGCCCGTTGGAAAGCCGGATTCTAGAAGGCAGTCCGCGGGAAAACCAGGGGCGCATGCTCATGCTCGATTGACCGCGCTATCCGGCCCGACCGAGCCACAAGCCGATCACCGCCATCGAGTTGACGCAGGCGTGGGCCACGAGTGATGGCGCCAGCCGATGCGTCTGGCGATACAGATAGCCAAGAAACAGGGCCAGCACAAACAGCGCCACGCGGTCGGCCCCGTGATGCATGGCGGCAAAGATGCTCGCGCTCAACACGGTCGGCAACAGCCGGTCAACGCGCACACCAAGCGGACGTCGCCGGCGCAGCGCGGGCGAGATTTTTTCGAGCCAACCCTGAAAGGCCACGCGGAACAGCATTTCTTCGGATAACGGGGCCACGAGGATGGCGCTAAAAGCGGCTCCCGCCAGGGTCACGGCATTTGGCCGCTCGAGCAGCAGCTTCGCCAACGGATGCACTTCTGGCTTCCAAAAGCTCGTGACCAAGAGCTGAAGTCCGTACACGATGGGAACCGCGGCAAGAAAGCCGCCCAGTCCCAGCTTCACATCGCGGGCAAGCGTGTGCCGATTGAAGCGAATGCCCAGGTCGTCGAGGTCGGCGCCGCGAACTTTCAGATAGGCAATGGCCAGAAGCGTCCAACCTAAGTGCCCCAGCCTCAGGCCGAACAGGGCGTCGATGGTAAGCGCGTCGCGCGCCGGATCGATATGACCGACTGCCAGGTACAAGCCAAATGCTTCGCTATAGACCCACGCGAACACCAAGACCAGGATGTCAAGCAAGCCCCAGGGCACGCGCAAGCGGGGCACGTAGGCCACCGGGGCGACGCCATGCTTGAGACGATCGAGGATGCCCGACCAGACGAGCACGCTGCCGAGCAGGATGACGAGGATGAGCAGCTCTAAAGCGATTTCACCAGACCGCATGAAGCATCAGCAAACAAACGGCAATTGGCCGGTGGGGACGCCCACGCTAAGCCCGCAATAGTGCGATGGCGCGCAGCACGTAGGCTGCACCAGAATAGATGGTGAGCGCGACGGCGGCCCACACCGCGACCGCAACGGCCAGTCCCAACTGTTCGGACGGTTGGCCAACAGGCTGAGCCAATGCAATCAGGCTCAAGAGGGCCGCCAGACATTGGAGGGCCATTTTCAGCTTGCCCGACATCTTGGCGGAGAAGTCAGCCCCTTCTCCTTCCAAATAACTGCGCAGCGCGGTGACCAGCAGCTCGCGGCCAACGATCACCACGACCATCCAGGCTTGCACGCCCGAGCCCGGCGCGGCCGCCAAGAAGATGAACGTGCCGCACACGATAATCTTGTCGACGAAGGGATCGAGAATCCTGCCCAGGTTCGTCACCTGGCCATATTTGCGGGCCCAGTAGCCGTCGAGCCAATCGGTGCCGGCTGCCACCGCAAACACCACCGCCGACGCCAGGTAGTACTCGAAAGCGATCAGCACGAACAGCACCAGCGAGAGCGCCAATCGCAGCGCCGTGAGCTGGTTGGGTACATTGAATACTTGCTCACGCGCGGCTTGCTTGTTAGTGGCTACCGACACGTGAGCCTTCCTCTCTCGCAAGCTTCGAAACTGCGGAGTGAGCGCATGACCGCGCTAGCGAGGCGAACCAACCGCGACGCCCACCAGATCATAATCGCTGGTCGCGACAATTTCACACGGCACTATTTGGCCAGGCCGCAGTTTTCGGCCGCTAACGTAAACTACACCATCCACGTCGGGGGCATCCGCATAGCTGCGCCCAACCCAGGCCTGTTTTTCATCGGGCACCGCGCGGTCGATGATCACGTCGAGCTGGCGGCCGACTTGGGCCTGGTTCCACTGGAAAGCAATCTCCTGCTGCAAACCCATCAGCCGGTCGCGGCGCTCGTCCTTCACTTCTTCGGGCAAGTGGTCGGGCAAGCGGGCCGCGGGGGTGTCCGGCTCAAAAGAATAGGTGAATACGCCCACGCGTTCGAACCGCCGAGCGCGTGAAAACTCCAGCAATTCCTCAAACTGCTCGTCGGTTTCTCCCGGGAACCCAGTAATGAACGTTGTGCGCATCACCAGGCCGTCGATTCTCGCGCGCAGCTTGTCGAGCAAGCCCTCGGTCGAGTTGCGGTCCACCCGCCGCTGCATGCGACGAAGCATGGTGTCATTGATGTGCTGCAACGGCAGGTCCAAATACGGCACGATCTTCTGGCTCTCGGCAATGGCATCGATCAAGTCGTCACCGAAGTACATCGGGTAGAGGTACATCAAGCGAATCCAGTCGATGCCCTCCACCTTTTCCAGCTCGCGGAGCAATTCCACGAGGCGAGGCTCGCCATACAGGTCGAGGCCATAGTACGTCGTGTCCTGAGCCACGATCACGAGCTCTCGAACCCCATCGGCAGCCAGCTCGCGGGCTTCGGCAATCACGGCTTCGATGGGCTTGGTCGCGTGCTTGCCGCGCATCTTGGGGATGGCGCAGAAGGTGCAAAGCCGGTCGCAGCCTTCCGAAATTTTGAGGAAAGCAAAATGTCGGGGCGTGATTCGCAACCGGCTGCCGTCGTCCAGCGGCCGGGAGGGGGCCGGCTGAAACACCGTTCGTTGCTCGTCGAGGCCGCCAATCAGGCGGTCGGCCACCTTCGTGACCAGCTCGCGGCCGAATACGCCCACCAGGTGGTCGATTTCGGGCAGTGTTTCCAGCAGCTTTTCTTTCTCGCGCTCTGCCAGGCATCCCGACACGATGACGCCGCGAATGTCGCCTTTGCGCTTGAGATCGAGCATTTCCTCAATGGTCGAATAGGACTCCTGCCGTGCCCGCTCGATGAATCCGCAAGTGTTCACGACGACGAAATCAGCGCCGGCCGGTTCGGGGACCAGTTGGTAGCCGTCGAGTTGCAACAGGCCCAACATTCGTTCGCTATCGACCAGGTTTTTTGGACAACCCAGGCTGACGAACGAGTAGGTGCCCTTCGCCGGCTGAGGGGACTTGGCACGTTGGTTCTTGGTAGCGGGGGAGGACAAGACAGGCTCGATCTAGAGAGCGGGAAGGGAGCGGAGCGGATGTCCTCAATCGTATCCGATTGACCGTGAGATGACGAGTGTGCCCCGGCCGTCGGCCTCTGCGCTGTGAAGTGAGACACGGACTCTTTGCGCGGCCAACGGCGCCGCTTGCATCGATCTTGTTGTGTGCGTAGGATAGTGTACATATGATCACATCATGAGCTCGGCTATGCTCCCAGAACTGACCAAGGAAGAGTACTCAGCCGCTTTGAATCAAGTGGCCGCGGGGCTGCTCGAGGAATTCTCGATCTCGAGCCCGCCCGTTGATGCGCTGGCGCTCGCGCAGGCAATGGGATTGAATATCGCGTGGGACGATTCTCAGCGTGGTCGAGGGCGAATCGTGCGGCTGCGCGACTTCAGTGGGGGCCCGCCACGGGGGTCTATTTTGTTGCGGCCCGATCCGCGCCCCGAGCGCTTGCAATGGGCGATTGCGCACGAGATCGGCGAGACGTGTGCCCGTCGCGTGTTCGACCGGCTGTCGATCGATCCCCGCGAAGCGCCCGGCGGCGCGCGCGAAAACGCGGCCAACCAGTTAGCTTCGCGGATACTGTTGCCATGCGCGTGGTTTCAGTCCCGCGCGCGGGCGCTCGGATGGGAGTTGCCGCGGCTGAAACAGATTTTTTCGACGGCCAGCCACGAGCTTATTGCCCGGCGGATGTTGGATTTCGAGCAGCCGGTGGTGATTTCGGTGTTTGACCAGGGCCGCGCGACGTGGCGGCACACCAATTTTGCCCGTTCCGCGCCCGCGGTGAGCACGGCCGAGTTGGCGGCTTGGCGCGCCGCCCATGAGGATGGACAGCGGGCTGTGGAAACGGACGAGTGCGGTCGTGTGCAAGCCTGGCCCATCCATGAACCGGATTGGAAACGCGAGATTTTGCGGACGGAATGGGAGCCGTTTGAAACCGGAGAGTTCTAATGCAATCGCGCCCGCTAGACAGGCCTGGCTTCCTGCAGCGCGACGATGCGATCGAGCAGGTCGCGATTCGAGTATGGTTTCGAGAACACGTGATCGATCCCAAGCGAGCGAGCCTGGCAAACGTCTTCTGGCCGGGGAAAATCGACGATTGCAAGCACGGGCGCGCTTGCAAATGCCGCGCGCACGCGGTTTACGGCCACTCGATCGCAGATCTGCTGGGGCGTGGCATCCCACAAGAGCGCGCAAACGCATTCGCTCTCACGATCGAGCAGCGACTGCCCAGTAAGGTTGCCTGGGCGGGCAGGCGTCACTTTATAACCGGCCAGTCGGCACGCGTCGGCCAGCGCCATCGCGTTTGCTCGGCGGTCGGCACAGACCACAACTTGGCCCGCGGATTTTGGAAGGGCAAGCGCCGATTCGGCGAGCATTCGCTCTTCCGCGGAGGCTGTGGGCGGGGCCGCCCAGCGCGGCCGGCAACCTGCCGCGCGCTCGACTAGCGCGCGGGCAAGACGCGGCGAGAAGCTGTGCCAGTAGTCGCTCAAGCATCCGCCGGGTGGACGGCCGCTGCGCTGCTCGCCCTCGCACCACGTGCCCAATAGTCGCCACAGCGGAACCAGCGGAGCAGCGCGGAGCAACTCTTGCCATACGGCAATCGTGAACTGGGATGGATGCTGCTGGCCAACCACGATCAAGTCGGGGAGCGCCTCGGATGCGCGGAGCCACGCGAGCGCGTCATCCATTGCATGTACCAATCGAACCGACCTAAGCCGGCCATCGAGTTGCGAGATGGCGTCGCGCGAGAATTCATCGATTGTGCCGATGACGAGCAAGCGGGCCGGCTGCATTCGTATCATTTGCCTAGAGGCGCAAAAAAAGCCCCGTGCCAATTGGCACGGGGCATGATAGACGAATGCGCCGAGTCGCTATAGAGCGGCTTAACGATGGCTCACTCGGGAATGGTCACGATTTCGTTGCCGAAGATGGTCGAGAGCTGCTGGTAGGTGAGCATGTTGATATCTTCGCTCATAAAATGCACCGAGCCATCCGCGAACAGGAAGTTGGCGCCGCCGTTGTGATCGCTCCGATAGTTTGGAGAAATGTGCGTTCCACAACCTGAGCCAGCCAACGTACTCGGGTCCTTCCAATTTGGCTCAGGTCCATTCATTGGCGGCTTGCACGATACGGGATTTCTCGTAG
>DATJEN010000260.1:0-2159 GCA_035496575.1 Pirellulales bacterium
TCAAGCTCACAGCGACTGAAGCGCCTCTTGCGCCGCCGAAATAGTGGCGTCAATGTCTGCCTCGGTGTGGGAGGCCGAGACGAAGAGCGCCTCGAACTGGCTGCAGGGCATGTACACGCCACGCTCGATCAGGGACCAAAAGTACTCGGAGAACCGGCGCGTGTTCGCGCGCGCCGCCGAGTTCCAGTCCACGACGGGTTGTTCAGTGAAAAACAGCGTGAGCATGCTGCCGACGCGCGCCATCGTGTGCGCAATTCCGGCATCGGCGGCCGCAGCGCCAATCCCATCGGCCAGCCGCGCGCTGAGCCGCTCCAAGCGCTCATAGGGTGGATCACTCGCCAGCGCGCGCAACGTGGCGATACCGGCGGCTGTCGCCAGTGGGTTGCCGCTCAGCGTGCCGGCTTGAAAAATTTTGCCGGCGGGCAGCACGTGATCCATGATGTCCGCGCGGCCGCCATAGGCTCCCAGCGGCAGACCACCTCCCACGATTTTGCCGAATGTCGAGAGGTGTGGCCGCAAGCCCCACAGCGACTGCGCCCCGCCTGGCGCGACTCGAAACCCGGTCATCACTTCATCGCACACGAGCAGCGCGCCATGTCGCTCGGCCAAGCGCTCGAGGGCGCGCAAGAATTCGCGGGTCGGAACGACCACGCCCATGTTGCCGACGACGGGCTCGAAAATCACGCACGCAATCTTGTCGGCGTGCTTTGCGAACGTGGTTTCGAGCGAGTCGACGTGGTTGTAGGGAAGCACGAGCGTGTCCTGCGCGGTGCCGCGCGTAACGCCCGGCGAGTTTGGCACACCGAGGGTCGCCGCCGAGCTGCCCGCCGCGACCAGCAAGCTGTCGGCATGTCCATGGTAATTGCCGGCGAATTTGACGATGAGCTCGCGCCCGGTGTAACCCCGGGCAAGCCGAATCGCGCTCATGGTGGCTTCGGTGCCTGAGTTCACCAGCCGCACTTTCTCGACCGAGGCAACCGCCTCGATGATGAGCTCCGCGAGTTCGCTTTCCGCTTCGGTTGGCGCGCCAAAGCTCGTGCCGCGACGCACGGCGCGCTCGACGGCCTCGAGCACGGAGGGATGATTGTGACCGAGGATCATGGCGCCCCAGGATCCGATGTAATCGATGTACCGGTTGCCATCGATGTCGAACAGAAACGGTCCCTCGGCACGATCGATGAAGATCGGCTCGCCCCCCACGCCTCCGAAGGCGCGGGCTGGGCTATTCACGCCGCCGGGCATAAGCCGGAGCGCTCGCGCGAACGCAGCGTGGCTTTGCACGCGCGATAAAGACGTCGCGGATTCTCGGTGGGTTTCGGGCAAGTTGGTTGTCCTGGTCGCTGGTGCCTGGTGATCAGATGCGTTCGGGGCGTCAAGCGAGCCAGCCGGCTGCCTGCTTGGCCCAGTAGGTCAAGAGGATGCCGGCGCCCGCGCGTCGCATGGCGATCAACGATTCGAGGGCAACCGCGCGTTCGTCAATCCAACCGCGCTCCGCCGCGGCTTTGACCATGCTGAATTCGCCCGACACGTTGTACGCTGCCAAGGGCACGCCCGGGAAGTGGTCGCGTACCGCGCGCAGGATATCGAGGTAAGCGAGGGCCGGTTTGACCATGACGATGTCTGCACCTTCGGCCAGATCGAGCTCCACTTCGCGGAGCGCCTGGCCGGCGCCGGCGGCCGGGTCCATCTGATAACCGCGGCGATCGCCAAATTGCGGGGCGCTTTCCGCCGCTTCGCGAAAGGGTCCATAGAAGGCGCTCGCGTATTTGGCGGCATAGCTCATGATCGGAGCATGATTGAACCCATCGCCATCCAAGCGCCGGCGGATCGCGCCGACCATGCCATCCATCATGCCGCTCGGCGCGACCATGTCGGCGCCGGCGCGGATGTGCGTGGCGGCCTGCGTGGCGATCAGCTCCAGCGTGGCGTCGTTATCCACGTCATGCCGGCCGGTGCGGTCGGAAATGGGACCGCAATGGCCGTGGTCGGTATATTCGCAGCAGCACACGTCGGTAATGACGAGCAGCTCAGGCACCGTCTTTTTGGCCTGGGCAATGGCTTGCTGAACGATCCCCTGCTCGCTCATCGCGTCGCTGCCGATGGCATATTTTGCGTCGGGGATGCCAAACAATATGATCCCGCCCAAGCCCAGCCTGGCC
>DATJEN010000261.1:0-24226 GCA_035496575.1 Pirellulales bacterium
TGATTTCCTCCGGCACGTCGTCCCACGTTTTGCCCTGGTGATCGGCCGGCTTGAGATAGTAGTAGATGTCCTGGAAGTTGATTCCGATATTGCCGCCCCACCGCGGCATGGGCTTGGAGTTGAAGATCTCCAAGCTCTTCAAGCGAAAATCGCGCATCCAGGCCGGCTCGCCCTTCATGTCCGAGATCTGTGCCACGATCTCGGCATCCAGGCCTTTGCGGGCCTTGAAGACATATTTCGACTCGGTGCGAAAATCGTATTTGTTGATTTCGCCGATGTTGTCGTGTTGCGTTACGACGTCGGTAGCCATTTTCGTTTCGCTTTCGTGTTCGATTCCGCCTGGGAAGCACTGGCCGGCGCTGGGTTAGCGCGAGACCGCGGCTTCCGGTTTTTGATCTTTCATGGCCGCTTCGTCCGCGGCGGCGCTGGGATACGCCGCCCGGATGCGGTCGTAACCCTTCTTGTGCAATTCGACGGCCAATTCGGGGCCGCCGGTTTCGACAATCCGGCCGCCCAGCATCACGTGCGTGAAGTCGGGCCGGTTGTGCTCGAGCAGGTGCTCGTGGTGCGTGATGATCAGGATGCCCATTTCCGTGCCGCCAATGTCGGCGATGCTCTGGCTTGCGAGTCGCACGGCGTCCACGTCCAGCCCGCTGTCGGTTTCGTCGAGAATGGCGAACTTGGGCCGCAACATGGCGAGCTGCAGGATTTCAGCGCGCTTCATCTCACCGCCCGAAAACCCGTCGTTCACATAGCGACGCGCGAACTCTTTATCCATGCGGAGCTGGTCCATCTTAGCATTGAGCTCCTTGCGGAACTCGCGCATCGGAATCAGCTCTTCGCCTTCCTTGCGGTCGGGCCGCCGCACGTTGGTGGCGGCATGTCGCAAAAAGTCGGCCATCTTGACGCCCGGGATCGACATCGGCCGTTGAAATGCCAGGAAGATGCCGGCCCGCGCCCGTTCGTTCGGCTCCATGGCCAACACGTCCAAGTCATTGAGCGTGATCGAGCCCGAGGTCACCTCGTAGCCGGGATGTCCCATGATGGCATAGCCCAGCGTGCTCTTGCCTGAGCCGTTGGGTCCCATCAAGGCGTGCACTTCACCGCGGCGAAGCTCGAGGTTCACTCCGCGCAGGATCTCCTTGCCTTCGGAGGTTGCGACGTGCAAGTCGGAAATCTTTAGTGTCTCAGCCATTTCTATTGCGTGGTTAGCCCGTGATTTTCTGATGGTCGTAGAGCGGCTCGTCTTCGGTCGCGGCGACGTAACCGGAATGATGCGGAATCGGCAGCTCGTCGTCGATCTTGACGCCAAGCTGGCCCAAGCCGCTTTGGCCGGACTGCTTCCACATCTTGTGTCCTTTGATCTTGTCTTGAATGCGCATCAAACCTTCGAGCAGCGCTTCGGGTCGCGGCGGGCAGCCGGGCACGTACACGTCGACCGGCACTACCAGGTCGACGCCCTTGACCACGTGGTATCCATATTTGAAATACGGTCCGCCCCCAACCGTGCACGCACCCATCGCGATCACGAACTTGGGATTCGGCATCTGGTTGTAAAGACGACGTACGCGGCTGGCCATCTTGTAGGTCACCGTGCCGGCCACGATCATCAGGTCAGCCTGGCGAGGGCTGGCGCGAAACGCGCCCGCGCCGAAGCGATCGATGTCAAAACGGCTGGCGCCGGTGGCCATCATTTCGATCGCGCAACAGGCGAGTCCAAAGGTCATGGGCCAGATGCTCGACTGGCGGGCCCAGTTGATGCCCTGTTCCACGGTGGTCGTGATGACCCCTTCTTCGAATCGTCCTTCAATCCACGGTTGTGTCATGGCCCCAATTCCGCAGTGTGTGTTGTCTGGCGGGAGCTCTCCCGAAATTGGACAAACTGCTTAATCTACCGCCCAGTTGATTTGTTTTGAAGTCGCCCGTTATGGGTCGCCCCACCGTAAACGTTTCAGTTGAGTGCGCCGGCCGCTTCGAAACGGCAGCATGAATCGCCGTCGAGCCGGCATTCCGAAAGTCGTAGGCTGCTGCCCACCATTTCCGAAAGCATCATCCGCTCCACGGCACAAATCCCGCGGTCCTGCTCGGCCAAGCCCGGATAAGGGCACGTTCGCGCGCGCAGCACGGGCAGCGGATTCGACGGTTCGAACTCAATCGGCACGTCGCGGCGCTCGAACAACCGCGAAACGCTTTGCATCTTCTCGGCTACAGTCGCACCCTCGATCTCGTTTGCGTATAGGCCCACCAAGGTCGTGGCCAGCCGCTGCAACAGGCCGCGACGAACCTGGGGATCCTCGATCGAACGGATCTCGCGCCACAGGGCGATCGCCAGATCGGCAAAATTGGCCCCGGATTGGCGGCGCCCTTTCTCAGTGAGGGCGTACCGATGACTGGGGCGGCCCCGGCCCGCCCTGGAGAGGGCCCGTTCCACCAATCCCCGTTCGGTCAAACGAGCGAGTCGCTGACGAACGGCGGTGGGAGTGACCCCCATCGCCTGTGACAGCGCAGAAATGCTTAGCGGGCCTGCACTTCTGAGCAGGTCCAGCATCCCGACATCCGAGCTTTCAGCCACGTGTTCCATTGCCCGACCCAAGCGGATTGCTTCCAACACAATCCTAGCCGGTGGGCTGTTTTTGACAACCCTATATGCGAAAAATCTGGGCAGTTCAGGCTAATCAGGCCCGAGGAAAGTAGGCCTCAACGATCGCGCGGAATTCGCCACGGGTCGCCGCATGCGAAACCCGGGTTCGAAACTCGCGCGCCCCCTGTCGCCCCTGGGCATAGCAACAGGCGTACTTTCGCATCAGGATCGTGCCCTTGTGCTCCCCAAAGCGGTGGCAAACCAGCTCATAGTGGTGCAGCATCAGCTCCCGCTCTTCGGTCAGGGTCGGGCTGGGGGGGATCGGCTCGCCGCGGAGCGCCGCCTGCACCTGGCGAAACAGCCAGGGCCGGTTGAGGGCGGCTCGAGCGATCATGACGCCATCGACCGGGTAGTTCTCGAAGGCGGCCAGCACCGCTTCGACGGATGCCAGGTCGCCATTTCCGATCAGCGGGATGCGGCGCAAGTGTGGCTTGATTTCGGCGATGCGGTCCCAGTCGGCCGAACCGGAAAAAAAGTCTGCCGCCGTGCGGCCATGCACCGTGAGCGCCGCGCCGCCCGCATCTTCGACGGTCCGCGCGACCTCGATCGCATTGATGCTGGTTCGCGAGCAACCCAGACGGATCTTTGCGGTGACCGGGGTGGGAGCGCATGCCCTGGCGACGCGCTCGACAATTGCGCCCACGCGATCGGGAAAGCGCAGCAGGTACGATCCGCTGTGCGCTTTTTCAGTGACCTGTTTGACCGGGCAGCCGAAGTTGATGTCGACCACGCTGACTTTGAACTCGTGCGCGAGCTTCGCGCCGACTTCCGCCAAGGTGGCGGGGTCGTTATCCCAGATTTGCACCGCCAGCGGCCGCGCCTCTTCTTTTACGCCCCACAAGCGGTCGGGCAGCTCGTCCTCTTCGCGCTCGAGCCACAGAAAGCCCTTTGCGTGCACCATCTCGGTGGCCTGCAGCCCTGCGCCGCCGAACTCGCGCACGATTTGCCGGAACGCAAAATTCGTGAAGCCCGCCATGGGCGCTTGGAGCACGGGCGGGTCGACCACCAGCGCGCCGATCTTCAGCGGCCGAACTTCGGCCAGCGGACGGGCGGGAGTTTGATTCTCTGCGACGGTCGCCATCGGCAATGCTCGCGCTACGTGTCTCGCCGCGTGCTCCGCGGGACGACCAATTTGCGCACGAGCTCGTCGCTCGGTAACGGATCTGGCCAGGCAACGAGCACGTAATGGGCAATTGCCACATTGTACTCGGTCAGATCGTGCAGAAAGGCCATCGTTTCGGCATTCTGCCGCTCAATCGCGCTGAGCAACACGTCCAGCGCCGCGGGCGTGTCGTTTTGTCCCGCGCCGGGTGGCGGCGTCTGGGCCGCGCGCGCTTCGCTCACCAACTGCGCGCGGTCCACGTCCGCGCGAATGAGCGCATCGGCCCGCTCCTCGAGCTTTTCGTGTTCCAGCCGAACGCGTTCGCCCCAATAGCGCGCGGGCGTAGTGGCGCGGCGGCTGACGTCAACGATGTATCGGCCCGACTGCGGCGCGGTGGAGGGCACGAGCCACGGTTCGTCCAAGCGGCGGCCGGCGGCCTGAGTGAGCTCGAACTCCGCCGCCAACAGTTGCGCGTGCGCGTCATATGTAGCGGCACGCGCAGCGCGGCGCGCGGCCTGCAAGCGAACACCCAGCTCCGGCCGCGCCCGCTTTTCGATCGCGATCACGGGGAGCGCACTGAGCTGTTCCACCTGGTCGACCAGCGCCTGATAACGTGCCGCGCGCTCGCGGGCCCGCCAATACGCGCGGATGAGGCCCAATCGCCGCGACGCATCGACCGACCGCAAACACTCGGCCAGCGTAGCGCCATTGCCGCTATCCGGCGGCAGGTTGCGGTCCCAATGCAGCAGGTTGCCCAGCTTCTGCACGCGCTGCGGCGACTCGACCTGCAACAGCGCCTGATACAGGCCCACGTCGTCGTTCGCGGCATACAGGGCAGTTTGCTCGACAGGAATCTCGTCTTGCAGATCGCGTGATGCGAGGCTCGCGCGAGCGGAGTTGAATCCGCGATAGCCCGACCGGTTTGGGCCGTTTCGCGCCGGCCGCGAAGTCTTGATAAGCATGGAAACCAGCGTGGCGCCGTTCGTGCCCGGAGGAGCGACGGCGAAGGCGTATTCGGCGATTTCCTGGTTGTAGGCGCGAACGTTGTTCAAAAATGCCTGCCGCTCGCGCCTGAGCTGATCGAGGGCCGACAACAACGTCACCAGCCCGCTGCCGTGCTGCTTGAACTCTTCGCCGCTCGATTCAACCGCATCCAGCCCGGCCAGAATCGCCGCCGCGTGCGCTTCGATTGCCTTGCGGCGCACGGGCAGCGTGCGATGCACGAGCCTTAGCCGTGGCGCGGGCGCTTGGCTGGCAAAGATGGTTTCGTATTGCGTGTTGTAATCGCCGACGTGCGGGCGGTCGCTCGCCAGCGGCGGCGCTTGCTCGCCGCGACGCGGCATCAGATCGGATAGCTCATCTTGAGCCTGAGATACGGCTAGCTGGGCATCGCGCATGTTGGCCCGCGCCGATGCGCGCGCGCTCAAAAGCGCCGGCTGATCGGTATGCGCTTGGGTGTAACTGGCCAGCAAGTCGCGATCATTGCGGAGCCAGTTGTAATCGGCTTGCGCGAGACACAATCGCCAATAGGCCTGCGCGATCTTTAGCTGCTGCGCGCGTTCGGTCGTGCCGGCCAAAGCGGATTGCAACGAAAGCGGAGTTCCCGTCACGGCTCCGCCGCGCAACGTCTCTAGCGCTTCGATCAACAAGTCAGGCGGGCGAATTCGCGGCCGCGCCGGCTCGGCATCGCCTCGTTCCGCTTCCGGCTCGGCAGGCGGTTGATGCTCGCGACGCGGCGCATGCTGCGCGGGTTCCTCGTTCGTGTGCAAAGCCGGTTGCTGCGGGTTATCCACGTGCCGCGCGGGCTGAGCGTGCGCATCGGCGGGCTCGTCTTCGAAGTCGGCGGCCGGCGCTTTGTGAATCGGCCGCAGGTGCGGCTCGTTTTGTTCCCCCTCGGCAGGCTGCTGCGCCCACAAACAGGTGACGATGGCGATCGCGGCAAAGTTCATTTGTGACGCTCCCTGAAGGGGTGATCCGTACTTGCGATATCGCCTGCGCCCTTAAACCTGACACGAAGCGCGAATTGCGTCAATCTGAGCTCACGCACGCTTGAAAAACACACGCGAACGGTCGCCGGGCGGAAATGCTGGGCAGGCTACCGCTGGCCCTGATGCCGCAGCACGAAGAGCTGTTTGACCAGGTAGGGCTCGCCGCCTGCCGGCCACGACAGGCCGCTTAAAACGCGCACCAGGTCTTCGTTGACCAGGCCATCGACGGCAGCCTGCACCTCGGCCGTTTCCGCGTCGCGCGAGGCCATGATGTAAATGGATCGCAGAGTATAGCGCTCGGGCTCATCCCAGCGGCTGATCACCTCCCGCAACCCCTCGAACAACGAGCGATAAAACGGACTGCCCGAGCGCAACTCGGGCGGAATCGCGCCGCGGATGCCAATCCGGCCTGGGAAGATGTCCCAGCCGGCGAGCCGCTGCGGCTCGGAGGCGGCGCGCCGCTTCTGCAAGGGTGCGCCCAGCGCGGCCAGCAGGGGCGCGGCGGCCAGCAGGTGCCATTCGAAGATTGCCTCGCGCAGCGCGGTCGCCCGGTCGCTCCCGACGCCCAGGGTGCCCACTCGAAAGCGATCGCCGTCGTCGCCGTCCAAGTGAATTTGCACGTCCAGCGGCGCAAGCGTGTGCTCTCCCTGCACCACGAAGTCTTCAAAGCCAATCGAGAGACCAATGCGGTGGGAATCGACGAGCAACTCACCATCGTCGAGCGTGTAGGGCACCCGGGCCTCATCCAGGTGGTGAGTCAGAGCAGCCAAAGCAGCCTGATAGAAATCGTCGATCATCGGAGACGATGCAATCTCCTCTCGCGCTTGGCACGGCACTAGCCAGGCGTGTCCAAGTAAGGATCTTGGCCCATCGCTTTTTGGAGCTTCTTACGCTCCTTTTCGTGGTACATCAATACTTTGCGGTCGCGAAAATGCTTGCGCTCGGTCGTGGTCTGGGCTTTCTGAAAGATTTTCGCCAGATGATCGAACGGCCCCGTCGAGTCTTTGCCCAACTCTTTGTAGCGGCGCTGCTCGTCGGGACCGAGTCCCAACAGCAGATCGTCCTCCAGCGACAGATAAACGCGATACGTTCCCGGATCGCCTTGGCGACCGCAACGGCCCGCCAACTGGCGGTCGATGCGGGCCGAGTCGTGCATCTCGGTCATGATCACGTGCAAACCGCCGAGCTCCGCGACGCCTTCGGCCAGCTTGATATCCGTACCGCGGCCCGCCATGTTTGTCGAAACCGTGACTTTGCCGCGTTTTCCGGCATTGGCGACGATAACCGCTTCGGCGGCGATATGGTTCGCGTTGAGCACGTCGTGCTCGATGCCGCGCACGCGCAACAGCTCGGACAGGTTTTCGGACTTGTCAATCGAGCGCGTGCCGATCAGAACGGGCCGGCCGGTGGCGTGGATCTCGCACACTTCTTCGGTGATGGCCAGCCACTTGTCATCCGCCGTGCCAAACACGCGGTCGGCCAGTCGCTGGCGAATGGCGGGCCGGTTCGTGGGGATGGGCATGACGCCGAGCTTGTAGATTTTTTTCAGCTCGCGCGCCGAGGTCGAGCCCGTACCCGTCATGCCGGCCAAACGCGGATAGAGCAGGAAGTAATCCTGCACGGTGATGCGGGCCGCCTGCCCGGTTTCGACAGAGACTTCGACCCCATCCTGGCTGGCTTCGACGGCCTGATGCAGCCCTTGCCGCCACTTGCGGCCTTCGGCCATGCGGCCCGTGAACTCGTCGACGATCACGACTTCGCCGTCCTTCACGACATACTGCCGGTCGCGAAAGAACTCGCGATCGACCTTGATGGCGCGCTCGATGTACTCATAGATGTTGAACATGCCGATCGAGTGCATGGCGTCGGGCTTGGGCAGAGTGCGCACCAGCCGGCGGCCCTCGGGCGTGAGCTCGACCTTCTTTTCTTCGTGGTCGTAGTCGTAGTCCTCGTCCTCCTCGAACTCTGGGGCGACCGAAGCTGCCCACTTGTAAGCCTCGACGGCGATGCGCTGCTCTTCGCTCGGCAGGGCGCCAATGATGAGCGGCGTGCGCGCTTCGTCGATCAAAATACTATCCGCTTCATCGACCAGGATAAAAAAGGGCGAGCGCTGCACCGGTTTCTCGTTGTCGGCGCTGCCGCTCACGCCCAACATGCCGCCTAGAAAATCGGTCTGGCCTTCGCCGATTTGCCGCAGCAACAGGCGGTCGCGCAGGAAATCGAAGCCAAACTCCTTGGCGGTGCCATAGGTGATGTCGCTGGCATAAGCGACGCGACGCTCGGCCTGGCTCATCTGGGTCTCGATTACTCCCACGGAGAGTCCGAGCGCTTCGTAGATGGGCCGCATCCAGTCAGCGTCGCGGCGGGCGAGATAATCGTTGACGGTCGCCAGGTGCGCGCCCTTGCCCTCCAGCGCCGCCAGATACAAAGTCAAGGTCGCGGTGAGCGTCTTGCCTTCGCCCGTTTGCATCTCGGCGATCGAGCGATGATGCATGGCGATGCCGCCCACCAACTGCACGTCGAAGTGCCGCATATTGAGCGTCCGCCGCCCCGCCTCGCGCACCAGCGCAAAGGCCTCGGGCAAGACGTGGTCGACCGGTTCATGGCTCTTGATTCGATAGCGCAAGGACAAGCTATGCTTGCGCATGTCGTGCGTGTTGAGCTGTTGGAATTGCTCCTCGTAAGAGGCAATCTTGGGGAGCAATTCGGTCCACTGGGCGATCTTCCGCTTGGCCAGCCGCAAAGACACGGTCTGCCAGCGCGATTGAACGGCGTCGGAGATATCTCCCAACGTGATGGACATGCCAAGGGTCCGTTTGGCCGGCAAAGCGGCAGAAAGGAGCCAGCGCGCGACAGGGCGCTCTTCCGCTATTCTAGATTACCGGCCTCGATTGAACAGCAGCGCCTAAAAGCGTCGCGGCCGCACCCGCAATTCACTGGAGGCGTCGGCTACCGCGTGACCGGTGCGATCTGCGCAACCGCGTACTGTGGCGCCAAGCGATCCCCCGCCGACTTGGCCGCCGCCACCGCCCCCCGCACGGTTACCATGTCGCCGGACTTGAAAGAAGTCAGCGCGGGACTGTCGGGCAGCTTTACGCTACCACCAAACTGATCCGTGGTTCCGTCGATCGGAATGTACCTGAGCTTCCATTGCCGCATCGTCGGCGAGTACTCCAGCCGCCCACGAAGCCACGCATAGTCTGGTGCATAGCCGTATGAAGCTGGATCGATCGATTCGACAGGCTCGGCATCGGCGAAGCTGTCCGATTCGTCGACGTCTTCGGCGGCGAGGTCGTCAACCTCATTGTCGGGATCGGCATCCGCGACGGTTTCTGAAGGCCGCGCAGCAGCCGCCTTGGGTTGATGTTCGCTTGCTTCGACAACCGCCTTCTCGCTGGCCGCGACGATGCGAATCTGGTTGCCGGGGGTGCCACTGAATGCCGAACGAGCCGCTGGCGCGACGGCAACGGCCGTTGCTCGAACCGGCTCAGCGGCGCGCGTTGGTTCGCGGTAGGCGGCCGTTTGGATTCCGTAGTTACCCGCGGCCGGCGGCCGGCCCGTCGAGCTTTGATTGTATTGGAAGGAACCGCCTGGCGGCGAATACTTGTCCCGCGGCGGAGCGACTGCCGGCGGTGGTGCCACAATCGGCGCGGCAACGGGTGGCGCAACGATCGGCGCGGGACTGACCATCGGGGCCGCAGCGCCCGGCGGAGGCACGACGGCGGGCTGCGGAACCACGCCCGGCGAGAACGATTCGCCCGGCACGACGACGGCCGGGGCGGCGGTCGCCGGAGGAGCGACCGTGGTTCGCATAAACGGATTGGTGGCCGGTTGCGACGAACGGCAGCCAACCAGCGCGATCACCGCACAAAGCGCCACCGCAAGCCACTTCATGATGATCTCCTTTTGCCCGCTTGCAGATGTCCGACCGCAGCGCCGCCGAAAGAGCGCTACGCATCCCGCAAAGAACTATACGGGCCGATCTCGTTCAGCAAACTGAATTGAAGCTTGGAAGTGCCGCGAAGCTCTAGTTCGGGCGCGCGCACGCGCCCCAAAAGCCGCGGGGGCGATAGGATAGCGAGTTGCACCGGCCCAGCAAGAGCGGTTTAGGCGCGGTGGACAGCCAGCGCTGATGGCAGTCGAGGTTGGGCTACTTATTCAGACGCAGCTTCTCGCCGCTCTGCCAGAGAATCGACGCCAGCTTGCCGTGCTTGCACGTAGGGGTTGTAGTACGTGCGCGGTTGTGAAGCCATGCGGTCGACGCTGGGTCGCGGCTTCTCGCGGCTGGGGACGTACGGGTTGCGGTACTCGGCGGCCTCCGTTGGACGAGGCAGCTCTGGAGTCATCGTGCCCGGCGGATAGGCGAAGGGGCTATAGCCATACGGGCGCGCTACCGGATAGCTGTAATACACCGGCGGATAGAGGGCATAGTAGGGAATGCGCGGCTGATTCCAATCGTAGTTGAAGTAGCCTAAGCCGTACGGGCCTGGACCCCATCCGACTTGCGCCTGCGCGGTCGTGGCAATCGTGCCGACCAACAACAATGCACCGAGTACGAGCGCTGACAGCCGAGACATGCGAACCCCCTTAGCCTTAAAACCACGAAAGATGCGTAGCTATCAGCAGGCTATTTACAGGGTGGTCCGCTCGCAACCATAAAATGGCTTGTGACGGTTATTGGGCGGTTTTCGCCTCGTTTTCTGGCATATCTTCGAGGTTCGGCAGCACGTAGGGCTTGTCGGCGCCCTCCACCTTGGGAAGCTTGTAGATCACTTCGCCGTAGGTCGCGGGGTCGAGCTCGGGGCGACAGCCCGAGACAATTGCGAAACTGGCCAGCAGTCCGCCGCACACTGCACGACGGAAGCCCAAAGGTTTTGAAAGTGGGTGCATGGGTTCAACCGTTCTCAATCAGTCACTGACGCAATCGATCAAAGCGGCCGCCGAGCAGCTTGGTTTCGCGCTGTTAGGCGTGTGTCCGGCCGTCCAGCCGCGGGGGCTGGCGCGCTTTGACGAGTGGTTGACGGCTGGCTACGCGGGCGAGATGCGCTATCTGCCCGAGCGCCGCGAGGCGTACTCCCACCCCAACTCGATTCTGTCCGGGGTTTGCAGCATTGTGATGCTCGCAATGGATTATCGTACCCTCGAGCCGAGCGCGCCTCAATCGGGGCGCGGCCGAGTCTCTCGATATGCGTGGGGTGTCGACTACCACGCGCTCGTTCACGACAGGCTCGAGTCGCTGTGCGGCAAATCGCGCGAGCTCTGCCCGCCAGCCGCGGTACGCGGCGTGGTCGATACGGCGCCGCTGCTGGAGCGCGAGTTTGCCGAGCTGGCCGGGTTGGGATGGATCGGAAAGAACACACTGCTGTTGAACACGAAGCGCGGCAGTTGGTTTTTTTTGGCCGCGCTGCTCACGGATCAACTTCTGGTCTATGACACACCGCATGAGCAAGACCATTGTGGCACTTGCCGCGCTTGCTTGGATGCGTGCCCAACGCAAGCGTTTGCAGCGCCGGGCGTTCTCGATGCGCGGCGCTGCATCAGCTATTTGACCATCGAATTGCGGAGCCAAATTCCGCGCGAGCTGCGGCCCGGAATCGGCGACTGGCTGTTCGGCTGCGACGTCTGTCAGGACGTTTGCCCGTGGAACCACCGCGCGCCCGAATCGCGGGAAAGCGCGTTTCAGCCGATTGACGGCGAGACGAGCCTGTCGTTAGCCGGGCTGTTCGAGATGGACCAGGCCGCTTTCCGCGCGCGGTTTCGCCACACGCCGTTATGGCGGAGCAAACGTCGAGGACTGTTGCGCAACGCCGCGATCGTGCTGGGTAACCAGCGCGACCCGGCCAGCCTTCCGACGCTGGTCCGCGCTTTGGCCGATGAGGAGCCGCTGGTCCGCGGCGCCGCTGCCTGGGCCTTGGGACAATTGGCCAGCGAACCTGCCCGCGATGCGCTGCGCGCCCGCAAACCGGCCGAACACGACGCTGACGTGCGGGCCGAAATTGAATGGGCGCTGGCGGACGCCTAATGTGCCGCGGCCGGCTCGCATTCCTGCAAGTCGTCGCCGTGAAGCGGTGGACGGCGGCCCGGGGCGTCTTCGGCGTACCAGCTCTCCAGCACGCTCATCCACTCGCCGGGTCGGGTGACGGCCACGAAAGCGTCGCGCACCTGCTGAGACTGTGGATGAAGCTGCGCGTACTTGATGCCGAATTTTCGCATCTGCCGGCCGCAATGCTGCGGGCCATACAGGATTTCAGAAAGGCAGTAATGCTCCGCGATCACCTCGCGCTGTTCCAGCACGCTGGGCGGGTCGGGAAGTGGCAGGCCCGCCGCCAGGGCCCGCGCCTCGCGAAAAATCCATGGATTGCCGATCGCGCCGCGGGCGGCGGTGACTCCATCGATGCCGGTTTCGCGGATCATGGCCAAGCAGGCCTCGGCGGTGAACAAGTCACCGCTGCCGAGCACGGTTCGATTGCCGGCGTGTGCTTTCACTTCGCGCAGAAATTCCCAGCGGCTGGGCCCAACGTATTTCTGGACGACCGTTCGGCCGTGGACCGTGATCGCCGCCACGCCGCGCGCAAAGGCGCCGTCGAAAATCTCGTAGAAGTTGTCGCGGCTCTGGGACGTGTCATCCAGCCCGCGGCGCATCTTAACCGTGACCGGAATGTGCGCAGGCACCGCCTCTCGCACGCGCTCCACGATTTCCAGGGCCGTGGCGGGCTGCCCCAGCAAATAACCCCCTCGATGCCGGCCGAGGACTTTCTTCACGGGACAGCCGAAGTTGATATCCACCACGTCGAAGCCCGCGGCCACGAGTTGCCGCGCGGCGGGCGGAAAGTCGTTCGGATCCGCGCCCATCAACTGAGCGCCTACCGGGTGCTCCTCGTCCGTCACGCGCATGTAGCGGCGCGCCTTCGCGCCCTTCGTGACCTCGTTGACAAACCGGTCAAGCATCACTTCGCACAGCGTGTACGACGCGCCCAGCCGGCGCGCGATGACGCGCATCGCCCAGTCGCTATAGCCCGACAGGGCGGCTTGCACGACAGGAAACCCAAGCTCAAGTGGGCCGATGCGAAGAGGAGAAATCATCCGCTAGTCTCGTGACAAAAACCATCGAGCAACCGCGAATGATTTTAGCAGAGCACAGCCCGAGCGCCAGGCTCCCCAGCAGATCTTACGAGCCGAGCGTGATCCGAACTCCAGCTACTTGGTCGCGTAATAGCGCAGGCTGGGGTGATGCGGTGTGCACTCTTCGCGCGGCTCGACCCCAATCACCTTCGTTCCCAAGCGGCGCAGATGAAGCATGACTCTCCACCGCGGGATGGTGTGGGTCTCGGCGATAGGAACCGCCGAAATATCTGACGGACTCGCGTCCAAGCGGAGTGACTCAACACTCAGCCGCGGCGGCGAATAGGTGTAACGCGGGTACGTGATGCTTGAGTAGTCAAATCCGCGCCTCGGCCGTTTGGGCGGTGGCGTGATGACGTCGTACGCACAATGAGCCAGACGCTCGACGGGGTCCCAAAACCAATGCTGCGGCGTCGCGGCCGCCACGGTAGCCGGCTGGGGCGAGTAGTGCGTCGGCTGCTGGAACAGCAGCAAGCCACCGGGAGCGAGCACGCGAACCAGCTCGGCCAGATATCGCTTGGCGTAGTCGGCCCGCATGTGCTGAAAGACCAACAGCGATAAGACCAAATCAAACTGGTTGCTTTCGAACTGGCTCAAATCGTCGCGCGCGTTCACATGAAAGGCGCAGCGGTCTCCATACGGGTTAAATGCCCTGGCCTGACGAATCATGGCCGGAGCGATGTCGACTCCGTCCACGTGATCGAAGTAAACGGCCAGTGCTTGCGACAACCGCCCGACACCGCAACCGAAGTCGAGCGCACGGCCGCGCCTGAGCGGGAAAGGCAGGTGGCAAGTTTTGTGCAACACGTGGACGATGTCCGCGCGGCCCGTTTCAAAGAAGGCGCGCGCATCCCAGCGGTTGTGCTCGCAGCCGGGCTTCATGAGCACGGCCCACATGGGGTCCAGCTCGGCAAGGCCGTTCCAGGTATTGGCAAGGTGTTCGAGATACATGCGTGTGCGCTGCCTGCTGGTGTGGAGGAGGGCTGCACATGCTAAGTCGGCGAGGCATCCTGGCTCAAGGTCACTCTCGCGACGCGTCGTACGGCCACCTGGGCGCCAGGCGGTCGCCGATTGCTGGGCGGGGCGCGCGAGGCTGGTTTTTAACGCGCTAGTCGCATAGGCTTTCAAGCACGGCTACCGCTGCTAGCAATCCGCTTGATCGGATTGGACCAGAGCCGAAATTCCGCCCCACCGACTTAACTGCCCATGAAGATCGTCTATCTCGCCGCGGGCGCCGCCGGGATGTATTGCGGCAGTTGTCTGCACGACAACACCCTCGCGGCGGCGCTTCTGAAACTGGGCGAAGACATCCTCCTGGTCCCCACCTATACGCCGCTGCGCACCGACGAAGAAAACGTCAGCGACAGCCGTTTGTTCTTCGGGGGCATCAATGTTTATCTGCAACAACGATCTCCCATTTTCCGGCATACGCCCTGGTTTCTCGATTCGTTGCTCGACCGGCCGGGCGTGCTGACTTGGGCCACGCGCGGCGGACCAAGCCTGGAAGCCGAGCGGCTGGGCGATCTGACCGTCTCGATGCTCGAAGGCGAGCACGGCCGGCAAAGCAAGGAAGTCCGCAAGCTCGTGCACTGGCTGAGCTCCGATTCGAAGCCCGACGTCGTGCACCTCTCCAACGCCATGCTGCTGGGCATGGCCCGCGAAGTCCGCAAGCTGGACGTCCCGATCGTGTGCAGCCTGTCAGGCGAGGATATCTTTCTCGAAAAACTGGCTGAGCCGCACTACTCGCGGGCCCGCGCCGCCTTGCGCGAACGCGCCGCCGAAGTCGAAACTTTCGTGGCGCTCAACCATTATTATGCCGACTTCATGGCCGAGTACCTCGACGTGCCCCGCGCGCGAATCTCGGTCATCCCGCACGGGCTTAATCTCGATGGGCACGGCGCGAGGAAGGGCTCGCCGGATGGCGTGTTTACGATTGGTTATTTCGCGCGCATTTGTCCAGAGAAAGGTTTGCACAATCTCGTCGCAGCCGCCGAGCGGTTGCACGGCATGGCGGGATTGCCCCCCTTTCGCATTCGGGCCGCCGGGTACCTGGCGGCGCTCGACCGGCCATACCTGGATACGATCGAGAACCGCGTCGCCACTTGGAACCGCCCGGGCGCGTTCAGTTACGCAGGTGAGCTGACGCGAGCCGAAAAGATTTCGTTTTTGCAGAGCTTGGAGGTGATGTGCCTGCCGACCGTGTATCGCGAGAGCAAAGGAATACCGGTCCTCGAGGCTTGGGCAAACGAAGTCGCCGTGGTCCTACCTGATCATGGAACCTTTCCCGAAATGGTGTCGCAGTCGAGCGGCGGGGTGCTCTACAAGGCGGACGACGTGCCGGCACTGGCGGCAGCGCTCGCTGACTTGCTGCGACATCCCCAGCAAGCCGTCGAACTTGGCCGGCGCGGCAGGCAGTCGATCGAGCAAAACTTCACGGCGCACTCGATGGCCCACAAGCACATCGAACTCTATCGCCGAATCAGCGGGCAGGTGGCCGCCTGAACGCTACGGCCAATTTGGGGCCGGCTGGGTGGGTAGCGCCTAGGCAAATTCTCTGGACTATAGGTGTTGCATTTGGCTGCGCGCGGGGGGTAGATTACCTGGGCTGTTTTCCAGACCGTGCATCATGGCGCGACCCGGCACGTGGGGGTGTGTCTCGCGTCATGTCGTGTTAGTTGTTAGCCCCCGTCGAGCAAAGGACTTTAGTAATGGCGAAGAAGATCTACGTCGGCAACCTGCCTTGGTCAACCACGTCCGCTTCTTTGGAGGCTTTGTTTAGTGCCCATGGCGGGGTGAGTTCGGCCGAGGTGATTTCAGACCGTGAGACCGGCCGCTCGCGCGGATTTGGTTTTGTCGAGATGGAATCCGACGACGCCTGCCAGCGGGCGATTGACGCACTCAACGGCGCCGAGGTAGATGGGCGCGCCATTACCGTGAACGAAGCCCGTGAGCGCGCACCGCGAGCTGGCGGCGGCGGTGGCGGCGGATACGGTGGCGGGCGTGGTGGCCGAGGCGGCGGCGGTGGAGGCCGCGGTGGTTACGGCGGCGGTGGTGGTGGTTACGGCGGCGGTGGCGGCCGCGACTACTAGTCGCCCACCGACTGATTGCCTATCGGGCAAGTAAAAAGCAGAAAAAAGTTCTGGCGATCGTCGCCTGCGCGCGTAGCGTCTGGCCAGAAATCGAGTAAGATGAGCGGACGCGCAAGCGTCGCGCCGTGGGTTTGTTTTCGATCGACTTTGACCAGGATTTGAAATGAAGAAGTTCAAGGGGCCCCCCAAGCGGCGCTCCAACAAGAATAAGGTTCGGGCCAAGAAAAAGGATCCCATCTTCGTCGACGGCGAGCGTCCGCGCCCCATGTATGTCGACTACAAGGACCTGGACTTGCTCAGCAAATTGACCAATCGCCAGGGCAAGATTGTCGGACGGCGCAAAAGCGGCTGCACCGCGGCCAGCCAACACGCCGTCACGCTCGCGGTCAAGCGGGCACGCTTCATGGCCCTGCTGCCCTACGTGGGCGACTAATCTAAGCTCGATATTGGGCTAAGCGGGCGTCGAAAAAAACCACGGCTGGTGGCCGACGAAAGCACGCCTGCGCTTTGGATCTCCTCACTTGAACCGACGCCTTGCTCTCGGTCAGTCCGGTGCGGCGGCAACCTGCGCGCTTGCGGCACGCGGACTTTGTGGGTCATGACCATGAGTTTTAAAACCACGCGGCGGGTGGAATTCCGCGATACCGATGCGGCCGGCATGGTTCATTTCTCCGTTTTCTTCGTGTATATGGAAGAAGCCGAGCACGAGCTGATGCGGCACCTGGGCCTGAGCGTCGTACTCGAGGACGAAAAAGGCACGCTCTCTTTCCCGCGCGTGGGCGCGCGGTGCGACTATCAGCGCGCTGCGAGATTTGAAGAGCTGCTCGATATCGAAGTGGTCGTCGTGCGGCTGGGTCAGAAGAGCGTGACTTTCGAGTTCAGCTTCAGCCATCAGGGCCAGCCGATCGCCAGCGGCCAGATCACGACCGTCTGTTGCCGCTTTCAGCCCAACGGCGTACCGAAGTCGATCGCGATTCCCGAGTGGATTTCGGAAAAGCTGTCGGCTGCCTCCGTGGGCTGAGGGCGAGCGTTACAATAGGGCGCACAGACGTACCGCCCGATCCAGGGCCGCCCTGCCCCGGTTTGCTCGCCCATCCCCGCGCCCAGACTTCTACATCTCTCCATGCCCGAACTCCAATTAAACGGCATCAGCAAAAGCTACCCGACGCGGAGCGAGCCGCTGGAAGTGCTGCGCGGAATTGATTGTTCGCTCGATCGCGGCGAAAACCTGGCCGTGCTCGGACCCAGCGGCTGCGGCAAGACGACCTTGCTGTACATCCTGGGCACGCTGGATGCGCCATCCTCAGGCCGCGTCAGCTTGGGCGGCGTGAATCCGTTCGAACTGGGCGAGCGCCAGCTCGCGCATTTCAGAAACCACAAAATCGGTTTCGTCTTTCAAGACCATCACCTTTTGCCGCAATGCTCCGTGCTCGAAAACGTCTTGGTGCCGACGCTGGCCGATGGCGCCGTGGCGGCTGAGGCCGTCGCGCGGGCGCGGATGTTGCTCGAACGGGTCGGCCTTTCCGAGCGGCTCGATCACTTGCCCTCGGAACTATCGGGCGGCGAGCGGCAAAGGGCTGCCATCGCTCGCGCGCTGGTCAATCGCCCCTTGTTGCTCTTGGCCGATGAACCGACCGGGAACTTGGATCGCGGCACCGCTTCGAATGTCGCACGCTTGTTGATGGAGTTGCAGGCACAAGAACAAACGATGCTGATCGTGGTGACGCACAGTTTGGAACTTGCCGGAATGCTCGCGCGGCGCGTCGAGCTGAACGATGGCCGGCTTTGCGAGGCGTCATGAATCTGGCACGGCTGATCCTGCGCACTGCGGCATTTCATTGGCGCACCAATGTCGCCGTGGCGCTCGCGGTGGCGGCGGCGACGGCGGTGCTGACCGGTGCGCTCGCGGTCGGCGACTCCATGCGTGGCAGCCTGGCTCACCTCGTGCTCGACGGGCTGGGACGCATCGACGAAGTCTTGGTTGGCGACCGCTTCATGTGCAAGGAGCTGGCCGAGGAACTGGCCGCGCAGCCTGATTTTGCGAGGTATTTCGAGCAGGCCGAAGCCGTCGTGTTCGTGCGTGGCACCCTCGAAAATCCCCGCCCCACAGGCGCGCTACGAGCCGGTGACGTGTCGGTATTCGGCTGCGACGCGTCGTTCTGGCGCTTGGGATACGGCACTCCGCCGCCTCAGCCGGAAAAGAACGAAATCGTCTTGAACGACGCGCTCGCCGCCGCAATCGACGCTCGCGCCGGCGACGAGGTGCTGTTGCGGATCGGTAGCGCCAGCCAAATTCCGGCCGATAGCGCGCTGGGGCGCAAGACCGAAACGGTTCGCAGCCGCCGCTTGCGCGTTTCGCACGTCATCCCCGATCATGGGCTGGGGCGATTGTCGCTGCACCCCAGCCAACAAGTGCCTCGCAACGCATTCGTCGATCGGGCGATGTTAGCCGATGTCATTGGCCAGGCCGAAAAAGTAAATGCCATCTTCGTCGCGGGCAACGACGAAGCTGCGCTCAGCACCGAAGCACATGCCGCGCTTGCCGCTTCGTTCCGCCCGCGTCTCGTCGATTTTGGAATCCGCATCGAGCCGCATGAGTTGGGCTACGTGCAGTGCACGAGCGATCGAATGCTGCTCGAGCCCGTGGCCGTGAGCGCGGCGCTGCGCGCCTTTGCAGCCGATCGGCCGCAGGCGGTGTTCACGTACCTGGCAAACACGATCGCGGCGGGCGACAAGCAGATTCCGTATTCGACCATCACCGGCATCGACTTTGTCAGCGAGCCACCGCTGGGGCCATTCAAATCGCCGGCTGGCGACCCAATAGCGCCTTTGAAAGAGGATGAGATCGCGCTCAATAGCTGGGCGGCCGATGATCTCGGCACGAAAGTGGGCGATTCGATCGAGATCACCTATTTCGAGCCGGAGAGCACGCATGGCCGCGTGCGCGAGAAAACGGCGCGATTTCGTCTGGCCGCTATCGTCGCCCTCGAGGGACTGGCGGCCGATCCCGATCTGACGCCGCAAATGCCAGGCGTGACGGACCGGCTTTCAATTGGCGACTGGGACGCGCCGTTCCCGTTCGAGCCGGGCCGAGTTCGCAAGCAGGACGAGGAATATTGGGACGACCACCGCACGACGCCCAAAGCGTTTGTCTCGCTGGCGACGGCGCGTCGGCTGTGGTCGAGTCGTTTTGGCGACACCACCGCGGTTCGCTTCGCGCCGCCACCGGGACCGACGCTAGTCGCGCAGGCCGACCAGTTGCACTTACAGCCCAAGGATTTCGGCCTGGTGTTTACGCCCATCAAGCGGCTGGGGCTGGCGGCCGCGTCGGGCACGACCCCCTTCGACGCGCTCTTCATCGGCTTCAGTTTGTTTATCGAAATCTCAGCCGTGATGCTGGTCGCGCTTCTGTTCCGTTTGGGCGTGGAGCAGCGGGCCAGCGAAATCGGACTGTTGAGCGCCGTGGGATGGGACAATCGCAAGCTGCTCGTTCTGTTGGCGGCCGAAGGCGCCCTGGTCGCCGCGCTCGGCGCTGCGATCGGGGTGCTCATTGGCGTTGGCTATAGCTGGCTCTTGATAGTCGGTTTGTCGACCTGGTGGCTCAGCGCGATCGGAACTCCGTTTCTCGAGCTGTATGTCACTCCACAAACTCTGGTCGTGGGCTTTGCAAGCGGCGTGATCATCTCGCTCGTCATGATCGCTTGGACGCTGCGCCGCCTGGCCCGACTGCCCGCGCGTCGCCTGTTGGCCGGTCAGACGCAAACCAGCTCCGTGAGAGTAACGTCCGTGGGCCGGCGCGGTCTTTTGGTATCGGCAGCCCTGGCGGTGCTCGCGATCTTGCTGGCGGCGTTTGCACCGGCTCTTGGCGGAACCGCTCAAGCGGGAGCATTCGTGGGTTCCGGCGCGCTCGTGCTGGCAGCCGGGCTGGTAGCGCTTTCGAGCCGTTTGCGATCGGGCACGACAAAAAGCTGGACCGGAAACGAAAGTGCGCCGATCGCGCGGCTGGCGACCCGCAATAGCGCGCGCAATCCATCGCGCAGCACGATCACGGTCGGCCTGATGGCGGTCGCCAGCTTTTTGATCATCGCGCTGAGTGCCTTTCGCCTCGATCCGGCCAGCGAATCGGCGGGGCGGGAAAGCGGCAGCGGTGGCTTTGCGCTCATCGCCCAAAGCGATCAGCCGATCCATCAGGATTTGAACTCGCCGACGGGCCGTGGCGATCTGGGACTCTCGCCCGCGGCCGAAAAAATATTGCACTCAGCCGAAATTATCGCTCTGCGCGTGCAGAGCGGCGATGACGCGAGCTGCTTGAACTTGTACCAACCCACTCAGCCGCGCGTGCTGGGCGTGACGCCAGCGCTGGTCGAGCGGGGCGGATTCGCGTGGGCAGCGACCGCCGCCGCTAGCGACGCCGAACGCAAGAATCCTTGGCTGCTGCTCGATCGCAAGCTTGCGGTCGACGCGGATGGAACGCCCGTCATTCCGGCCGTGCTCGATTTCAACACGGCCGAATACAGTTTGCACAAAGGCAAAGTCGGCGAGCGCCTGACCATCAAGAACGAATTCGCCCAGGACGTGCGACTCGAGATCGTCGGGCTTTTGAAGAACAGCATCTTGCAAGGCGACGTGCTGATCAGCGAGGCCAATTTTCTGGCTCAGTTCCCGCGCGTCAGCGGATATCGGATGTTCTTGATCGACTCCGAGGGCGCGGATGCGTTGCGCGTTCGCGAAGCTCTCGAAGGGCCGCTATCGGATTTCGGGTTCACCGCCGAATCCACCCGCGACCGCCTGGCCGCGCTATTTGCCGTGCAGAACACCTACCTGTCGACGTTCCAGAGTTTGGGCGGGCTGGGTTTGCTGCTCGGGACGTTCGGCCTGGCCACCGCCCAGTTGCGAAGCGTTCTGGAACGGCGCGGCGAGCTGGCCTTGTTGCGGGCGACTGGTTTTCGCCGCGCGCTGGTGGCCCGGCTGGTGATGCTGGAGACCACGCTGTTGCTGGTGGCCGGACTGGGGATTGGCGTTCTTGCGGCGCTCGTGGCCGTGGTGCCGTACTGGTTTTTAGGTGGCGCGAGCGTGCCCTGGCTTTCGCTGGCAGCCACGCTGGGACTGGTTTTGCTGGTGGGCTGGCTGGCCGGCTTCGTGGCCGTGCGCGCGACGCTCAAAAGCGACTTGCTCGTCGCCCTGCGCGAGCAGTAGATCGGGCCATGGTGGACGTATCCGTGCGCGAACGGCCTTCGCAAGCTGTTTGCGAGCCAGTAAGCTAGAAAGCCGAGGCAACCGTAGTTTGCAGTCGGTCGCCAACAGACCTGCCGCCCTGCCCCAAAAAGTTCTGGAGCAACTTCACCCATGAAAGGCATCGTTGGCCTACTCGCGTCTATTGTGCTGGCCATGTTGTCGTGGGGTGTCTATGGCCCGGTGTTGCGGCAAGGGCAACTCGACATGCACGGCAGCTCGTTGCGGCCATTCATCTGCGTGGGGTTGGCCTACTTTTTGATCGCCGTCTTGGCGCCAGCCATCTTGCTACGGGTTTCCGGCGAGGTCGGCCGCTGGTCGAGTCAAGGCATCTTCTGGAGCCTGGCGGCCGGAGCGGCCGGCGCGCTAGGCGCACTGGGCATCATTCTGGCGCTGGCCTTCCGCGGCAGCCCGGTGTACGTCATGCCGCTGGTGTTCGGATGCGCGCCGGTCGTCAACACGTTTCTGACCATGTACTGGTCGCGATCGTACAAGCAGATCAACGCATTTTTCGCGGCGGGCCTGATCCTGGTGGTCGTGGGCGCCGTGACGGTGATGTTATCGCGTCCGCACCCTCCCTCCGCGGCGGAGACGAAGAAGATCGAGGTGACCGAGAACGCCGAGGGCGTGAGCGTCGACGTGACGGAGGAAGACGGCACGCCGCCGGTCCATTATCACGCGGCCAGTCTGGCCGAGCTCGAGAGCGAGCACCCCGAGGCCTTTAAGTTTTATCGAGAGCACAAGCAGCACGCGCGGCTCACGGCGCGCGAGTTCTTCTTCGTGATCCTGTTTACCGCGATGACCGCCATTTGCTGGGGCGTGTACGGCCCGACGCTGCATCGCGGACAAATGGCCATGGCTGGCAGCCGGCTGCGGCCGTTCATGTGCGTGGGCCTGGCCTATTTTCTGATCGCCGTCATCGTGCCCATCCTGCTGCTGGCCAGGTGGCAAGAGCCTGGAGACTTTACGCCATCTGGCTCGATCTGGAGCTTCTTGGGCGGCGCGGCCGGAGCGGCCGGGGCGCTCGGCATCATCATGGCCTTCACTTTTGGTGGACGCCCGATTTTCGTGATGCCGCTCGTGTTCGGCGGAGCGCCCGTTATCAACACGTTCGTGAGCGTGCTGCAAGCCGGCAACTACGATCAGTTGCACCTCATGTTTTTCGCGGGTTTGCTGGTCGTGATCGCGGGCGCCGTCACCGTGCTGGTCTTTGCACCCAAGGCCGCGCCGCATGTCCCGCACGCGCCGGCACATGAGCCTGTCGCTGAGCCGGCGCCGGCCAAGTAGTTGTCGCCCACGGTCGGTGTCCGCTCACGTGGCCCGCACCAGGCCAAACCATTCGATGTGTTTGCGCGGACAATAGTGCAGCCCGGCCTCGCGGCAGTACGGTTCGAGCCAGCGGGCGGCGCGCTCGAGTTCTCCCCGCTCAATGCCCATCGGCATCAGCATCACGCGCTGGCGGTCGATCTGCGGGAAATCACCGAGATATCGCTCGACCTCTTCGCAGTCGGCGATGTTTCCCACCACGAACTTGAGCTGATACGGATACTCCTGCACCAGGCGGCGAATGACCTCGGGCACGTGCCGCGATCGCTCGTGGCGGGATGTCCAGCCGCGGCCGGCTGAATTGTCGGGCGTGGAGTTCGCAAGCTTGGGGCTGATCGACATCAAATCGCACGCCAGCGGCAGGTAGAGCGTGCCGGCGGTTTCAATCGTGATGTGGCGGCCGCGTGCGCGCAGACCATCGGCCAGCGGAATCAATTCCGCGAACAGCATCGGCTCTCCGCCCGTGATGACGACGTGCCGGCAATCGATCTCGTCGAGGCGAGCGAGAATCGCCTCGACGGCCAGGTCTTCGCCTTCCGGTTCCCAAGAAGCATAGGGCGTATCGCAGTAGGAGCAGCGCAAATTGCAGCCGCTTGCGCGCACGAAGCTGCTTTCGGTTCCGGTGAGAAAACCTTCGCCCTGCACGCTGCGATAGATTTCGGCAATTCTCATGTGCGGTAGGGCGCCGGGTCGGTAAAGCCCGCCTCGGCAAAACCACGCAGCCGCAGGTGGCAGGCGTCGCATGCGCCGCACGCTTCGCCACCGGGTAAGGGATCGTAGCAACTGCGCGTGAGCGCATAATCCACGCCCAGCCGCATCCCGGCGCGGACGATGTCGGCTTTGGTCCAGGAAACGAGCGGGGTGTGGATTTTGAAGCGCAGGCGGCCCTCGGCCGAGGCTTTGGTCGCCAGGTTGGCCATCTGTTCGAAGGCCGCGATGTACTCCGGCCGGCAGTCGGGATAGCCACTGTAATCGATCGCGTTGACGCCGATAAAAATATCCGCGGCGTCCAGCACCTCCGCAAAGCCCAGGGCAAACGACAAGAACACCGTATTGCGGGCCGGCACATACGTGACGGGGATTCCGGGAGCGAGAGATCCGTCGGCCGTTTTCGGAACATCGATGTTCGACGTGAGCGCGCTGCCACCAAATGCCCGCAAATCGATGGACAGCACCACGTGATGTTCGATGCCCATGCTGTGTGCCACGCGGCGGGCGCCATCGAGCTCACCCTTATGGCGCTGGCCATAGTCGAACGAAAGCGCGTGCAGTCGGAAGCCCTGCTCGCGGGCGATCGCGGCTGCCGTGGCGGAATCGAGGCCGCCCGAAAGCAGAATGACGGCGGGAGCTGACATGGTGGTTTTTGTGCCGAAGGCGCCCGTGCAGCAGGCGAGCGTGGGATCGAGCGATTTCGCAAAGCGGCCGGCAGCCACATCCGCTGGCGACCTCCCTTGCATCATGCCACAATGGACTTAGCAACGAAAGGACCGATGATGAGCGACTCCTTCCGCGCCAAGCTGGAAACGTTTGTTAACCAGTTTCCCGGGCGCGATTACTCGATTGAAATCCGCTGCCCCGAGTTTACGAGCGTGTGTCCCAAGACGGGCCAGCCCGACTTCGGCGTGCTGACGTTCACGTATATCCCGGACCAGAAATGCGTCGAACTCAAGAGTCTGAAGCTGTATCTGCAGCAGTTTCGCAATGAGGGCATCTTCTATGAGCACGT
>DATJEN010000262.1:0-2410 GCA_035496575.1 Pirellulales bacterium
CGCCAGGCTCGTGTCCACGAGCACGTAAGTCGACTCCTCCACGCTGTGGTTGACCGCGGCGAACGCGGCGGCCCAATTCATGCCAGCCCCTTCGGCCGACGGCCGAGCGGTCGCGGTTCGCTCGAGTCGCGCAAGCGCGTAACGGTCGCCGACGCCCAGTTCAGCAAACCCATCTGGGGGTGTCTTGTCGAGCCCGCCGCCGCCCTGAAAGAGCCTCAGCAAATGCCGGATGAACGGCCCGAGCGGCACCCCGGGATAAATCTCCTGGCCCACGCGCACTGCGCCGCCCGCGGCCAGCACCATCTTGTCGTACGAGGCGGAGACAATGTCGCCATAGAAGTCGGAGAGAATCGTGCCGATCGCGACGATGCAATCGCTGTTCTCGACGACGCGTTTCACGTCCCCCGGAGCAAACTTGCTGTCGTAGACGCCGATGAAGTTGGGCCGCCGTCGCGTGGGATCATCGGTAGCGGTTTCCGCCACCAGCGATTTGCCCAGCAGCGTGGTCGTATAAACCAGGCCCGACGATTCGACGAGCGCCTCGAACTCGTCCGCGAGTCCGAACCGCGCGAGCTCCTCGCCGCCCCACAGCACCGGATGCGTGGCGTCATCGATGCGCTCGAGCGCGCGCCGGGCCGCGGCGCGCGCGGCAGCCTCGGCTCGTGTTTGTTCCGCGGCGCCCTCCACCTCGGGCGCAAGCGGAATATCGTCTGTTGGCCGCGCGCACGGCTCGAGCCAGATTCCGTCCGGCACTTCGATGTACACCGGCTTCTTCTCGGTGATGCAAGCCCGCAGCACCCGGTCGATCTGCCGCGGGGCATCTTCGGGGTCGGTGATGACGGCCGACGCCGCCGTGATGGGGGCAAAGATGAGCTGGTCGGTTCGAATGGTGTCGATCGCGTGCGCAAACAAGACGCCTTTCTCGGCCAGCAGCGCCGCCTTGCTCACGCTTGCGCGTCCGTTGATCAGCACCACCGGGCAGCGCTCCACAAACGCACCGGCAATGGCGTTATATAAGCTGAAGGAGCCCACGCCGTAAGTGACACAGGCCACCCCGATGGGGCGCAGCCGCGCATAGGCATCGGCCGCATAACCGGCCTCGAGCTCGTTGATCGTGCCGACGCAGCGGATCTTGCCCGACGCCTGAACTCGATTGAGGAATTGGGCCGTGTAGTTACCGGGCACCTGAAACAAGTGGGCTGCCCCCAACGCGGCCAAGCGGTCGATCAGATAATCCGCGATCGTATAGTCCGGCATGACGAGTCTCTCACTGCATGGCAACTCTCAAACTCGAATGGCTTGCTCCCGTCGATCCGCCCGCAGCAAATGGCGCTCGAGCATTTCGTCCGCGCTCTCCAGTGCGCCCTCGACCCAGCCTTGCTGCGCGCACCACGCCTCGCCGCAGATATAGAGCGGCAAATCGGGGTAGGGGCGCTGCATGCGGCGGCGGATTCGCTGGGAGTCGACGCCGATCTTCCAGAAGTGCCAACCGCCGCCGAACGGATCCTCGGTCCAGTCGCGGCAAACCGCGAAATAGGGCGCGATCAAGTCGGCCGTGCGCGGATCATCGACCGAGCTCAGGCCGTGCAACTCGCGTAGTTGCCGCTGCAATTCATTCACCAGCGCAGCCGGCGCAATGGTGCCGGGGGTCGCGAGCGGAATCCCAACGCCCGGCGGGCAAACTTCCGCGCGCGGAGCATAGCGCTCGGTATTCCGCACCAGCCCTTTCCAGAACTCGACCGAGGTGCCATCGTTGTAACTGGCCATCAACGCCGAGCTGGCCCCGCGCGAGCCAGCGGGCTGGGGCGCACCGGTGACCCATGGCACGTCTCCATGATGTTCCGCGCCCGTCACCCAGTAATAACACTGCCGCACCGGCAAGTCCGTGACGGTCCGGCCGGCGACGATGCCTCTCGTCGTTCGCCACCAGGGGCGGGCGTAGCAAGCGAAGATCTTGAACGCCGGCTGAGCCAGAACCATGCCGATATCGCTGACCACGCGCGGCGAACGGAAGAGCACGCTGTCGGGGTGCAACATCTCGATGGCCCGCCGGGGCAACGCTAAAACGACGTGCCGCGCGGTGACCTCGACCGTGTCGCGGTCCGCAACGGCGCCGCGCGACCCTGGCCCGTTGGCCTCATTGCGATGAAAGGTCAATCGCAGGCTGGGCCGATCCGCAGCGGAGTCCCGATCAATCCGCGCGAGCGTGTGCCCCGTGACGATGCGGTCGCCGCGCTCTTCGAAGGCGCTTGCAATCCGGCACGGCAGCGCTTGAAAACCGTCTTCCAGCGCGAAGTATTCCAGCCCCTGGGCGAAGTCGGCGAGCAAAAACGGAATGGCATCGGCCGCGCTCCAGTTGCCAACCAGCGATTCATAGCCGCCGGCGTCGCGGATGAGGTGGTAGGCCTGG
>DATJEN010000263.1:0-3974 GCA_035496575.1 Pirellulales bacterium
ATCGCGAGCGCTTCGAGCGCGAGCTGTGCGAGCTTATCCGAATCCCCAGCGTCAGCGCCGATACCACCCACCGCGAAGACGTGGGCAAAGCGGCCAAGTGGGTGGCGGCCCAGTTTAAGTCGCTGGGATTCGAGCCGGAAATCGCAGCCACGGCTGGCAATCCCATCGTGCTGGCAGAATCGGCACCCGTGCCCGGCGCCCCGCGTGTTCTGGTGTATGGCCACTACGACGTGCAGCCCCCCGATCCTCTTGCGGAGTGGGTCACGCCGCCGTTCGAACCGACGATCCGCGACGGCAATCTCTATGCCCGCGGAGCGACGGACGACAAGGGGCAGATGTTCACCCACATCAAGGGTGCCGAAGCCTGGATGCGCACCGCGGGCCGGCTTCCCGTGCAGCTCAAGTTCATCATTGAAGGGGAAGAGGAAATCGGCAGCGAACACTTGCCCTCGTTCATTGCCGCCAACCGAGAGCGCTTGGCCTGCGATTGCGTGGTGATCAGCGATACCTCGCAGTTTGCGGCGGGACAGCCCGCCATCACTTATGGTCTGCGCGGGATTGCGTACTACGAGCTGCGGCTATGGGGTCCGAAGCAGGATTTGCACTCAGGCACGTTCGGCGGCGCCGTGGTCAATCCGGCCAATGCCCTGGCGCAGATGCTCGCCGCGCTCGTCAACGCGCGTGGGCAGGTGCAAGTGCCCGGTTTCTATGACGACGTCGTCGAGCTAAGCAAACGCGAGCGGGAGGAGTTCGCCAAGCTTCCTTTCGACGAGGAAGCGTTCAAGCGCAAAATTGGCGTGGAAGCGCTGGGCGGCGAGGCCGGCTATTCGACACTCGAGCGGCGCTGGGCCCGGCCAACCTTCGACGTGAACGGCTTGTGGAGCGGCTATCAGGGCGAAGGCGCCAAGACCATTCTGCCGGCCAAAGCGGGCGCGAAGTTCAGCTTTCGCCTCGTCCCGAATCAAGACCCGCAAAAGATCACGCGCGCGCTCCGCGCCAGACTGACCGAGCTTTGCCCGGCTGGCGTTCGCATGGAGCTCATCGATTTTCACGGAGCGCCGGGCGTGGTCGTTCCGCTCGACAGCCCTTACGTCGCGGCGGCCGAGCGTGCCATCGAAGCTGGCTTTGGGCGGCGCCCGGTCTTCATGCGCGAGGGGGGCTCGATTCCCGTGGTGGCCACCTTCCACGATCTGCTTGGAGTCGATACCTTGCTTTTGGGTTGGGGATTGGACGACGACAATGCCCACAGCCCGAATGAGAAATTCAGCCTGGCTGACTTTCACCGGGGTATCAAGGCAAGCGCCCACCTGTGGCAAGAACTGGCAGGCGTAAAGGCCTGAGTTCCAACCTGCTCGCGCCCCAGCGAACGGCCCGTGACTCATCGAACAACAGGCGGCCGCGAATGGCTGCTCCAATAACCAACAAATTGGGAATATGCTCGACCGCAAGTACGTTGTCGAACACGCCGACGAAGTGGAGCTCAATTGCCAGCGGCGCGGCTCGCGCGCCGACGTGCGGCGGTTCGTCGAGCTCGAGACCGACCGCAAATCGGCTCAAGCCAAGGTCGACGAGCTGAATCGCCGGGCTAATGAAGTTAGCAAGTCGATTGGCAAGGCAAAGGACGCCGAGGAGCGCGAGGCCCGCAAGGCGGAAGGCCGGGCGCTGCGTGAGCAGACGACGGCGGCCCAGGTCCAACTGGAGGCAGCCGCGGCGGAGGCCGATGCGATCCTCCGCTCGATTCCTAACCTGTCGCACCCCGCCGCTCCCGTCGGCGGTAGCGATGCGGCCAACCTGGTGCTCCGCAAGGGACGTCACGAGCCGCCGCGCTTCGCCTTCAAACCGCTCGATCATGTCGAGCTCGCCGAAAAGCTCGACCTGGTCGACTTCGAGGGTGGCGCCAAGGTCACGGGACACGGCTTCTACTTCCTCAAGAACGAAGCCGTGCTGCTCGAGCTGGCTCTGCAGCACTATGCGCTCGAATTGTTAATGGCCGAAGGCTTCACGCCCACGATAACGCCCGACCTTGCCCGCAACGAGATTCTGCAAGGGACGGGCTACATCCCGCGCGGCCCCGAGACGCAGATCTATAGCATCGCCGACAGCGATTTGAGCCTGGTCGCCACGGCTGAAATCACGCTGGGCGGGCTGCTGTCGGGCGAGATCCTCGATCCCGTGCGGCTCCCCATTAAACTGTGCGGCATCAGCCATTGCTATCGCACGGAAGCCGGCGCGGGTGGTCGCGCATCGCGCGGCCTATATCGGGTCCATCAATTCACCAAGGTCGAGATGTTCGCTTTTACCGCGCCCGAGGAGAGCGACAAGATGCTTGAATACTTCTGCGAGCTCGAGTGCCGCATCTTCGATGGACTGGGAATCGCCTACCAGGTCGTGGATACCGCGACGGGCGATCTGGGCGGGCCCGCCTATCGAAAATTCGATTTGGAAGCTTGGATGCCCGGGCGTGGCGAAGGGGGCGAATATGGCGAGGTCACGAGCACGTCGAACTGCACCGATTACCAGGCTCGACGGCTGGCGATTCGCTACCGGACGGGTGAGAAGGGGACAGCGTTTGTGCACACGCTGAACGGGACGGCGGTGGCAATCAGCCGGGCGCTCGTCGCCGTATTAGAAAACTATCAGCAGGCCGACGGCTCCGTGATGGTGCCCGAAGCCCTGCGACGTTGGGTCGGTAAAGACCACATCGCACGTGCTTGAAGCATCTCACGGAGCGCCGGCCCTGACTGATAGTTAGTCTGGCGAGGCCGGGGCTATTAGCTCCCCAGACTGGCAGCCGTATTCGAGAACGAACCGCTGGTGGCCGTGCCCAGCGATGTAATGGCCACGAGGCACACCACGATGATCAGCGCCAACATGACGGCATATTCAACAGCGGTGGGGCCATCTTCAGATTTGACGAAGCGTTTCAGTTTCAAGATGAGAGACATGTTCGTGCTCCAGGTAGCTATACTCGTCGCTTGAATGATCAAGTGACCAGCCTGTTTTTTTCCGCGCTTGGAAAGTGGGGGTGCGGAACCGCCCCTGCTTTCGGCAGCCGGCAGCAAACTAATGGTGTCTGGACGACACCGATCCGGCATCCAAAAGGAACCCTATGTCAATTCGGGCCATTGTCAAATTCGCCGGGATTTAAGGCGAATACTGGCCGCGAATTCAAGCCAGGCGTGCCATAACCTGTTGCGCTTCGCGGCACAGGCGTTCGGCTTCGCCGCGCGTGGGCGCCTCGGCAATCGCGCGCACGATGGGCTCGGTGTTGCTGGGCCGCGCGAGCAGCCATTTGCCGGGCCAATCCAGCCGGATGCCATCCATGCGATCGACCTCGGCGTCGGCAAAGTGCTTTTGAAGAGCAGCAAACGCCGGCTCGATCGCGCCGGCATCCAGCGTCATCTTGGTTTTGACGATTTCATATCGCGGCAGCGCTTCGGCGATTTGGCTGATTTTGACTTGGCGGGCCGCTATTGCGTCGAGCACCATCGCCATCGCGACAAAGCTATCTCGTACGAGGCCCACGCGCGGATCGATCACGCCTCCATTGCCTTCGCCGCCCAGCACCGCTCCGTGCTGCAGCATGCAGTCGACGACATTCGCTTCGCCCACCGCGGAGCGCCAGAAAGGCACGCCAAAGCGTTCGGCAATGTCCTGCGACATGCGGCTGGTCGAGCAATTCGTGACCACGGGACCAGCTTCTGCCCGCAAGCGTTCCTCGACACAAATCGCCAGCGTGTATTCCTCGCCGATGTAATGTCCGTTCTCATCGATGATGGCCAGGCGATCGGCGTCGGGATCCTGGCAAAACCCGATGTCGGCGCGATTGGCCGGGACAGCCCGCAACACGCTTAACAGATTCTCGGCCGTTGGCTCGGGCGGATGAGCAAACTGACCGTCAGGCGTGTCGCCCAGAATAAGAGCATGGCAGCCGAGCCCCGCCAGCAGGGCCTGTCCCAGCAGGCTGCCCGAGC
>DATJEN010000264.1:0-14429 GCA_035496575.1 Pirellulales bacterium
CGTCCATCCCACCACGGAGCCGGATCGCTGGTTGGACTTGAAACAACTGGTCGATCGCCTGCAGTTGCGCGGCATCGACCTGCCGATCCTCATTCGCTTCGCCGAGATTCTCAAGCACCGCCTGGGTGAAATTCACAAGGCGTTTGCCAACGCCATCAACGATCATCACTACACCGGCAGCTATTGCTGCGTCTATCCGATCAAGGTAAACCAGCAGCGCCAGGTGGTCGAAGAAGTCCTGCGCTTTGGCAAGCCTTATCAGTTTGGCTTGGAAGCCGGCAGCAAGCCGGAGCTGTTGGCCGTGGTGGCCATGGCGGGCAACGACGCGCCGATCATCTGCAACGGCTTCAAAGACGCCGAGTTCATCGAGATGGCCATGATGGCGCTCAAGATGGGGCGCCAGATCATTCCGGTCGTCGAGAAGTACACCGAGCTCGAGCTGATTCTAAAACACGCGCAAAAAATCGGCGTGCGACCCATCATCGGCATGCGCGTCAAGCTCGCCGCGCGCGGCTCGGGCCGTTGGCAGCAGTCGGGCGGGTTCCGTTCGAAATTCGGCCTCACGGTGACTGAAATCTTGCGCGCGCTCAGAGAGCTCAAGTCGCGCGGCATGGAAGATTGCTTCCAGCTTTTGCACTTTCACCTGGGCAGCCAGATCACGAATATCCGCCAGATCAAAGGCGCGCTCAACGAAGCCGTGCGCGTGTATGTCGATCTGGTGAAACAAGGCGCAGGTCTGAACTACCTGGACGTCGGCGGCGGATTGGGCGTGGATTACGACGGCTCGCAAACCAACTTTGAATCCAGCGCCAACTACACCCTGCAAGAGTACGCCAACGACGTGGTCTATCACGTGCAAAGCGTGTGTGACGAGGCGGGCGTCAAGCACCCCACGATCGTCTCGGAAAGTGGGCGCGCCGTGGTGGCCTATCACAGCGCGCTCGTGTTCAGCGTGCTGGGGGTGGCCGGGCAAGGCGAGAACGACGTGCCCTTGCAACTACCGGAAGAAGCGGAGCAGCCGTTGCACGATTTGCTGGACACCTACCAAAACGTCACCGTTCGCAACGTGCTCGAAAGCTACCACGACGCCAGCCAGTCGCTCGACATGGCCATGAATCTGTTCGCCGGCGGCTACCTGCCGCTCGTGCAGCGCAGCACCGCCGAGAACCTGTTCTGGGCCATCTGTCATAAGATCCAACGGCTCAGCCGGCAGTTGGAGTTTGTGCCCGAGGAGCTCGAGGGCTTGGACGCGATGCTTTCGGATACCTACTTCTGCAACTTCTCGCTGTTTCAGTCGATGCCGGACAGTTGGGCGATCAAGCAGCTTTTCCCGGTGATGCCGATTCACCGCCTCACGGAGAAACCAACGCGGTTCGCCGTGCTGGGCGACATCACGTGCGACTCCGACGGCAAGATCGAGCAGTTCATCGATCGCCGCGACGTCAAGCGCACGCTGCCTTTGCACGCATTCAATGGCGAGCCGTATTACCTGGGCGCATTCTTGCTGGGGGCTTACCAGGAAATCCTGGGCGACATGCACAACCTGTTCGGCGACACGAACGCCGTGCACGTCAGCATGGACGACAACGGCGAGGTCGTGCTCGAGACGGTCATCAAGGGCGACACCGTCCGCGAGGTGCTCGATTACGTGGAGTTCAACGTGGATAGCCTCATGCGGCAGTTCCGCACCTCCGTCGAGCTCGCCGTGCGCGAATCGCGCATTGGCTACGAAGAAGCCGGCCAATTCCTGCGCTACTACGAAGACGGCCTGCAAGGCTATACCTACCTGGAAGAGACGCACGAGTAATAGCGCGGCACGAACATGCCCATTCGCGCCGCGATCTTCGATTTGGATGGCACGCTCGTCGACTCGGGCCTCGATTTCGATCTGATGCGCGCCGAGATGGGCCTGGCCCGTGGGCTGCCGCTGCTCGAGGCGATTGCCGCGGTCGAGGCCGAGATAGCGGCCCGCTGCCATGCCATTTTGCTCGAGCACGAGCGGCGCGGGGCCCAGCGCGCCACACTCTATCCGGGTGTCGCGCCGTTCATCGACGAACTGGCGGCGCGGGGTTGGCGCCGCGCCGTGTTTACGCGCAACTGCCGCGACCTGACTCTGCACACGCTAGCTCGCGTCGGGTTGGAGTTCGACGCGGTGCTGTCGCGCGACGATGCACCCGTGAAACCCGATCCGGCGGCGCTTTTGCAGATTTGCGAAGCATGGCGCATCCCCCCGAGTGAATGTGTGGTGATTGGCGATCATCGCTTCGACATCGAAGCCGGCCGGCGTGCCGGAACGCGCACCGTTCTGTACACCGGCAGCGGGCTGCGGCCCGATTTGCGCGAGGGAGATTCGCCCGATTACGTGCTGGCATGCTTCAGCCAGCCCCATGGCTTCTGGCGATGGGTCGAACAAATCGATCTAGAGGCGTAAGGCGCGGATTGCTAATATCCGCACCCCGCGCCAGCTTGGCAGCACGCTTGGCCTGCGCGCGCGATGTCCATCCAACCTGGGGCAATCCCGCCATGCAACACTGTCGCTCCGCTGCTTGTTGTCTCGTTTGGACCGTGTTGTTCGCATGTTCGAGCCCTGCGCTTGCGCAAAATGCGCCCGCCGCGCGGCAACCGGCGCGCACGGCGGCGCGCGGCGACACACGAACCGAGAGCAACAGCCGAGCGCCGGCCGGCACGACGCGATTGCCCGACGCGCGCGGCGGCTCCGAGCAGAACGCTTCGCCCAATGCGAAAGCACCCGGCGGCCAACGGCAAGGCGCCGCGCCGATTATCAAACAGGTGGCGCCGCAAGCGCCCTTTGAACTCACCGAATCGCAACAAAAACTGCTCGATCAGATCCTGCGCAAGTGGGAGAAGGAAAGCGAGAAGGTCAATCGTTTCTCTTGCACCTTCACGCGTTGGGAATATGACAAGGCATTCGGCAATCCGAACGACAGCTTCAAGAAGTCCCAAGGGCAGGGCACGATTCGCTACAAGTCACCTGACCGCGGCGAATACCTGGTTTCATCATCGAGCGAATTCGATCCGGTTAAGAAAGTCGAGTCGCCAAAGACCGAAGGCCTCGACCATTGGCTGTGCGACGGCCAGGCGATTTTCGAATTCAATTCAGCGAAGAAGCAATTGATCGAGCGGCCCCTCGCGCCCGACATGAAGGGCAAAGCGATCTCCGATGGTCCGCTGCCGTTTGTGTTCGGAGCGAAGGCCGATCAGCTCAAGCGCCGCTACTGGATGCGCGACGTCACGACAAAAGAAGAGGTCGGCAAGCATATTTGGCTCGAGGCGTTTCCGAAGTTCCAGCAGGACGCGGCGAACTTCCAAAGCGCGACCATCATTCTCAACGAATCGGATTTCTTGCCGTTTGCGTTGCGGCTGGTGATGCCCGGTGGCGCAAGCAACACCGACTATCACTTCGCGGACACCAAAGTCAACGATCCGCTGGCGGTCGTTGAATACTTGATGCCCAAGATCTCGCCACTGATGGCAGCGCGCGGCTGGCGACACGTGGTCGAAGACGAGAGCAGCGAATCGGCCAAGAAGACCGCGCCCGGCGCTGGCGAAGCGCCGCAAGCTAAACGCGCGCCAGCCGGCCAGCAGCGCAAGTAGCGTGTCCCGAGCGCCACGCTGGTGCTCGTTTGGTAAACGTGCAATCACTCCGCGGGCCGATTGTCTGCGCGCGTTTCTCGCGGCCCACGCGGAAATTTGACTCGCTTTTTGCCCGCGCTATAATCTGAAGGCGAGTTTCTCTACCGACGGGGCGCCATGCTGCTTTGGTATCTTGCACCACTGGTTGTGTTATGGTGCTCTCAAGCACGGTCGGTCGATTTGTGGGGCGCCCGTCTGGGCGATTGCTAGCCGGGCTGGCCTTGTCCACGGCGGGACTTCTGCTGTTGGCGGCCGATGAGCCACGAGTTCCCGCCGCCGGCCAGGATCAACCGCAAGCGCAGGCTCCGCGCGCGGCCACGCCCGCCGTGCTGTTGCGCGTTCCGCTGCCACTGGTTGGCACGGCGGACACCCAAATCATTGGGGCCACGAAGCACGCGCTCGAGAAAATGGAAGCTGGCGGCGAGCGGCCCATCCTGGTTCTCGATTTTGATTCGCCGCTAA
The DNA here is from genome assembly GCA_035496575.1 of Pirellulales bacterium. Classification (GTDB taxonomy): domain Bacteria; phylum Planctomycetota; class Planctomycetia; order Pirellulales; family PALSA-1355; genus PALSA-1355. Next base: position 4,117 of record DATJEN010000264.1, read on the forward strand.
AGCACACCGGCGTGGGCAGCGACTTCGAACGCGCGCTCAAGCTCGCGCGTCATCTGTCGAGCCGCGAAGCCAGCGCCGCCAAAACCGTGGCCTTCATCCCGCAAGCACTCAAAGGCCATGCCGTGCTGGTGGCCATGGCTTGCGAAGAAATCATCATGGCGCCCGATGCCCAAATCGGCGAAGCGGGCATCGATGAGCCGGCCGAAGAAACGGTCGATCCCACCATCCTCAGCGGATATCGCGAGATCGCCAACCGCCGCCGCACGATCCCCGCCGAAGTCGCGCTCGGCATGCTCGACAAGTCGGTCGAAGTGCTGAAAGTCGAAACCGAGCTCAGCACCGAATTCGTGCTGGCCTCGAAGCTCGACGAGCTCAAGAAAAAACACACCGTGCAATCCAGCAAAGTGCTCAAGCGCCCTGGGCAACTGGCGCTGTTCACCGGGCGCGAAGGCCGCGAGCTGGGTTTTGTAAAGTACCTGGCTGCCGACCGCGACGCGCTGGCCAAGGCCCTCTCGCTGCCGCCCGCGGCCCTGGAAGAAGATCCTTCCCTGGTGGGGCAATGGAACCCGGTGCGCATCGCGCTCAAGGGCCCCATCGGCGGGTCCGTCGTGTCGCGGCTCGAGCGCACCTTCGAAGATCAGGTCAATCAAGAAGCCAATTTCGTGTGCCTGTCGATCGACAGCCCGGGCGGGTCGCTGGTCGACAGCATGAACCTGGCCAGCTTTTTGGCCGATCGCGATCCGGCCACGGTACGCACCGTGGCCTATGTTCCTAGCGAAGCGCGTTCCGACGCGGCGCTGGCGGCTCTGGCTTGTGACCAACTGGTGATGCATGCGGATGCGGTGCTGGGGGGCGAAGGCGCCGGCAACTTTTCGCGCGAGGACGTCGAGCTCGCGCGCGAGACGCTGCGCGATCTGATGAGCAAGAAGGGTCGCTCATGGTCGCTTGCGGCGGCGGTCATCGATCCTCAGTTGCGCGTCTTCCGCTACACGCACCGGCCGGATGGTCGCGCGGATTATTTTTGCGAAGCGGAATGGCAATCCCAGGCTGATCCAGCCGCCTGGGAGCGCGGCGAAGAAATCACGCGGCCCGGTTCCGCCCTGCAGCTCAGCGGCCAACGTGCCCATGAGTTGGGGCTGGCGCGGCACGTGGTGTCCGACTTCGCAGGCTTTAAGCAGCAGTATGGGATTGAAGAAGAGCTCGTCGTCGCCGAGCCGACTTGGGCCGACTACTTGATCGACGCGCTGGCGGCCCCCGCCGTGGCCTGGCTGCTGCTCTTGATCGGCGGCGCCGCGCTTTACGCCGAACTGCAGGCACCCGGCATCGGCGTGGGCGGCTTCGTGGCCGGCGTTTGCTTCCTGCTCTATTTCTGGAGCAAGCACCTGGATGGAACCGCCGGCTGGCTGGAAATCCTGCTCTTCGCGGGTGGCGTGTGCTGCATCCTCCTCGAGCTGTTCGTCCTGCCGGGGGCCGCGATCTTTGGCCTGGGTGGCGGCCTGCTCGTGATCGCGTCGCTGGTGCTCGCCAGCCAGACCTTTGTCCTGCCCCACAATGCCTATCAGTTCAACCAACTGCAAAACTCGCTGCTGGGGCTGATCGGGACCGGCATCGGGGTCGTGATTGCCGCGATGCTGATGCGGCGGTTCTTGCCGCACACTCCGTTCTTCAGCCACGTCATGCTCGAGCCCCCCAGCGACGCGGAGCTGGAAGACCTTGCTCATCGCGAATCGCTGGTCGATTTTGAGCATCTGCTGGGACACCGGGGCAACGCGGCTACCCAGCTTACCCCGTCTGGCAAGGCGCGCTTCGGAAACGAGCTCGTTGACGTGATTGCTGATGGCGAAGTCATCGACCGTGGCACGCAAGTTGTTGTGGTTGCCGTGCAGGGCAACCGCGTGCTGGTTCGCTCCGATTCCGGCCATGTGTAGCGACGCGGCCCGCGATCGTCTAAGCTGACTTGCTGGTGCGGACCACAAACTCTTCGTACTTTTCCCATTACTATGGATCCCCTGGCCTGGTCGGCGCTTCTGTTGCTGTTGGGCCTGCTCCTGGTAATGGTTGAAGTCTTCATTCCCTCGGGCGGAGTCCTGGGGTTTCTGTCGATCACGTCGCTCGTGGCCGGGGTGATTCTGGCCTTCTACCATCGGGGCGCCGAGGTTGGATTTCTGTTCCTCACGGTCACGGCCGTCGCCCTGCCCGTTACCTTGATGATGGCCTTCCGCTGGTGGCCCAAGACGCCGATGGGGCGGCGGATCTTGCTGGATGTGCCCAAAAGCGAGGAAGTTTTGCCGGACTCGCCCCAGCGGCGCTGGCTCCGTCAGATGGTGGGCAGGGTCGGGGTCGCCAAATCTCTCATGCTTCCCAGCGGGGCCATCGAGGTCGACGGCCACACTATCGACGCTTTGACCGAGGGCACGCCGATCGAGCCCGGCCAGCGCGTGCGCGTCATCGCCGTGAGCGGAAACCGCGTGGTGGTGCGGGTTGCCGACGATGCGGCTCCGGCCGAAACCGACGACGTGCTGTCCCGGCCCATCGACTTCCTGGGGCTCGAGTCGCTGGACGACCCGCTGGCCTAGCTTGCTCAACTGCCTTGCCAGCCCCCCAAGGGGAACGCTCTGGCAAAGCTGTGGGACCGGCGCAGGCCGTGTACAATCGGCGCATTGCGCTACAGGCATCCTCTCCTCTCGTCCACTTCCAGGAGGGCCCGGCAATGGTCGCGTCACGATTGGCTGGCGTGCTGGCATGGGCGGTTGTTCAGGCGATGGCCGCGTGCTCGCTGGCCGGCGAGGCGGACCAAATCACGTTCACCGGCAGGGTTGTGCGTGCTGACGGGTCGCCCGCCGCGCATGCGATCGTGGAGCGAGAGGGTATCAACCAGGACGAAACGTTCCCGACCGAGACCGACGCCGAGGGCCGGTTCCAGTTCAGCGATCGATTCCAGATGGGCGTTCAGTTGCACGCGCACACGGCGGATGGCCGCGAGCAGGCAACCTACCAGATGGCTGCTCCCCTGGTTCGCGTCGGATCGAAAACGCGGCAGGAAATCAAACTCCGCCCTGCAACGCTGCTGAAGGTCAGCGTCGTGGCGGACCGCCAGCCAATCGCGGATGCCGACGTCGCGGTGACGGGGTTTGGATTCACCGCCACGGCCAAGACGGATCGCGCTGGCCAGGCAGAAATTTTCTATCCCGCAGGCGCCAAGCTGCGCAGCGTTGCTGCGCTCTACGCATCGCGCGGCGTGGGCGGGCAGTTTTTCCGCGAAGGGAGCGAACCGAAGGACTTGTATACGATCGAGCTGCAGCCGACCGCGCCGCACGAGATCCGCGTGGTCGATGACAACGACCAGCCGATCGCGGGCCTCGAGTTTGGCGCTAGCGCGGCGAGCGGGGACTTTGAATTCATTATTCTGTCGCCGCTCAAGCATACGCGGCTGCGGACCGACGAGTCCGGCATCGCCAAAGCGCCGTGGGTACCGCGTGATAACTTGCGAACTGTGTCGCCGGAAATCTGGAGCGATGACTGGAAACAGGATGAGACGAAGCGCGACCGCATTCAGGAAGGGTTCACCACGCAGAAGCTCAAGCGCAAACATCCGATAACAGGACGGCTGATCGTTCCCGAGGGCGCCGATCCGACGGGAATCCTGATCAGCGGCGACGGGTTTGGCAGTGCTTATCGCGGTGACCTCGCGAGTGCCCGAGCGCGCGCGGACGGGACGTTCACGTTGATGGTCGTTCCCGACCACAGCTATTTATTGGGCGTCCAGGATACCGAGTGGGCCTGCGAGCCCTGGACCGGCGACATGCGAGCTGAAGGGGACGCGAAACAGCCGCAGATCGAGCTGGCTCTCTATCGGGCAACTCCATTGACGGCGCGTGTCTCAAGAGGGCCCGAGCACGCGCCTGTACCCAACACGTATGTGCAGCTCAGCACCGAGCGGCGCTTCAAATACACGAACGGAAAAGGCCAGCGCGGCAATGCGCTGGGCAGCCTGAGATATTGGTTGCTAACTGACGACCAGGGCATGGTTCACGCCGCGCTGGGCCGCGGCGAGCACAAAGTTGGTCTGAGCGCCGGAGAGTGGACCGAAGACCGCAAGGTGAAGATCGGATCGACCGACCCGGTCGAGGTTGATTTCTATCGGCCTTGGTCCGGCAAACGAAAGATCGCTGGCGAATTGGTTGACGCCGGCAAGCCCTTTGTGCCGTCCCGATCGGCGAGCCTGATGGCGTGGAGCGATCGGCCGCCGCTAGTACCCCTGAAACATGCGACTCGATTCACAGTCGACGGACGATTTGAGTTCGACTTCGATGCGGCAAACGCTTCTATCCTGTTCTTTGATGCCGAGTCGAAGCGGAGCGGGTTTCTGGAGATTGGTCCCGACGCGACCAGCGTTTCGCTCGAACTACAGCCAACCGCAAATTTCGCAGGGACGTTGCTGACGGACGCAAGGCAACCGTTTGTTGGCCATGAGATTTATCTAGCGCCTCAAGGGAACCTCGAAGCGACCATCGTGGCGCAAGAGCCTGATGCGGAGGGCAAATTCCAGTTCGACGCAGTGCCCGTCGGGACACCCCTAACCATGCGTGTTCACCAGGATGCATTTGATTTTCGATATTACATTTCAGGCAATTTGAGATTCGAAGCGAGTGAGTATCGCGAGAACGCGAGCGTCCAAGTGCGTGACCTCAAGCAGCCAGCGCGGCTCGGGAGGCCCGACGTGCCGCTTGCCGAAGCCGTGACGCTCGCTTGCCGCGACGCCGCTTTGAGTCCGATGCGGGCTTTGGTGGTGATGGAAGGGGACGGAGCGGTGCGCACGTACGATCTCGCCGCGCGGCTGCTCGATGGCGAAGAAACGCCGGAGATTCTGGCGTACCGGCTCATCTCCGTGTCCCCGCAACAACAGGAGAATGAAGCAGCCGGCATTTCGCAGCGAAAATGGTCGAAGCCGCAGCCCGGCGAAATCGTTTTGATCTTGTTGGACGAGAACGGGAATGAGGTGGCCAGCGTGCGGCTTGCCAGCAAAGCGTTTGACGAAGCACTGGCCGAGGGTCGGAAATTTTTGGCGACGCATCGGCCGCCGCAGCGCGACACGCTACAACTTCTCTCGGCCGCACGCGACGAGGCCAAGGCAAGCGGCCGCCGAATGTGGGTCGTGAGCGGCGGTCCGCGCTGCGGTCCGTGCTTTCGGCTGGCTCGTTGGATGGATGATCAACACAGCCTGCTCGAGAAGGACTATGTCCTGGTGAAGATCATGGGCGGACTCGACAAGAATTCGGAGGCGGTTAACCCGCTGCTGCCCGGCGCGGAAGGAGAGGGTATCCCCTTTTATGCAATCTTGGAGCCGGACAACACCGTGTTGATTACGAGCAAAGGTCCGGACGGAAATATCGGAATGCCGACTGAACCTGAAGACTTCCGCCACGTCAGGCGGATGCTCGAACAAACGGCCCAACGACTGACGGCGGCGGAGATTGCCGAGCTGGAGAAATCGCTCACCAAGAAGTAGAGCGAGCTATCTGCGCATATTCGCCGCGTGCAAGCTTGACAGGCTTCGTCAAGCAGCCGGAGAATGCTACAGTGGCCAGGCCTGTTTCTGGCTGTCTGGCTCGATCCGCCACCCAAGAGGCTTTTCGGTCATGAGCGCTCTGCTTGCCCAACTACCCATCACGCAACTGGTCGTTCTGGTGGCGATCGGCGCGGGCGTGATCTTCATGCTCGTCTTCTTCGCGATTTTCGCCAGCTACTTCCGCTTGTGGATCCAGTCGATCACGACCGGTGCCCGCATCGGTGTCCTCGATCTGATCGGCATGCGGTTTCGCAAGGTGAACCCCACGGTGATCGTCCGCAGCAAGATCATGGCCGTGCAGGCGGGTCTGACCGACGAATCGGGCATTACGAGCAAGACGCTTGAGGCCCACTACCTGGCCGGCGGCAACGTTCCCTTGGTGATTCGTTCCATCATCGCCGCCAAGAAAGCCAAGACCATCAATCTCGACTTCAAGCTGGCGACCGCCATCGACCTGGCAGGCCGCAACGTGCTGGAGGCCGTGCAGACGAGCGTTTATCCTAAGGTGATCGACTGCCCGGCCCGCGGCGCGGCGCGCGAATCGCTCGACGCGGTGGCCAAAAACGGCATTCAGCTCAAGGTCAAAGCCCGCGTCACGGTGCGCGCCAATTTGAACCAGCTCATCGGCGGGGCCACGGAAGAGACGATCATCGCGCGCGTGGGCGAAGGCATCGTGAGCGCGATTGGATCCTCGAACTCGCATACCGAGGTGCTCGAGAATCCGGACCGGATTTCAAAGGCCGTGCTGGCCCGCCGGCTCGACTCGCAAACGGCGTTTGAAATCGTCTCGATCGACATCGCCGATATCGACTTCGGCGACAACATCGGCGCGCGGCTGCAGGCCGACCAGGCGGAAGCCGATACCCGCGTGGCGCGCGCGAATGCCGAGGGCCGCCGCGCGATGGCCGTGGCCCACGAGCAGGAGATGATTGCGCAGATGGAAGAGAGCCGCGCCAAGGTAGTGGCGGCCGAGGCCGAAGTTCCCAAGGCGATCGCCGCGGCCTTCACCAGCGGCCATTTGGGAGTGATGGACTATTACAAGCTGCGCAACGTACAGGCCGACACCGACATGCGGCGCTCGATTGCCGGCGTGCCGGTCGCCAAGAGCTGACGAGGCATTTTGTGAATTTTTTGGATTGGCCCACGAATCTGCCGTTGGCGGCCGCTGACGACTGGATGAAGTTCGTCATCCCGTTTGTGTTTCTGATCATCTATGTGCTGAACCATCTGCTGGGCGGCGCCAAGCCCAAACCCGGCCAGCCCCGCTCGGGCAAGCCCATCCGCAAGCCGCAGATGGCCGAACGCATGGAGCGGGCGCCTCGTGCTCCGGCCGCGGAGACTTCGCCGCAACAAGCGAAGCTCAACGCCGAGATCGAAGAGTTCTTGAAGCGCGCCGATGCGCGACGCGGTGAATCGCAGCGGGGCAAACAACCCAAGCCGCCGCAGTCGCAGCCGGCCGCGCCTCCGAAACCGCCGCGCGAATCCAAACGCGATCGCCGCCAGCGCAAGTTCGGCGAAGTGGCCGACAGTGTCGAGAAGCACTTGGGCGATCGCGGCTTCGAAAAACGCGCCGAACATCTGGCCGACGACGTCACGCGCTCCGAAGAGCAGATGGAAGAACATCTGCAAAAAGCATTCGGACACCGAGTGGGCACGCTGGCTGAGCCCGGCGGCGAACCCGCGGCTCCCGTCACCGATGTCAAGACGGCGCCGGAACCGGTCCTGCAAGGCACGGCCAACGAGTTTGCCGCGCTGCTTGCCAATCCGCGCACGCTCAAGCAGTTTGTCGTGCTCAGCGAAATCCTGGCGCGGCCGGAAACGCGCTGGTAGGGCGGCCCACTTGCCGCCGCCGCACCTCAACTCCCAATCCTCTAGCCCCGCCCCAGCAAACATGCCCATCAACCCCATCGCTCCTGGAAAAACTCGCATTGGCTGGATCGGCACCGGCGTGATGGGCGCGAGCATGTGCGGTCATTTGATCGGCGCCGGTTATTCGGCCACCGTGTACAACCGCACGCGAGAGAAGGCGCAGCCGCTCGTCGAGCGCGGCGCCCGCTGGGCCGATTCACCGCGCGCCGTGGCCGAAGCCTCCGACGTGGTGTTTAGCATTGTCGGATTTCCCAGCGACGTTCGCGAAACCATGCTCGGCCAACAAGGCGCCCTCGGCGGCAGCCGGCCCGGCATGATCCTGGTCGACATGACCACCAGCGAACCCTCCCTGGCCGTCGAGATCGCCAAGCGGGCCGCGGAAAAAAACGTGCACAGCGTCGACGCGCCCGTTTCGGGCGGAGACGTCGGCGCGCGAGAAGCCCGGCTGTCGATCATGATCGGCGGCGACAAGGAAGTCGTCGCGGCCCTGCAGCCCTGCTGGCAAGCCATGGGCAAGACCATCGTGCATCAGGGGCCGGCGGGCGCCGGGCAGCATACCAAGATGGCCAACCAGATCCTGATCGCCACCAATATGATCGGCGTGTGCGAGTCGCTGCTCTACAGCTACCGGGCAGGGCTCGATTTGAACGTGGTGCTGGAATCGGTTTCGCCCGGGGCCGCCGGAAGCTGGTCGCTCTCGAACCTCGGACCACGGATCATCAACGGCAATTTCGCGCCCGGGTTCCTGGTCGAGCATTTCATCAAGGACATGGGCATTGCGCTGGCCGAGTCGAAGCGCATGGGCCTTTCGATGCCGGGGCTGGCGCTGGCGAACCAGCTATATGTGGCGCTTGCGGCGCAAGGCCATGGGCGCGACGGCACGCACGCCCTGGAGTTGGCGCTGGCTTCGATGTCGGGCATCGATTGGCGGAAGCGCTAAGCCGCTTTTTCGACCACCGTAGCCTTGTTGATTTTTACCGGGGTCTTGGGCCGGTCGTTGGCGCCGGTTTCCACCGCGCCGATTTTCTTGACCACGGCCAGGCTCTCCGCGTCCGCCGTCTTGCCGAAGGCCGTGTATTGCCGATCCAGATGCGGCACGCTCTCCAGGCAGATGAAGAACTGCGATCCGGCCGAATTGGGATCGTTCGTGCGCGCCATCGACAGGACGCCGGGCACGTGTTTGGTGGCATTGAACTCGGCCGGAATCGTATAACCCGGCCCGCCAGTGCCCGTTCCTTCGGGGCAGCCGCCTTGAATCATGAACCCGCTGATGATGCGATGGAAAACGAGGCCGTCGTAATAGCCAATTTTCGCGAGGCCGAGCATGTTCTTGACGTGCCCCGGTGCGAGGTCCGCAAGCATGTCGAGCGTGATCTTGCCCAGCGTGGTATCGAGCACGACCTGGTATTTCTTGCCGTTTAAGTCGATTTGCTTCAGGGCTGCGTCGACTTCCGCTTTGCGGCTCTTGGCCATCTTCGTCCCTCGCGCGGTCAGTGGGTGAGTGTTTCGTGGTGGGTGGGTTAGCCAGTAGACTAGCACTCCACCCGCGCTCGGAATAGCCGCAAACGATCGCACCACGCACAAAGCTCACGAACCAGGTCGCACACGCACGCCTATGGATTGGGTTCAAGTTTACGACCCGCTCGGATCGCCTTGGCTGTCGACGCTATTGGCGGCTGCGCCGATCGTGGTGCTGCTGGGGTTGCTGGTGGTCGGTCAGTCGGCTCCGCGCGCCGCCGTGGCCGGATTGGGCACGGCGCTCATGGTGGCGATTGCCGGCTTCGGCATGCCGGCCACCGCGGCATGGGGCGCGGCTCTGGACGGCGCCTGTTTTGGGCTGCTGCCGATCGGCTGGATCGTCTTCTCGGCCGTGTTCCTGTATCACCTCACCGTCCGCGCGGGCCAGTTCGAAGTCGTCAAGCACTCGGTCGCCGCGCTTTCGCCCGATCGGCGCATGCAAGCGCTGCTGATCGCGTTCTCGTTCGGCACCTTTGTCGAAGGCGCCGCCGGCTTCGGCACGCCGGTCGCCATCTCCGCGGCACTATTGATCGGGCTCGGCTTCTCTCCGCTGTATGCCGCTGGGCTGGCACTGTTGGCCAACACTTCGCCCGTTGCCTTTGGCGCGCTGGGAACCCCGATCACCACCTTGGCGAAGATCAGTGGAATCGACGAAATGGCCCTCAGCCAAATGGCCGGCCGGCAACTGCCATTTTTTTCGCTGATCGTGCCCGCCTGGCTCGTGGCAACCATGGCGGGCTGGCGCGGCGTGCTGGGCTGCTGGCCCGCGATCTTGGTGTGCGGCGGAAGCTTTGCCTCGATCCAATACCTGACCTCCAATTTTCATGGCCCTACGCTGGTCGACGTGGTCGGCGGCCTGGGATCGCTTATCTCGCTGGCGCTGTTCTTGCGGGTTTGGCAGCCAAAAGACGTGTGGCGCTTCGGAGACGAAATAGCGTTCGAGCGCGGCCCTGCAACCTCTGACACGCAGCAACTGACGACGCGCGGCGTGGTGTTTGCCTGGGTGCCCTGGGTGTTGCTCTCGATCATGGTTTTCCTGTGGGGCACGCCGGCGGTGCGCGAGCTGCTCGATGGCGGACCACAAGAACAGCCCAATGCGCTCGCGGGCATCAGCAAGTTCACGTGGGAAGTGCCCGGCATTCACAACCGCGTGTATCGCACGGCGCCGGTGGTGCCGGTGGAATCGGGATCGGACCGCGCAGCTCAGCCGGAGGACGCCACGTTCAAATTCAATTGGCTGTCGACCACGGGCACGGGCATTTTTTTGGCCGCGCTGCTCTCGGCCGCCTGGCTGCGGCTTTCACCGCGCGAAGTGGTTGCCGAGTTTTTCCTCACGCTCAGCAAAATGAAGTGGGCG
>DATJEN010000265.1:0-30463 GCA_035496575.1 Pirellulales bacterium
TCTCGAAGTGAAAATCCGACGCTGAAAATAAGCAATTCACGTCGGCGAGGCCACAGGGCGCTGGGCCTGCGTCATTAAGCACCCGTTAGGCACTTGCCGTGCCGCGCATCAGCCCTGACGCTAGTGTTTTCGGACGGCCGGCGGGCACTTCCGAGCTTGAGAAACACGAGGAATTCTCACCCCGTTCGATGGCACCCCCGAAACCACCGTCACAACCCATTGTGCCCGGCCTTTTTGACGCGATTATTGTGGCGTAAATCCTGAAGCGTGAATAGAATAGGCCTTTGGGCAAACGGCTTTGCCACCAGTTCACGCAATTCACATGCGCGGCGGCCCTCGTCGCTTACGGAACACGACGGGCCACATGGCCGCAGGCAGTTCTGGCGAGTGGAGAAGCATCGCATGTCCAAGTACCTGATTCGAGTAGCGTGCGCGGTTGGTTTCGCGGGTTGCGCAGCCTGGACGCAAGCGGCCGTCGAAATCCCCGACCCGAATATCAGCACGTACGTCAACTCCGAGGGGGCGACGTACTTCGCCGTCAGCCTCTCGCCGAACGTGCCCCTGCCCCAAGCGGCGGCCGCCCACCAGGTGGTCATTCTCTTCGACACGTCGGCAAGCCAAACCAGCTTGTATCGAGACAAAGCACTCGACGCATTGAATGCCTTGCTCGTTTCGCTGAGCGGCGACGATCGCGTCCAATTGCTGGCCGTTGATCTCGATGCGGTGCCACTCACCGAGGCATTCGTTGCACCGCGTGGAGCCGAGATGGATCGTGCCATCGCCGCGCTCAAAGACCGGGTGCCGCTGGGCGCAACCGACATGCCCGCCGCGGTGCGGGCCGCGCAATCGCGCTTCGACAAATCGGACAAAGCCCGCGCCGTGATTTACATCGGGGATGGAATGAGCACCGCTCATTTCGTGGCCCTGAATGAATTTCGCAAGCTCGTGGATTCGCTGGCCGCGGAACAAATCCCGGTTTCCGGATTTGCAATTGGTCCGCGCGTGGACAGCCTGTTTTTGGCCTCCCTGGCGAACCAGACCGGTGGCGTGCTGGCCGTCGATGGCGAAGAGCTGAGCGCCAAGGAAGTTGGTTTGTTTTTGGCCAAGGCCGCCGAAGCAACCGTCCTGTGGCCCGTTTCGGCCAAGTGGCCCGCCGAGTTCGCCGACGTGTTCCCAACCCGCGTTCCACCTTTGCGCAGCGATCGCGACACGATCGTGTTGGGCACGAGCAAGGACAAGCTCGAGGGTGAGCTGCAAATCGCCTTGACCGTCGAGACTGGGGGAAAGCAACTTCCTCTGCGTTGGACACTGGCGCTCGACGACTCGAACCCCGATCTTTCATTCCTGCCCAGCCTGGTTGAGCGATCGCGCATCGATTCGGGGCTGCGGCTGATCACGCTGGGCACGCCGGGGCTGAAAGAGACTCGCCGGCTGTACCTGGAAAACACCGAACAATTGGCCAAGCTCGCCGCGCAAGCGATTACGTCCGGCAACCTTGACGGCGCCGAACGGCTGGCCGATGAGGCGCTGCGGTACGATCCCCTCGACGAAACCGCGCGCGGCGTGAAGAAACAAATCGCTGGGAAGCGGGCCGATGCATCGGGAAAGCCCGCCGCGAAGGCAGAAGAAAAAGTCGAGATCCGTCGCTTTTCCAACGAGCAAGCGGCGCCTCCGCGCACTCGGCCTGCCCAGTTCCGCGTCCCACCAGGCACCGAGCCAGTTGAGCCGCCTCCGGTTCCTGCTCCAGTCCCGCCCGTGGATCTCGACGTCAACGACGCTGAAGGACGTCTGCTCTCGGCTGTCGAACAAAACAACCGCTTGATCACCGATCTCGTTCGCGCCGAAGTTGAAAACGAGCTTCGCCAGGCACGCGGCATCATGTCGACCGATCCCTTGAGCGTTGAGCAATCGCTGAAGCTGATGCTCGAGCGCGTGATGAAGGTGCCCGAGCTGCGCGCCGAAGTTCGCGCTCAATTGCGTGGTCAACTAGAAATGGCGCTGCGCGAAGCTTATCGCCGCGCGGCCACCAAGGACATCCTGGATCAGCAAGCGCAAGAGGCGCGCGCCGCCGCGCTCGAACGGTTGCGCGTGGCCGAGGGGCTCGTGCGCGATCAAGAACGTCTGCGGCAGCTCGTCGATCGCTTCAACGCGCTGATGGATGAGGGCCGCTATGCGGCGGCCGACGAGATCGGCTCGGTAGAAATCCCGCGCATCGATCCTACGCTGCCGATTGCTACCTCGACGTCGATTATTGCCCACCTGGTGGGCGCGCGGCAGTCGGATTTGGCGCTGCGCCAAGCTCGTGCCAAAGCGGTCGTGGCAACGCTGGGCGCCGTCGAAACCTCGATGATGCCCTTCCCCGACGATCAGCCGGTGGTTTATCCCGATGCGGCCGCCTGGGAAGAGCTGACCGCGCGGCGCAAAAAATACACGCACACCGATTTGCGAGTTGTCGGTCCGGCTGAGCGGAAGATTCAAGAACAGCTCGAAGAGCCCACCTCGATCGACTTTGTGGAAACCAGCTTGTCGGACGTGGTGGACTATTTGAAGGATTATCACAGCATCGAGATTCAGCTCGACCGCAAAGCGCTGGAAGACCAGGGCCTCGGTTCCGATACGCAAGTCACGCGCAAGCTGGCCGGCATTTCGCTGCGCTCGGCGTTGCGGCTGATGCTCGACGAATTCGGTTTGACCTACATCATCAAAGATGAAGTCTTGAAGATCACCACCAAAGAAGTGGCCGATGCCGAGCTCATCACCAAGGCCTACCCGGTTGCCGACCTCGTGATTCCCATTATTTCCAGGGGCGGCATGGGCGGCGGAATGATGGGCGGCATGGGTGGCGGAATGATGGGCGGCATGGGCGGCGGCATGGGCGGCGGCATGGGTGGCGGAATGATGGGCGGCATGGGCGGCGGCATGGGTGGTGGAATGATGGGAGGAATGGGAGGTGGTGGCGGAATGATGGGCGGTATGGGCGGCGGAATGTTCTCCGTCTCCGAGCCGCTGCTGGTCGCCGCGGTCGACGACCTCAAGCTCGGTCCCAAGAAGTCAAGTCCGACGCCAGCGCCATCCACTCAGCGAAGCGCCAAGCGCCCCGCGACCATCACGCCACCTGCTTCACAACCAAAATCCGTGGCCCCCAAATCGCAAGCCGCCGGCAAAGCGGCTCCTTCGGCTCGCGCGCCCGTTGCAGGCAGTGCTAAGCCAGCGGCGAAGAAGGCTGAGCCAATCACGCTGCCAACGCCGGCCGATGGCAATTGGACCGTAGCTTGGAACGACTACTTCGCTTCGCATAACGACGTGAAGCCCGAGGCCGTTCGCGAAACCGTGCGCAAGCTGGCGAACGACCGGCAGATGACCCAAGTGATCGCGATGATTCAGGCGGCCCTGCGGCATGGCGCGGCGCAGCCCTGGATGTACGAGGCGCTGGGCATCGCCATGCAGGCCAGCGGGGCATCGAAATCCGACATCGAACGCGTGCTGATGTCGGGCGTCGATTTTGGCGAAGCGACTGAAGACTTGATGTACGTGGCTCAGTACATGGCCCGCTCCGGTCTGGAATCTCGCGCGCTCAAGGTATTCGAGCAGGTCGCGGCCCTGGAGCCCTTGCGTCCGGAGCCCTATCTGTACGGCCTGCAGTTGGCCCAGCGGCTGAACGACGTCGATGGCATCAGGTGGTCAAGCCTGGGCATCCTGAAGCAAGCCTGGCCGAAGGATAAGCAAGATCTGGTGCGCAGCGCGAGCGGCGCGGCCAAGGCCGTTCTCGCTCAGCTCAAGGCCGCGAATCGAACCACCGAAGCGCAGGAGTTCGCCGCCGAGCTCGAGCAAGCCAAGATTCGCGACTGCATCGTCAAGGTCACCTGGACCGGCGATGCAGATATCGACCTGATGGTTGAAGAGCCGTCGGGCTCGACCGCTTCGTTCCGCAACCCGCGCACCAGTGGCGGCGGAATCATCGTGGGTGACACCGCCAGCCAGGATAAACGCGTTCAGACGCAAGGGCTCAGCGAAACCTATGTCTGTCCCGAGGCATTCGACGGCACCTATCGCGTGCTCGTGCGGCGCGTGTGGGGCAAAGTCACGGCCGGCAAAGTCACCGTCGATCTGTATTCGCACGCGGGCACTCCTGAAGAAAAGCACATGCGCGAGCAGATCCCCATTGGCGACGATGACGCGCTTGTGGTCTTCGACATGAATGAGGGCCGCCGCAAAGAGCCGATTTCCGAGCACTTGTTGGCCAATGCCGCCGCCGGCCAATTGGCCGTCAACCAGGCCGTGCTGCTGCAGCAAATCAATAGCATGTCCCAGCAGCAGGGCGCAACGGCCAACCTGGGCGTCTCGCGACAAGGGCTGATCGGCGTGCCCTTTATCCAGCAGGCTGTCGGCTACATGCCGATCATTCAGCCGCTGCCCAGTGGCGCCGGCTTCACCGTGAACGGCGTGGTCTCGGCCGACCGTCGCTATGTGCGCATTTCGCCTTCCCCGATCTTTACGGGTGTTGGTAGCGTGACCACGTTCAACTTGCAATCTGGGACCACCGGCACTTCGCCTGGCCCGGGCGCGGGCGGCACGCAGCCAGGTCAGAATCCGCCAGGCGCAAGCCAAAGCAATTCCGTTACGGGCAGCTAGTGTGCGCCCGCGGGACGCTGCCGCACCAGGCCCGGAAAAACATCCAGGTCGAGCGATTCGGTTAGTCCCGCGCGCAATCGCTCGACGGCAATGGCACCCATCACCGCGTTGTCGGTGCACAGCTTGAGCGGCGGAATGTGCAGTTCAATTGCGCGAGGCGCTGTCTCGGCGGCCAGCCGCTCTCGCAATCGCGCATTGGCAGCCACGCCACCGCCGACGCACAGAATCTTCAAGCCCGTTCGCTCGGCGGCAAACAGCGCCTTGCCGACCAGGCAATCGACCACCGCTTCTTGAAAACTGGCCGCCAGGTCCGAAACGAATTGCGGATCGAGGGGCTGCTCGTTTAGCGTGCCTGGCCGCGCGATCTGATAGCGCACCGCGGTTTTCAACCCGCTGAAACTGAAATCGAGCCGGTTGCTATCCAACAACGGGCGCGGAAGCCGAAAGGCTTGTGGGTTGCCCGTCCGCGCCGCTCGATCGATGGCTGGCCCGCCCGGAAACGGCAATCCCAGCAGGCTGGCCACCTTGTCGAAAGCCTCGCCGGCGGCGTCATCGATTGTTCCTCCCAGCAGTTCGAAGTCGATGGGAGTCGCGCAGCGGTAAAGGCTCGTATGCCCGCCGCTCACGATCAGCCCCAGGCAAGGAAACACGTCGCGTCCCGCGGCGAGCCGGCAGGCATAGATGTGCGCCTGCAAATGGTTCACGGCGACCAGCGGCAGATCGCGGGCGACGCAGATCGCCTTTGCGGCCGCCAGGCCCACCAACAACGATCCGGCTAATCCCGGCGTGTTTGCCACGGCTATCGCGTCGATCGAGTCGAGCTTCGAGTTGGCGCGCGACAGCGCTTCGTCGATCACCGGCAGGATGCGCTCGACGTGCGCCCGCGAGGCGATCTCCGGCACCACGCCTCCGAAACGTCGGTGTAGCTCGTCTTGCGAGGCCACGACCGACGAAAGCACCTGCAGCTCGTCCGTGACGACCGCGGCGGCCGTTTCGTCACAGGTCGTCTCGAGAATCAGGAGCTTCTTCATGGCGGCGGCTGCGAGCGGCACTTTTCAAATATCGGTTACTTGCTTTGCGGCCGCTCGATGCCCGCTTGCGGGATTTGAAACCGCAAAGGCTCCGTGCCTTCAAACCCGTTTGCCGAGAGTTCCAGCCGCACGTAATCGATCGTTTCGAGCGGAGTCGCAAACACAACTTCCAAATCGCGCTTTTCGCCCGGGCGGAGCGCGGGATCCTTCATCAGCGACTTGTCACCAAACAGCATGAGAGCCGGCGTTTGCTTGTACTGGTTCCCAACGTCGTCAACGAGCGTCGCGCTGGCAGTGACGCTGGACGTGCTTTCGCCGAGCGCGCCGGCCACCGCTTTTTCAAGATCGGCGGATACCAGCCCTGCTCCACCGCTCCAGCCTGGGCAGTTCACGATGCGATTCGTGCTTGTATTTTCGAGCGAGATTCGAATTTTTAGCCGCGGTTCAGGCTTGGGTGCTTTTCCGGAGAGTAAGTCGCGCTCGAAGCGTACCGTCTCAACTTTGGCCGACGTGAGCGTGGCGCGGATCGGCGGTTGCTCGATCGGCTGGTCGTGCGGAGTCCACACGATTTCGGGCGGTGGCTCAGGTTCGGCGGCGGGCGGAGCGGCTGGCGGCGGAGCGACAAGCGTCGCTGCTATTGGCGCCGCGAGCGGAGGTGGCTGAGAGCCGAACATGCCAAACACGGCGCCGAGCACCACCGTGAGCACGAGCCCGACCAACGAGCTACTCGCGCCAGCCACATTCAAGTACAAGCCTGCGCCACCTTTTCGCGCAGAGACGACAAGGCCCGCGATGGCCAGCAGCAGTCCGACGCCTCCGACCGCAATTCCGGTCCAACCCACCGCGCCCAAAACGGGCAGCCAAAAGGTTGCCAGCGCGAGGGTGCCCAAGATGAGACCGGCCGCCCCCAAAATCTGCGCCGTCATCGGCGCCCGTCCTTCGACGGGGACCGCCTTTGGCACGAGAGATCGCGTCGCCGCTGGACGCGCCGGTGCAATCGGTGGCGGCGCCGGTGGCGCGCTGACTTTGGGCGGAGTCGCGGCTGGCGTTGCTTGTGATTTAAGAGCGGCAGCCGGCGGGGCTTCGAACAGCCCTTTGACTCTTGAAGCCGCGACCCACGCCGCATCGCTGCCGCGCCGCACCTGGGTCGCAGGCGTGATCTTGCCTTGGCCGGCCAAACTTTTGAGCTGCGATGGGCTCAGCGGGCCAACTTCCTTGCCACCTGCTTGAACGTACCATTGATCGGCCATCGAACGCACGTCCACCTGAGGCAAGACAATCGGGCAGATCACGCCGGCCCGCGAGGTCCAATTTAGTGCCTGAATTGGGCGGGCGACAGATGCGCGCGATGAATCGAGCAGTGAAACTCAGGCTGGGGCGGCCAGATTTGGGCCAGAAGGTCGCTCGACGGCGCCGCGGTTCAAAGTATCGATCAACTGCCGCAGCCGGCCCAGGCTCCTGCGATTGAAGCGGAACACCAGCCGCGCGAGCGGCGCCAGGTCCGGCTCATCCTTTTCTTCCGGCAGCGGCCCGCTCACCACGAACTCGCCGCCGTTGGTGATGTCGCGATACTCTTCGTTGATGGCCGCCAGCAATTCCGGGGAGGGCGCCTCTTTGAGCCGCAGCACGAGCTTGTTCTTCACATACCGCATGCTCTGATAGACCTTGAAGAACTGCAAAATCTCGCCTGCGGCGCTCTCGACGCTATCTGTCAGTTTGTAGAGCGACAGATCATCGGCCGAGATCATGCCGCCACCCAACAGCCGCCGCTCGACATACTGCTGGAAATCGGTCCAGAAGCTGCCGCCCGGGGCATCGAGAAACACGACCGGCACCATGTCGCGCTTGCCGGTTTGCAAAAGGGTCAAGACTTCCAGGCCTTCGTCAAGCGTGCCGAACCCGCCAGGGAGCAGGCACACGGCGTCGCATTCTTTGACGAACATCAGCTTGCGCGTGAAAAAATATTTCATGTGCACGAGCTTGGCGTCGCCGGCGATGATCGGATTGGCATATTGTTCGAAGGGCAGCATGATGTTGAGGCCCATCGAGTTTTCGCGGCCGGCGCCGACGTGGCCGGCTTCCATGATGCCGCTCGCCGCGCCGGTGACGACCAGCCATTTGTGCTCGGCCATGGCGCGGCCGAAGTCGACGGCCTGCCGGTACGTGGCTTCGTCCGGACGCGTGCGCGCGGAGCCAAACACCGTTACCTTGCGGCGCGATCGATAGGGGGTGAAAACCTTGAACGCGTAGCGCAGCTCGCGCAGCGTGCGGCTGATGATCTTCAAGTCACCCCGCGAAGTGCGATCGACCGCCAGCTTGTCTGCGGATTCTTTGATCTGCTGGATCAGGTCGACGATCCGCGAACGTCCGACGTTGCCGTTCGTGGTGGCCAGCGTTTCTTCGAGTTTGGAGATCGCCTGTTCGGCTTTTTCGACCGGATGAGATTCGTCGGGGGTGGGTTCCGCCACGCGCAATTTCCTCGGGGGACAATCGCGGCTGCCCTTAGGCTTCGTGGCCCGGCAAGCGCGATAGTAACGACTGCGCCATTATACCTTGGCGGCAGTGCTCGGAATCAAAAACAAAAGCCCAGCCAAAACCGGCTGGGCTTCGTCTTAGATCAGTTTAATCCGAAACGCGGCCCGTTCAGGCCGAGGGCCGGCGATAATGTTGGTAGGCCAAGATCACTTCGTACAGATCGGTTGAAATCGTGACCTGGTCATCTTCGAAATCGCGAAGCCACGTGCGCTCGTTGCGCACGGCGTCCGCCAGCAGCGGTAGAATTTCTCCGAGCGGAACCGTGACGGCCTCCT
This sequence comes from Pirellulales bacterium, assembly GCA_035496575.1. GTDB lineage: Bacteria > Planctomycetota > Planctomycetia > Pirellulales > PALSA-1355 > PALSA-1355. The sequence goes on from DATJEN010000265.1 coordinate 8,474, forward strand.
GGTTTTGTTTGGCTTCGCTGACCGAAGCACAAACGTCGGTTTGAGGGCCGTAATACACTCGCAATTGGCTTCGAGCCATGGGGACGCTTCCTTACGTCTGGAGGAACGGTTTCAATGCTCCGCGCCAACCATCATGCTTGGCCGCAGGACGCATGCACGACATGCTATCGATGCCCGCCCTTGCGCCCTATGTATCGGCAGCAGGCGTGCTGAGGGTTTGATCTATTTGTCCGGAAGTGACGTTTTTTCTTGGCGGCGTTTTCGCACCGGAAAAGCACGAAGCGCCGGTCCTAAGCGCGATGCGGGTTGATGGGGCGCTTTGCACGCGACAGCCAGCGTCGCGCCGCGGCTGCGCATCCTTGACAACTTCTCCATGCCGCGCTAGATTGCGAGGCTGTCAAACCGAACCCACGCATAGATTTGCGTCGAACGAGCAAGCCGGCAACGAACGCCATGGGAACCGCGAATCCGATTGCAATCGACTTGCAAGGCGTCGCCCAGGCTCTGCATCTTTCCCTGAGGCAAGTGGAGTCGGTCGTCCAGTTGCTCGATGCTGGCAACACGGTCCCCTTCATTACCCGCTACCGCAAGGATCAGACGGGCGGCCTGGACGAAGAGCAGATCCGCAACGTCGAGGCCCGGCTCACCAGGCTGCGTCTGCTGGGCGAGCGCAAGCAAACCATCCTGCGGTCGATCGAATCGCAAGGAAAGCTGACGGCCGAGCTGGCGCGAGAGATCGCCAGCGCCAACAGCACCAAACGGCTGGAAGACCTGTATTTGCCGTTTAAGCCCAAGAAGCAAACCCTCGCTACAGTGGCGCGCGAGCGAGGGCTTGAGCCCCTGGCTGACGAAGTGCTGGCCGCGGCGCCCGCCTGCCAGGACCTGGACGCCCGGGCCGCCGACTTTATAAACCCCGACAAAGGCGTCGCGACCGCGGCCGACGCGCTGTTGGGCGTGGGTCACATCCTGGCCGAAGGCGTGAGCGAACGGGCCGACCTGCGGCACAAGTTGCGGCAAATTCTCAATCGCAGCGGAAAACTCGTCGTCACGCGCGGCGAGGCCGACGAAAAGACGGCGCAAGGCTTCCGCGACTACTTCGAATTCAACGAGTCGCTCTCAAAAGTGCCTGAGCATCGCGTGCTCGCCATCAACCGCGGCGAGAAAGCCAAGGCGCTGCGCGTCAAGGTCGAAGCCGACCAGGACGGCATGCAGGCGGCCATGGATGAATCGGTCTGTCCGCCCGATCATCCGCACGTCGACTTCTTACGCGGCTGTGGTCGGGACGCGCTGACGCGCTTGGTTTTTCCGAGCTTGGAGCGCGAAGTGCGCCGCGAGCTGACGGATTGGGCCGAAGCGCACGCCGTGGAAGTATTTGCCAAGAACTTGCGAAACTTGTTGCTGCAAAAACCGATTCGCGGGCGTCGCGTGCTGGCGATCGACCCTGGATTCAAAAGCGGTTGCAAACTGGCGGCGCTCGACGAGTTTGGCAACCTGTTGGACCAGGCGGTGATCCACCTGATCGGCAAGCCAGAGCGCCGGCTGGAGGGCCGCGCCAAGCTCGTGGAAATGATCAAGGCTCATCAACTCAGCCTGGCGGCGATCGGCAACGGCACCGCGTGCCGCGAGACCGAAGAGTTGATGTCGGACGTGATTGCCACCGAGTTCGCAGGCGATGGCGTTGCCTACGTGATCGTCAACGAGGCGGGCGCCAGCGTGTATTCGACCAGCCCGCTGGGACGCGAGGAGTTTCCCGAGTACGACGCCACGTTGCGCGGCGCCATCTCGATCGGCCGCCGCGTGCAGGATCCGCTCAGCGAGTTGGTGAAGATCGACCCCGCCAGCATCGGCGTGGGCATGTATCAGCACGACGTGAAGGCCAAGCACTTGCGCGCTTCGCTCGACGCGGTGGTTGAATCGTGCGTGAACTACGTGGGCGTGGACGTGAACTCGGCCAGCCCCGCGCTGTTGCGCTACGTATCTGGCCTGAACCAACTAACCGCGCGTCGCTTGTACGATTTCCGCGCGCAGCATGGGCCCTTTCGCAGCCGCGAACAGCTCAAGGAAGTGCCCGGGTTCGGCGAAGCGGCGTTCGTGCAGTCCGCCGGTTTCTTGAAGATTGCCGGTGGCGACAATCCGCTCGACGCAACCTGGATTCATCCCGAGAGCTATGCCCTGGCCGAGCGCGTGCTGGAGACGATGGAGCACCACGTGCCCGACCTGGCGGACAAGGACTCAAGCGCTCAAATTGCCGAGCGCGCCGCGCGGATGCGCCTCAATGAACTCGCTGCCCAACTGAGTGCGGGCGAAATGCTGCTCAAGGACATCCTGTCACAACTCACGCGGCCGGGGCGCGACCCGCGCGAGGACCTCAGCCCGCCGATCTTCAAGAAAGGGGTCATCAAGCTCGAGGATTTGACTCCCAACATGGAGCTGGCAGGCACGGTGCTCAACGTCGTCGACTTCGGCGCGTTCGTTGACATTGGGCTGCACGATACGGGCCTGGTGCACATCAGCCAATTGGCCAACAAGTTCGTGCGAGACCCGCACGAGATCGTATCGGTGGGCGACATCGTCAAGGTATGGGTGCATGAGATCGATAAGACTCGGCGGCGCGTTTCTCTGACCATGATTCCGCCGGGCACGGAGCGATTTCAGCCTCCCAAGCGCGGCGAGAAGAAACGACACGAAGCGCGACGCCCGAAACCGGAGCCCGCGGGCGGAACGACGGCGCCTGCCGAGGCGCAGCCGGCGAGTGTCGAAGGCGCGGCCGTGCCTGCCGAAGTGGCGGCGCCCGCGCCAGATCGCCGCCCGCGTCCGCCGAGCCGCCGCCCGGAAAAGCGGGGCGGCCCGCGCGAGCAGCGGCAAGGCCAGCCGCCGCGTCCGAAATTCAAAAGCCCGCCGCCTCATCGGCCGAAGCCAAAGCCGGTTGTGCCGCTCACCACAGAGATGAAGGCCGGCAAAGCGCCGCTGCGGACATTCGGCGACCTCAAGCAGTTTTTCGAGCTCAAGAGTGAACCAGAGGGTAAAAGCGCTCAAGAACCCTCGCAGCCGGCTGAGCCGCAGCCATCCTCAGCCGACAACTGAGCGCTCGGCGCGGTCGCGGGCAGCAATGCGGGCGGCCCTCACGCACGGAAACCCTCGACAGCACGCGTGTTCTTCTCGAGCTCGGTTGCCCCGCTAGTGGATCAGCCGCGCGCCGAGCATTGCCCTTTCTGAATGAACGGATGAGTTAATGGACTTTCACGAGCGACTCGAGCGGGCGATTCAGCGCGGCCAACGGGCTCAAGACGCCCAAGCTCGTGCGCAAGCTGAAGCGGCGATCGGCGAGGAAGAGCTCAAGCGGCTGCACTCGCAATATCGGTTGGAGCTTTCCGAGCACGTCGAACAGTGCCTGCGGCAGTTGCCACAGCATTTTCCTGGCTTCCGCTACGAGACCATCGTGGGCCCGAGCGGTTGGGGCGCCGGAATCAGCCGCGACGACTTGTCCGTTAGCGGTGGCAGGCGTGAAAATTATTTCAGCCGGCTGGAGATGGTCGTGCGGCCTTTTTCGGCATCGCACGTGCTCGAGCTGGCCGCGAAGGGAACCATCCGCAACAAAGAGATCTTCAACCGCAGCCAATTCCACGCACTGGCGCACGTCGACATCGCCTCCTTTCGCGAGCTGGCGGACCGCTGGGCGCTCGAGTACGCCGAACTCTACGCGGCCAAGGGGTAAACCACGCTCATGCCGCCAGTCGATCTGCACGCATACATCCGCGCCGTCCGCGACTTTCCGAAACCGGGCATCCTCTTCCGCGACATCACTCCCTTGCTGCGCGATCCGCTGGCGTTTGCCGCGGCTATCGCCCAGTTGGCCCACCAGTATCGCGGAGCGAAGGTCGACATCGTGGCCGCGGCCGAAGCCCGTGGGTTTATCTTCGCGGCTCCCTTGGCGCTCGCGCTAAACGTCGGCTTCGTGCCGGTGCGCAAGCCAGGCAAGCTGCCCGGCATTACCCATGCATTTCATTATGAACTCGAATATGGGCGCGACACGCTGGAAATGCATCAAGACGGCATCGCGCCCGAGCAGCGCGTGCTGCTGGTCGATGACCTGTTGGCGACCGGCGGAACCATGGAGGCTTGCTGCCGCTTAGTCGAAAAGGCGCGTGCGACGGTCGTCGGCTGCGCTTTCTTGATCGAGCTTTCAGGGCTGGGGGGGGCGAAACGGCTTGCGCCTTACAATCCCTTCAGCCTCCTTCGCTACGAGTGATTCTGCCTGTATATTTTGCTTCTTGTCGGGCAAGCAGCCCGCGAATAGCATTCTTTTGGCGACGAGCTATTGTTGTGCAAAGGGAGGACAACAATCATGAAGCTCAAGATTTTTTTACTGACGGCAGTGGTCGCGCTGGCGGCCGCGCAATTTGCCCGTGCCGCTGACGTGCCGGTTCGCACGGCCGTCTACACTGAGAACGGCGCAACCGCTTCGCTGCTCGCGCCGGCCCAGCCTGCGAGCGCGACGATTACGCCCGTTCGCTGGTGGGGCGGTTACTACCGCCCGTATTACGCCTACCGGCCGTACGCTCCGTACTATGCGTATCGGCCCTACTACGCTCCGGGCCCGGCCTATTATGGCTACCGCTATCCCGTGTCCCGGCCGTACACGTATGGATACAACGGGTTCTATGGAACTGGCTACCGCGGCTTCTATGGAGCGCCGGCCTACTATGGCGGGTACTACTGGTAAGCCGCTAAGGCGTTTGCGTGCTCAAACGAAAAGCCGCTTGGGATATCCAAGCGGCTTTTTTGTTTTCTCGCGTGCGGTCAAGCTTGGGCGAGACTGGCGGCCAAGCCGCCCGCCTAGTGCCCCACGCCCACAAAGAAGCTGAAGACCTGCTTCAAATCGGTGGGCGCGTTGTGCACCGGGACGGCAAAGTCGAGCGCGATGGGCGCGGCGCTGATCATCGGGATCGTCACGCGCAAGCCTAGGCCGGGCGCGATGCGGTAGTTCTCCCAGGTGATCGTGCGGTTGTACTCGACCGTACCATAATCGACGAAGGCCACGCCCTTCAGCATGTCGTCGGCTGTGATGGGAAACATGTATTCGATCGAATTCACGTTCATCAACTTACCGCCCACTTCCACGTCGTTGATCATGGGCGAGGCGCCGCGGAACTGGAAGCCGCGCAATGTGCCGAAACCGCCCGCGTAGAAGCGTTCGTAGATCGGGATGTCGTTGCCGGCGATGCCGAACTGCGTGTAATAGCTGAGGGTGTGGCGGCCCGTGCCGTCCGGCCGCTCGCGCAGCAGGTAGTGCTTCTGGAAATTCACCATGAAGCGCGGGAACTGGAAGGTGCCCCAGGCATACTCGAAATCTGTGGACAGGAACATGCCCTGCGTTGGCAAAAAGGTGCTGTCGCGCGTGTCATAGACGAGCTGCGGCTTCACACTATAGAGCTGAGTGTGGCCGAGCACCGCGTTCAAGTCGGGGACCGTGGTGATGCGCGGCTGCGAAATCCGAATATCTTCGGCCCGCAGCGCGATCGTGCCCGACAGGTCGGGAGTGAGCTGATAACCCAAGCTCGTGCGTCCGCCGACGCGTTGTTCGGTCCAGTCGCGGTAGAAGCGATTGAAGTAATATCCGCTCAAACCGTAGCTGACCGGGGTGTCGAACAAGTACGGTTCGGCGAAGTTAAACATGTAGCGCGAAACTTGGGTACCCGGCGCGGCTTCGATGCGCAGTTTCTGCCCCGCGCCGCGGAATGCCCGGCCCGTGCGAAAATCTTCCCAGCTTGTCGGCACGCGCCAGATGTCGAAGTTTTGTTCGTCGATGACGACCTGCCCCACCAGACCCGCATTGGAGTTGACGCCCGCGCCGAACGTGAATTTGCCGGTCTGGGCTTCGTTGGCGATGACCTCGATCGGAATCGAGGGTTGCGGAACAACGGGCGGCGCGAGCACGCTCGAGGGATTCGGGAAAGCCGGCGGATATCCGGGAGTGTCCGGCACGATCGGCAACGTTGGTGGCGCTGGGTTGGCATACGGCGGCGCCGGGTTGGCATATGGCGGTGTCTGCGGCGGAACGTATGGAGCGCCCAAAGGCTGGGGCGATACGTAAGGCGCTCCTGCAGCCGGTGGCTGATTGGCAGTGTAGGGCTGCGCCGCCGGAAGCGCGTTGATACCACGCCCGCCATAGCCACCGTACGCATCGGGGCTTTGCCCGCGAATGACGTTGGCATCGCCAGCCGCGGGCGCGCTCGTGGGCGGTCCTTGTCTATTGCCAGGAGGCGCATAGGGGGACGAAGGCGGCCGGCCGTCCGGGCTTTGACCGCGGAATGAATCGGGATTGCCCGTCTTCTTGCCGCTTGCACGTTTTTTGCTGGCGACGGATTCTTCGCCGTCCGGCTGCGAGAATACCACCTTGGGAGTTTCGCCCTTGCTGGGGTCGACATTGAATAGCGCCGACTGTTTGATGCGCCGTTCGCTCGAGCGGAAGTCGCGAATGTCGGCGATCTCGCCGGGCCGCATCGAAAGCCGATTGAGGATCGTCGACTGCCGGGTGTGCGGGTTTTCGCCTTTGATGACGATGCTGATTTCGCCTACGCGATATTGGCTGCCTTCGACGACCTGGTAGATGATGTCGAGCTGCCCTGGCTCGAGCTCGAAATTGAGTTCCGGCACCACGTCGGCAAACACATAGCCGTTGCTGCCGTAGAGATCCTTGATGGTGCCGATGTCGGCATTCATCTTGTGCTGGTCGAAAAAATCGCCGGGCGACAATTTGCGGTCGTTGGTCAGCGCCTCCTCGGGATACACGGAGTTACCCATAAAGGTGATGCTGCGCACCTTGTAGCGCGGTCCTTCATGGATGTAGAAGGTCAGGCTGACCCGATCTTCGTTGTCGTTGAACTCGTACTCGCGGCCGATTTTGGCGCCGAAATAGCCGAAGCTGCGATAGTAGTCCTCGAGCTTGCCGACGTCCTCTTCCATCTTTTTGGGATCGACCTGCCCCTTGAATAGCCAGAACATAGGCGGCCGCGACTGAACGATCGATTTCAAGCGGCCATCGGGAGCGAAGCTGTACGAATTGCCGACGAAGCTGACTTTGCTGAACTTCTGAACCCGGCCCTCGTTGATCAGATAAACCACGCGGCGGTCCGTCGGCTTCGTGCCTTCGAGCACGGTGACTTTGACGTTGTTGAAGCCCTTGCCTTGATAAAACGATTCGAGCTTCCGCGCACCGTCTTGAATGGCATAGGGATCGAGCGAATCGCCCTTCTTGACGCCCGACTCTTTCTCGAGCGTCTTTTTGCTCGTGACCTTCACGTTACCGACGAATTGCACGTGTTCGATCACCGGGCGCTCGACGACCTCGAGGGTGATAATCACGCCGCCGGCCACGTGTTCCGCCTGCGGCCGCACGTGCACGAACCAGTTCTTGGCCGAGAGCTTGCGGACGTCTTTCTCGTACATCGGCTCGTCGAACACGCTGCCGATTCGCGTGCCGATGTTGGCCAGGACCTTTTCGCGCGAGATCGTGCGATTGCCGATCACGCGAATATCGACCACGCGCTCAGGAGCCGGCGCTGCAAGTGGTGGCGGGCCAAGGACAGGCGAGGTCGCGCCGGCTGATGGAGGGGCGGCCGCTGGCGCCGCGGCGGGACTTTGCTGCGCGAGCGAGATGGTGGGCAGCGCGTTCAAACCGAGCGCAAGCGCAACAGCCACGAGGCGCAGCGCAAGTGTTGCATGGCGGCGGACTACAGCCATTGACGCTCGGTTCCGAACGGGTCTGTCGAGAAAGCGTGGATGTGACCGGCAACGCGCACTGCCTGGAGGGTTGATCAGGCCTCGCAGTGAGCCGCGCGCCAGGAGCTCGAGCAAGCGGTAAGTGAAACCTCCGCAGGCTCTTTCGCCCAGTTTTTGAGCGGCCTAGAAATACTGGAAGTGCGCGCACCCGGCAAGGTGACTTGAGGCGGGATTGCCCCGATGGCGAGAGCCGGGCAATTTGCAGAACTCCGTCGCAGCTAGCAGGCCATTGACGGCAGCGAAGTCTAGCTAAAAAACGGCGACATCCGCCCCTAGTACACCTCGCTCGCGTTGTACTGTTCGAACTCGTCGTAGGGCCGCGCGCTGCTGTCGCGAAACCGCGTGATGTCCTTCAGCCAGGCGAGCTTCACTTCGCCGATCGGGCCATTGCGCTGCTTGGCGATGATCAGATCTGCCTGCCCTGCGACCTTGGCCCGCTCTTCCTCGCTGGATTCGTAATACTCTTCGCGGTGGATGAACATCACCACGTCGGCATCTTGCTCGATGGCCCCGCTCTCGCGCAAATGGCTCAGCCGCGGCCGATTGTCGCGCGTGACTTCCGCCTGGCGGTTGAGCTGCGCCAGGCACAACACCGGCACGCGCAGCTCGCGCGCCATGCCCTTGAGCCGGCGGGCGATCTTGGCGACCTGTTCCTGGCGTGGATCGCGCTGATTGTCGGGCTCAATGAGCTGCAGGTAATCGATGATCACGAGGCCCAAATTCGACTTGCGCTTGAGCCGCCGGGCCGCGGCCGCGATTTCCGTTATCGTGCGGCTGGGCGTGTCGTCGACAAAAAGAGGCGACTGGCTCATGTCGGCAGCTTTTGCCACCAGCTTGCGGCGGTCGTCGTTGGAAATGGTGCCGTTGCGCAGCCGCTGGCCGTTTACCTCGGCCAACGAGCACAGCATGCGGTCGGCCAGCTCGACGGACGACATTTCCAGGCTGACAAACAGGGTGGTTCGCCCGAGCTGCAACGAGGCGTGTTCGGCGACGTTGAGCGCGAGCGCCGTTTTCCCCATGCTGGGGCGGGCCGCCAGGATAATCAGCTCCGAATCGTGCAGTCCGCCCGTCAACGTATCGAAGTCGCGGAAGCCGGTCTCGATGCCGCCGACGGCGTGCTCATGCTTCATGCGCACGTCGATGCGGACCATCGCGTCTTCCAGGATTTCGCGGATGTTCGCCAGCTCGCCCGTGCCGCGCTCGTCCAGGATGCTGAAGATTTTTTGTTCGGCGCGGCTGAGCATCTCGCGCGGCTCGATGGCGTCGTCGTAAGCGTCGCGCAGGATTTCGGTGCTCGTGTGAATAAGTGAGCGCAGCGTGGACTTGTTCTTGACGATTTCGGCGTAGTAGGTGGCGTTGGCCGCGGTCGGGGAGGCCTGCAGCACCTCGGCGATATAGGCCGCTCCGCCGATTTGCGCGAACTGGCCGCTGGTTTTCAGGCCTTCGACGAGCAGAGTGGTATCGATGCGCTTGCCATCGTCGTGCATGGCACGCAAATGCGTGTACAGCGTGCGGTTCGCCTCGTCGTAGAAATCTTCGGGCCGCAAGATGAGCGCGACGTCATCGCAAACGATGGGCAAAAGCAAGATGCTGCCCAGCACGCCTCGCTCGGCTTCCAAGCTGCACGGGGGCTGCCGATCGAGGATTTCGGAAGTGACCTTCATCCGTGCCTCGGCTGGCGCGTGCTCGGCACGCCCATTTTAGTTCGAGCCGCGTAGTTCGAGTCCGTTCCGGCTGGCTGGGGGGCCTCAGGCAGCCTTCGCCGTCGACTATTTCTTGTCGCCCTTTTCCGGCTTCTCGGGCACGTCTTCGGTCACGGTCGGCACGACCCACACTTTGAGCTCGCCTTCGATGTCGTGTCCCAGGTGAATGTTCACGGTGTACAGGCCGAGCTCTTTGAGCGGGCCCTTGAGCCGCACCTGGTCGGCCGTGATCGTGATTTCGTTCCGCTTGAGCGCGGCCACGATTTCCGCTGCGCCCACCGAACCGTACAAATGGCCTTCGTCGTTGGCATTGGCTTCGATCGTAATGCTCTGCTTGCTGAGCTCGGCGGCCATCGTTCTCAGCCCGGCCATCCGCGCATTTTGGATTTCTTGCAAACGGGCCTTGTGCTTTTCGACCATCCGCTTGTGATGCTCGGTGGCGATGGTGGCCAGCCCTTGCGGCAGCAGAAAGTTCATGGCGTAGCCGCGCTTGACTTCGACGACTTCGCCCTGGGAGCCGACGTGGTCGACCGTTTGAATCAACAACAGCTCGACCCCGTTGTGCTTGCCGCGCGGCAAGCGCTTGGACCGTGTTCGAGCAATCGATTTCGCTTTGGCCATCGTCGTGCCCTTTCTCGCTCATGTCGCCTGCCGGCTAGCAGGCGGTTCGTGCATTAAAGTCAGGTTTTCCGCGTCAGAACGGGATATCGTCATCGGGCGGCGGGCCTTCGGGCTCGTCGGGGTGCGCGGCATAGGATGGCTCTCCACGTGTGGCGCCACCGCGGCTCGGCCCACCCGAACCACCGCCGCCTCCTTTGCCGCCCAGCATCACCATTCGCTCGCCAACCACGCGCAATTTGGAGTTCTTCTTGCCGTCTTTTTCCCAGGTGTCGAGCTTGAGGCGGCCCTCGATCAGCACGCTCGAGCCTTTGTTCAAGTACTCGGTGGCGATTTCGGCGGTGCGTCCCCACAGCGTCACGTCGACGAACGTGGTTTCATCGACCCATTCGCCGTTTGCGCCTTTGCGGCGGTCGTTGACCGCCAGGCCAATGTCAGTCACCGCGGTGCCGCTGGGGATGTAGCGCAATTCAGGATCGCGGGTCAGGTTGCCGACCAGGACGACTCGATTAAAGCTAGCCATTGTTCGCTCCTGCCGCGCCGCGGACGCGCGGCTTTACTCAACTTCCTCGATCGCTTCGACCGGGACCGTGACGGCCACTGCGGGCGCCTCAACCGGCCGACGCGCCTGCGGACCGGCCAGCGCGTGGCTCACCAGCGCGTCCACGATCCGTGGCTCGACCTTGAGAAACAGCGTTCGCAGGATGCTCTCGCTCAACTGGCATTGCCGCGTCAACGGCGCGATCTGGCCGCTATCCAGCTTGAAGTAGGCCAGCCAATAAGCACCCTTGCGATGCCCATCGATGGGATAGGCCAGGCGCCGCTCTTCCCACAGCCGGCTGGCCAGCATTTCGCCGCCGAGCTTGGTGATCATATCTGGAATCTGCCCCGACACGCCGGCGGCATCGCGAGCGTAGCGGTTCGAGTCCAGGATGAACATGCCTTCGTACACATTTACGGCCACGGGATACTCCTGCGTTTGTTTCCGATTGGCTCTCGTTGTTTGCTATTTGAAGCAGTTGCTAATTGAATCGGTTTGCTAATTGAATCGATTCATCGTGGTGGCAGTCCCCTCGCGGACCCACACCTCGACCGCGTCGGCGGCCTGCATAACCGCGAGCTCGACCTCGCCGAGCTCGGCCTTGCCAAACCGCCCCAACACGTAGTCCGCCGCGTCGCGGCCATCGGGCGGCGTGCCGATGCCGATCCGCAGCCTGGGAATCGCGTCGGATCCCAAGCGGCGGATGATGTCTTCCAGTCCTTTTTGTCCTCCCGATGATCCGCTCGTGCGAAACCGCAGCTTCGCCAGCGGCAAATTGAAATCATCGGCCACGATCAATAGTTCGTCATTCGTCAGCTTGTAAAAATCTCGAGCCGCCAGCACGCTTCCGCCACTCAAATTCATCAGCGTGTGTGGGCAGAGCACCAACAACCGCTCCGCGTCGATGCGGCCCTCGACCATCTCGCCTTGGAACGCTTGCCGTGGCTTGCCATCCGTGAATCGGCGCGCCAGCTCGTTCGCGACCCGAAACCCGACATTGTGGCGGGTGCCTTCGTACTTGCGCCCGGGATTGCCTAAACCTACAACAAGCTTCATGGCAGTCGCGGCGCTTGGTCGACGTGGCGCCAGCCGGCAGGATCGCTATTCCTCGGCTTCTTCCTCCTCCGCCTTGCGGCCGATCACTTCTGGTTCTGCGGTGCCGCCCAGGCCAGCGCCTTCTGCCTCTTCCTCTCGCGCTTCGATGCAATGCACGACCATCGCATCGGGGTCCGAAATCAAGGTCACCCCCGGCGGAAGCGGCAGGTCGGAGGCGTGCAGCGATTCGCCAACTTTCAATTCAGCGATGTTCAACTCGAGTTTGTCGGGAATGGAGAGCGCCTCGCACTCGATTTCGACCTCGTGCAAGAAGTGCTCCACCACTCCGCCTTCCTTCAAGCCGGCCGCCTGGCCGCGCAGCTCGATCGGCACCTTGACTTCAATTCGCTCGTGTTCGGAAACCCGCGCGAAATCGACGTGCAGGACGTGCTTGCCAAACGTATCGAACTGCAATTCGCGGATGAACGCTTTTTCGTTCACGGCCCCTTTGAGCTCGACGACGCGGCCGCCGTGGCGAACGACGGTCGCCATCTCCTCGGCGGTCACGCTCAGGCTGTGATTGCTTTCGCCGTGGCCATACAGGATGGCGGGAATGCTGCCCGAATCGCGCAAGCGGCGCGCGTTCCGCTTGCCGATCTTGTCGCGAGGTTTGACGTTGAGTACTTCGGCCATATGAGCTTCACCTTGTCCGCGCGGCGCGCCGCTAGTTGGCGCGCAGGGCTGTGTGTCTTGGGATGCATCGCTCCGCCACTTCCCGGCGTCACGATTGACGAAAGCTCGTCAGGACAGGCGGGTTAGATCGCGAGGCAAACGGGTCATTGTCGCCGAAAATGGCGATCTTTCAAGCCCAGACGCTAAGTTTTAAGCCGGGCTGCGGCATGAGCCCACCGGGCGAATCGAATCCGCCCCGCGGCCGCCACGCCGTGGGAAAACGCCAAGTGGACCTGCGCCGGAAAAACAGGCGCGTTTTATCCAAAACGCCCGCTTTGAGGGCCTTGCTGCGGACCCACTAATCAAACAGCCGGCTCACCGACTCGTTGCGATGAATCCGCTTGATGGCTTCGCCCAAAAGCGGCGCGACGCTCAGAACCTTGATCTTGGGGATCAACTGTTCGGACCGCAGCGGAATCGTGTCGGTAATCACGACTTCCCGCACGGGCGACTGGCTAAGCCGCTCGATGGCCGGCCCGCACAGCACTCCGTGGGTTGCGGCGACATAGATTTGCCGGGCGCCGAGGTCGTGGATGACTTGCGCGGCGCCGCAAATCGATCCGGCGGTGCTGATCATGTCATCGAACATGAGCGCGATCTTGCCCTTCACTGGTGCGCCGATGATGTTCTCCTGACGCGTGTGTTCGGCATCGGCCCGGCGCTTGTCGACGATCGCCAGGTTGCCGCCCAGCCGCTCGGCGTGTCCCAACGCGCGCTTGATGCTGCCTTCGTCCGGACTGACTACCACCACGTCCTTGGGATCGAAGCCCTGGTCGAGAAAGTACTCGTTGAGCACGGGAGCCGCGTACAGGTGGTCGACCGGCACGTCGAAGAATCCCTGGATCTGGGCGGCGTGCAGGTCCATGGCGAGCACGCGGTCGGCGCCGGCGCGCGTGATGATGTTTGCCACGAGCTTGGCCGTGATGGGCACGCGTCCTTCGTCCTTGCGGTCTTGCCGGGCATAGCCGAAGTAGGGCACGACCGCCGTGATTCGCTCGGCGCTGGCCCGCTTGCAGCTCTCGATCATGATCAAGAGCTCCATCAAGTTTTCGTTCACCGGCGGACAGGTGGGTTGCACCAGGAACACGTCGCGGCCGCGGATGTCTTCGTCCACCTTGCAGCTAATCTCGCTATCGGGAAAGTTCCCGATCGTGATGCCGCCGACGGGCAACGCCAAATAGTCGCAAATCCGGCGCGTGAGCTGCGGGTTGGCTCGGCCGCTAAAAATCTTCAGATCATTCATTCGGGCTGACCATGAATTGGAGAAGTCGTTCGCGGGCGTTTACAGAACTTGGCGCGGGCTCACCGACACAGGCCCAACGATCGCATGGCATCTTCCGCGGCAACCAACTGCTCCATGTTATTGATGCTCAACGCTTCGCACGGTTTCAAGACACACAGCGCGCGGACGTCTTTTCCTTCACTCAACAAAATGCCCGGGCAATCGGTGATGTAGTATTCTCCCTGCGCATTATCAGGGCGAATGCGGTCGAGCGCGTGCAGCAACTGGGGCCCTGAAAAGACGTAACAACTTAGATTAACCTCACGGATGGCCTTTTGCTCGGGTGTGGCGTCCTTCTCCTCGACAATTCCGGCGAATTGACCGGCCGGACCGCGTACGACACGCCCTAGCCCGGCTGGATCGTCCTTGGTGGCGGTGCCGAGCACGCAGGCCGGACTGGCTCCGTCGAACTCGGCCAGCAAGCGGCGGATGGAGTCGCTTTGCATCAGCGGCGAATCCCCAGCCACGACCAGGACAGGGCCTCGGTGGTCCGCCAGGTCGGCGCGGGCGCTCATCACGGCGTGACCCGTGCCGCGCTGTTCGGCCTGCAGCGCAAAGCGGAGGTTTTTGCGGCCTGCAAGCGCGCGCTTCACATCATCGGCGCGATACCCAACCACGACTGTGATGTGCTCCACGCCGCCAGACTCGAGCGCGTCGATGACGTACTCGATCATGGGCCGCCCGCACACCGGGACGAGCACCTTGGGCAGCTCCGATTTCATGCGGGTGCCCTTGCCGGCAGCCATCACCACGGCCAGCGCGGTTGCGCGTGACATTCGACGAGACCCCGACAGCGAGTTGGGAAGCAAAGTGTCATCTTGGCGAGTTGGCGTCGTGGTGACCAGGGGCACGGTGCTGTTTTGCCAGCCCAGGCAGCGGGCGGGCGGCATGGCGGCTCGCGTTGACAGCCATGGGGCCGGTTTTAGAATGGACCGTTTCCCCTAAATCAAACACGTCCGCACCCACGCCCTTCTCTCTCGTGTTTCTAGATGCCCTCGCGGCCCGCGGAGTTCGTCCTAGGTTGCTGACCCCCACGGAAAAAGCCGACGTGCTGATCGAGGCGCTGGGCTGGATTCGCCAGTTCCGCGACAAGGTCACGGTCATCAAGCTGGGTGGCAGCCTGCTCGACGATGTCGATTCGCTGCGCCACCTGTTGATCGACATCGTGTTCATGGAAACCGTCGGGATGCGGCCCGTCGTGGTGCACGGTGGAGGCGCGGCGATCAACCGAGCCATGGATGCCGCCGGCCTCGTGCCGCAGTTCATCCACGGGCGGCGCTTCACCGACGCGCAAACCTTGGAAATCGTCGAGCGTGTGCTGGGCTATGAAACCAACGAACACATCGCCGAGCGCATCGAAGAATTTGGCGGGCGCTCCGCCCCCTTGAACTTCGGCACCACCAACGTGCTGTGGGGCGAACGGCTGGCGCTCGAAGAACCCAGCGGAGAGCGCATCGACTTGGGCTCGGTCGGCGCGGTCACGCGCGTCGATCGCGGCACAATCAACAACCTGTGCTTCGCGGGAATCGTGCCGGTCATCCCGTCGATGTGCTTGAGCGAAAAAGGCGAAAAGCTGAACGTCAATGCCGACACAGCCGCCACCGCCGTTGCCCAGGCACTCGGAGCCGAAAAGCTCATCTACATGAGCGACGTGAATGGCGTGCGGCTCAAAAGGGACGACCCCGATACGCTCATCAATTCGCTCACGGCAAGCCAGGCCCGCGAGTTGGTGCGCAACGGCACGATCGAACGCGGCATGATTCCCAAGGTCGAAGCTTGCATCGAGACGCTGGACCGCGGCATTCGCAAGGTGCACATTATCGATGGACGCGTACGGCACGCGCTATTGTTGGAAATCTATACGAACAAGGGGGTGGGGACCGAAATCGTCAAAGACCCGGCTTAGACGCTCTGCGAGCGGGCATGAGCGGTGGGCTGGGCCTGAACCATCCAGGGCGCAGCCGTCCGAACCGGGACGCTCCGGCGGTGTCTACAGAACATCTTCGATCCCCAGCCACCTGCAATCAGGAGAGAAACCGACATGGCCACCTTGGAAGCGACCATGAGCTCGACCGAAATCATTGACATGTTTTCTCGGTACGTCGTGCCCAATTATCGGCGCTATGGGGTGGCGCTTGCGCGCGGCGAAGGCTCGTACGTGTGGGATGCCGAGGGGAATCGCTATCTCGACTTCTTCCCAGGCTGGGGCTGCAATCTGCTCGGGCACTGCCCCGAGCCGATCGTGAAAGCCGTGCAAGAACAAGTCGCCACGCTCATTCATGTGCCCAATACCTGGTACACCGAAGCCCAGGGGCGCTGGGCCAGGCTGCTCTCGGAGCGGAGCTTTGGCGGGCAGGCATTCTTCTGTAATTCCGGCACCGAGGCGAACGAAGCCGCCATCAAACTGGTGCGGCTGCATTCGCCCAAAGGCCGTTACAAAATCATTACCTTCGAGGGTGGCTTCCACGGCCGTACCCTAGGCGCCACCGCGGCCACGGCTCAACCCAAGTATCACGAAGGCTTGGGACCGCTGATGGCCGGCTTTGTTTATGCGCCCTTTGGCGACCTGGCCGCCGTCGAGCGCCTGGTGGATGATGAAACGGCCGCCATCATGATCGAGCCCGTCCAAGGCGAAGGAGGCATCAACCTTCCGCCCGATGGCTTTCTGGCCGGCTTGCGGCGACTGGCCGACAAGCACAACTTGCTGCTCGTCTTCGACGAAGTGCAAAGTGGCTGCGGGCGAACGGGCCACTGGTTTGCCTACCAGCACTATGACGTCACGCCCGACGTGATGACGCTGGCCAAGGCGTTGTGTGGCGGCATCGCCGGGGGCGCTCTGCTGACCACGGCCGAGATTGCTCCCAGCTTGCGGCCCGGCATGCATGCCGCCACGTTTGGCGGCAATCCCATCGCCGCCCGCGCCGGCATCGCCGCCATCGAAATGATCGAGAATGAAAACCTGCTCGAGCACGCGCAAAAGCTGGGCGAGCTGTTTCGCCAGCGGCTCGTCGCGCTCCAGGGTCAGTGCGACTTGATCCGCGAAGTGCGGGTGCTGGGCGTGATGGTCGGCGTCGAACTCACGATTGATGGCGCCCCGGTCGTCGAGGGCTGCCTGCGCGAGAAGTTGCTCATCAACAGCACGCACGGCACGGTGCTGCGATTTCTGCCGGCCATGAATTTGAGCGAGCAGCAACTGCACGATGGCTGCGATATTCTGGCCAAAGTGCTCAAGGAACAGACTGGATAAGGCACACGGCGTTCAAGCGGCGCGAGAGTGACTCATGCGGAAACTGCTGACATTGGCTGATCTGCGATCGGCTGAAATCGATCGCATCTTCGCGATCACCGAGGACTTGAAAACCAAGTACGCCAAGGGTCTGCGCGAGGCGCTGTTGCCCGGCCGCGTCATGGCATTGCTGTTCGAAAAACCTTCGCTGCGCACCCGTGTCAGCTTCGAGGCGGGAATCATCAACCTGGGCGGCAGCAGCCTGTTTCTGGGCGACGACGTCGGATTTGGGGCGCGCGAAAGCGTGGCCGACTTTGGCCGCGTGCTGAGCCAGTATGTCGACGTGATCGTCATTCGCGCGTTCCGCCATCAAACGGCAGTCGAGCTCGCGCGGTATTCAAGTTGCGCGGTCATCAATGGGTTGACCGACTACGCGCATCCCTGCCAGGCATTGGCCGATTTGTACACGCTCAAGGAGCTGGTCGGCCGCTTGAAAGGCCACACGCTGGCCTACGTCGGCGACGGCAACAACGTGGCCCATAGCCTGGCCGAGGGCTGCGGCAAAACCGGCATGAAGTTCGTGATCGCCACGCCCAAGGCCTACCAATTCAGCTCTGATTTTTTGGCGTCTCTCAAGCGTGACGTGCCGGAGCTCGACCTGCGCGTGACCACCGATCCGGCCGACGCCGTCCGCGATGCCATCGCCGTGTACACGGACGTGTGGACGAGCATGGGACAGGAAAAAGAGGCCGAGGCGCGCCGCCGCGATTTCTCTGGCTACCAGGTGAACGAGGCGCTCATGAAGGCCGCGCCGGCCGGGGCCTACTTCATGCACTGCCTGCCAGCGCATCGCGGCGAGGAAGTCACCGAGGCCGTGATCGATGGCCCGCAAAGCATTGTGGTGCAACAAGCCGCCAACCGCCTGCACGTTCAAAAGGGAATCCTGGCCTGGATTCTGGGAGCGCAAAGTTGAGCCTTCGTCACGATGGACGAAATCCCGACCAACTCCGCCCCCTATCCATCGAGCGCGGCTACACGCGCGTGGCGGCTGGCAGCGTGCTCGTGCGATCGGGGCGAACAACCGTGCTTTGCACTGCTTCGGTCGATTCCAGCGTGCCGCCGTGGATGGCCGGCAAGGGGCGTGGCTGGGTCACCGCCGAATATGGCATGCTGCCGGGCAGCACCAATCCTCGCAAGCGCCGCGACGTCGGCAAGGTCGATGGCCGCACGACCGAGATTCAGCGCCTGATCGGCCGCAGCATGCGGGCCATCGTCAACCTGGATGCGCTCGGCGAGCGTTCGATTTATCTAGATTGCGACGTGCTCGAGGCCGATGGAGGCACGCGCACCGCCAGCATCACCGGTGCCTTCGTGGCACTTGTGGATGCGTTGGCAACGCTCTCCGACCTGCCGGCTTTTCCACTGACGGATAGCGTGGCGGCCATCAGCGTAGGAAAAATCGGCGGCGCCTGCGTGCTCGACCTGGACTATATCGAAGATGTCGATGCCGAGGTCGACATGAATGTGATCATGACCGGTGCCGGCCGCTTCGTCGAACTACAAGGCACGGGCGAGGAAGCCACGTTCGGCGACGAAGATTTGTCGCAGCTATTGACGCTGGCCAAAAATGGCCTGCGGCAAGTGCAAGCCGTGCAGCGCGAAGCTCTCGGCGAGCGCTGGCCCTGGAAATAGCCTGGCGCGGCTCTCGCGACAGCTAGCCGCGTATCGACACGCCCCAGCCCACTCGCGCCCGCGGCCCATAGTAATAAGGATAGGGCGGCGGGCCCCAGTAGTACGGAGCCGGATACGCATACGGACCGGGCACGACCACCGGCCCCGGATATGGGGCGGGATAACCGACCGGAACCGCCGCGGCCGCCTGAGGCGGATTCTGCATCACTTGCACCACGCGCGGGCTAACGTGCTGCTGTTGCAGCACGATCAAGTCGCCTGCCTTCAGCGGCGCCACCATCCCATGATTTTGCACGTGGGTCGCGATGACTTCTTCGCTTACTCCGGCCCGTGTCATGGCAAGTACGTCCTCGATAGTGACGGCGCCGACAGGAGCCGGCCGGCCGAGGCGAGCTTCGATCTCGGCACGATTGCGGGCTTCGATGTCGTCAAGGCTGCCCCCGATAGCTGCGCCGGACAACGCGCCGACACCCGCGCCGATCGCAGCCCCTGCGCCGGTGTTGCCCACGGCATTACCGACAATCGCGCCAACGCCGGCCCCGCCTAATCCGCCGAGCAGCGCGCCTTGGTCAGAGCGATAGGGTGAAGCGCAACCGGCCGCGGCAGCGGCCAGCAGCAGTCCCACGGTGGCGAACCTGGTGGATTGACGCTTCTTCAAATCGAACGCGGCTGGAGCATGGTGCAAGGCAGGCATGACAGAATACCCGGGGGGCTATGAATCGAGCGCGAGGGCGGATGGTCCGCAAAACGTATCGTCCGGTCAAGAGAAGCCGCACCATGAAGGCGTTGGAAGTGCCAGCTAGCGGCACCAACTTGGGTGGTGCAGAGCAGTCCACATGGCTTCCAGGGCGATGGGACGAGCCCGCGGGACGTCCGCTTTGCTGACGCGCGGGGCCAGATTTACCCCTCGGGATGGGCGGCGCGCCAGTGGGCCCACTTGTCGAGCGCTTCGTCGCGCTTTGCCGGATCCGGAAAGACGAGCGTCGTCACCTGAAAGAGCGTGGTGGGATTCGGCTGCACGGACTGATAGTTATAGTCGCGCAGGTTTTGACCAGACAGGTGGACAGCGACCGCCAAAGCGATATCGCGGATCTGCAAGTCGACCTGCTGAGGTGGCGTTCCGACCTGGAACATGCCGCAACTGGTGGTTTCGTGCAGCAGCTTTTCGACCAGCGGCAGATGTTCCCGCCCGCCGAAGCGGCCGATCAACAAGATGGCATATTGCCGCACCGTCGAGTGGTTGTTCTCGTTCGAGAGCACGCGCTGGGCCAGTTGCAGCGCCTCTGGCTTGAGCTCATAGGACGCGGCGAACATCAAATTGTTCACCGTCGCGGTGGCGCTCACGTCCTTCACGACCCACCGCCCCAGCAGTTGCTTCAGCATCGGGGACCACGGGCCGCTGGTGGCGTTTTTTTGGAACGCTTGCTGATACAGCATCCACGTGAAGAGCTGAGCCCCGATTTGCTCGTCGATGACGATCCCCTCCGAGGAGCCGACGAGCAACATCGTGGCGATCGTGCCGATGGGCACCTGCGCTTCGCGCTGATTTTGCATCGCGTGCTGGCTCAAGCTCTGGCAGCGGGCCGCGATGGCTTCGTTGGCCGCTTTGCCGCCCTTGGCGAACGCCTCGAGCAGCTCGGGCTCGGCGCGCTGCATTTCGACGAAGGTTTGCCGCGCCGCGCGGCCATTGCCGAACTGGGCGGAAAACTGCTCCCATCCTGGTAGCGAGCGGTTTTGATGCCCGTCATAGTCCGAGGAAAAAGCCTCCAGTCGGGCGCGGAAATCAGCGGACGAAACGGCAGTCAGCACCGAACGAGCCCGCATGCGGACTTCGGGATCGGGCGCTTTGGCGGCATCGGCCAAGGCATCGCGAGCCGCCATGCCGATTTCCAAGAGCTCGCGCGTGGCCCGTTCGCGCACGGCGAACGAGCTATCGCCCAGCTCGTTGATCAGCCGCGGAATCGCATCGGGCGAAGTCGCGGCGTGCGGACCGAGCTCGGTCGCAGAAGGCGCCGCGTTTGCCAAATCGCTGCCGGCATAGGCCGTGGCGATGTGCAGAAATGACACCGCCAGGCTCAAGCCCATCGTGCGCACTAGCGCGCCCATGCTGCTGCCTCCAATGCCCGCCCGCTTTGCGATACAAGCTATTCTAGGCCGCGACGGCAAAGAGAGTCCAGTTCGACTATTTAGCCGGAGAATCGGCACGCGCAAGCGGCCCACACAGAACCATTCCCCTTGAAGGAGCGTCATCAAACGGGGATACTGGTCGCTTGCGAATTTTACGCGCACCCCTAGCTCAATTGGATAGAGCATCGGTCTACGGAACCGAAGGTTAGAGGTTCGAGCCCTCTGGGGTGTATTGACTTGTGACGATGGCCATGGGCTGACACCCCATAAACCTTCCACAGCGCTTGTTTCAGCCGCTCGCAGTCATCAGGAAGCCGGGGACGGACACCACATCGGCTGAGCGCTTCATCTTCCGCGCCATCTCGACATAGCGCATCGTCGTCTGCACGCCCTTGTGCCGCATCTTGCGTTGCAGGACGGGCAACGGCATGCGGTCGCAGTTCTCCGCCGCGTACGCCCGCCTGAGGCGTGCATGCCGTACAGGTGGCACGTATCGGTGCATTCGTGCTGCTGGGCAACCTTGCACGGTAGGGCGATGCCAGCGGCTTTCTGGATGCGGTGGAACTGTACGTCAAACGTCCGCAGGTCGTGCGGCCAGGAGAACTCTACAGGGCTGAAACTGGCCAGCCCGCGGAGGTGCTTTAAGGTCACTTCGGGCAGGAAGTCGGCGTCGTCGCGCCCGCCCTTGTTGTTCTGGGCACCTGTCACAATCGCGCCCGTCTCGAGGTCCAGGTCGTCGCGGCGGAAGCTCAAGATTTCGTCCTTGTGCAAGCCGATCATGATGGCGAACACCAAGATGGCACGCCACTCGGCGGCCGCACCGTAGGACACGCCCTCGGGCATCGTCGCCACGATGCAGGCGGTATAGGTAGGCTGCAAGTGAAAATGTGAAGAATTGCGCCTTCACACGGACACGATTCCGCTTCTGGGAAATGTATTTGCGGCGGGCTAAAATCAGCTTTATCAATTCGTTAGCACCCTTCTCGTTCCATCCTGTTTCTTGCGATGAAAACGTTTAAGCCCGCGCTGAGGACTTCCCTGGTCGCTTTGACGGCGACAGCCGTGGTCTTGGTTGTGTGCCGTTTCGTATTCATTCCGCTCTTTGAAGTAACCCACTCCGTCATCGGGGAGGCGAGCGTCGAGGCGGAGGGCTCACTGTTGCAGGATGCCACGGCAAAGCCGCTCGTGGCGGGCGCGACCGGCAGCCCGGGATTGAACGCCCCGATCGGACCGCAACAAGGCGTGAGCGCCC
>DATJEN010000266.1:0-10154 GCA_035496575.1 Pirellulales bacterium
GCCTGCGCGAGTTCGGCCTGCTTGGCTTCGAGTTGCTTTTTGAGGGTGGCGCAGCGGTGTGCAAGTTCCGAGTCGGCCCGAGTCCGCTCGGCTAATTGCCGCTCGCACTCGCTGAGGCTGCGCCGCGACTCGGCGAGCTGCCGCCGGCAATTGGCCAGCTCGGCCGCCCGCATGTCGGATTCAGCCAGCGTTTGTTCCAGACACTCCGAAACGGTCTGGTAGCCGCGCCGCAGATCGGTGATCGAATCGTGCAGCGGCCGTTCGAACGTTCGCAGCATTTGGATGACTTCGGCGGACACGTGCAATGCTCCCGGGGGGCATCCGTGGTAAAAGGAGACCCGAGCCGAGGTCAAAACCTCAGCAAAAAACAACACACGCCTGGGGGCGGAGACGTGACATAACCGTAACCGCCTTCGGAAGCTTAGGTCGGCCCAGAGGTTCCCGCAAAAAACGGGCTTTAGGAGGTACGGTCTCACGCTTTTCCCGGGACTGCGGCCATTCGCGTTGCCAACACCGCTAAGGCAAGTATGAACAATGCTTTATGGCACAAAAACGTTTGGGGAATCTGCGTGGACCTTGCGGAAAAAGCGATATATGTCATGTTTGTGGGCAAATCAGCGAACGTACTTAGTTGGGGGAACACAGAAATGCTGAGTCCACGGAACTTCATCGCAGGTTCATTGGCGATGGTCTTTGTAGCCGCACTGGCGACCATTGCTGAGGCAAAAGGCCGGGCCGCGTCCGACCAGGCACTGCTTGCTAGCGTCTCACTCAGCAATCAAGGCGGCTGTTGCGGTCAACCGGCCTGCTGCCCGAAGCCCTGCATTACGTACCGGCACCGCGGCCCCAAGCTGTGCTGTGGCTGCGAGCCAGGCATCGAGACCGTGCTCAAGGTCAAAGACCCGTGCACCTGCTGCGAGGTGGACGTGCCGGTGTGCCTGCCCGCCTGTTGCCAGGGGGAGCCCAAGGTTTGTGTGGGCACTGGTTTCCTGGGACGGGACATCGTCGAGTACGAATGGTGCTGCGGCTTCAGCGTGCGGGTCGCCTTTAAGCACAATGGCGACTTGATCGTGACCACTTGGGGGCGCTAGTCGGTCGACGGGGCCTGAGCCGTCGGCGAATTCCCAGATGCGACCCGCCAGTCCCGCTGCTGAAGTGCCTACTTGGCCGCGGCGGTGAAGCCCGCCTGGCGTAGATCGTCATAGGACTGCTTGAGTGGTCGCGCGTCATAGCCGAGCTTGCGCAAGATCTCCGCGGCGCGCAGCGATCGAATTCCGCTCGCGCAGTGGCAGTACACGATCCTGCTTTTCGGCAGCTTCTTTTCGAGGTCAGCATGCGCGGCAGGATCGCCGGCCAAACGCTTGAGCTCACTCAGAGGCAGCAACTGCGCGGCTTGAAGGTGCTCTTCGGTCCACTCCTTTTTCTCGCGCACGTCCACAAGCGCAGCTTTCCGATCGGACAGCTTCTGCTTGACCACTTCGAGTGAGTCTGTTGTGGGTTCTTCGGCCGCAAAGACCGCGGCGTTTGCGATAACGGAAACAAATAGCGCAAGCCACAAGCGCGTGCGGCGACCGTCCGGCATAGGAGTGCCTAAGGAGCGGGAACGGGATAGATCATCGGCGGGCGAAGCACGCGATGCCGCATCGCGCTCGCCGCTCGACGCTGGGCATTGTAGAGCTTGCGTTGGTTCTCGGCGACCATGCGCGCTTCTCGCCACTGCTGGTCCGCCTGGTCGAGCAGTTGGTGCACGAAAAACGTGAACTCGGCCGGGCTCACCTTATTGCTGCGCGCAAGCTTGTCGCCGTCGACCGTCGACGTGGAGCTGGAGGGAACCTCTTGCTTGGTTTTGGTCGGGCGTTTTGGCCTGCCGATCATGCCCTGCGCCCCCAGCTTCTGTATCTCTGAGTCAAGCATCTCGCGAGCGTTCGCGAACTCAGTCTTGTTGAGCACGTGATTGTGGTTGTGATCGGCCGCTTTGAACACGCGGTCAGCGAGGGTATCCGCCATTTCGGCCAGGCTCGTTGGCTTGGCGTTGGGGACGTCCGCGCCCAAAGCAATCGTGCTTAACAAGCCGATCGACGAAACAGCTAAATACGCCCGCAAGCATCGCATCGTTGGCTACCCCAGCGTTCGAAGACCTTCTTCGAGCCTACGCGGGCGCCCGGGGTAAGGTCAACCAAATGCAAAATGCCACTCGGGCGGAAAGCTTACAAGGCCGCAAGAAATGGCGGTCCTAGGCGGCCCGCAGCAGCGGGTCGGCGGCACGCGAGGCCGCGTGTTCATGGCGTTTGAGCACCACGCCGGCGAGCGCTCCGCCAAACGCAACCGAGAGCTTCAGAGCACACGAGAACGAGCTCTTGCGCCCGACCAAGGGAATGCAATCCAAGTCGCACTCTGGATCCGGCCTGGTCAAATTGAGCGTTGGCGGGACAAAGCCATCGCGCATGGCAAGGGCCGTAATCGCCAGCTCCACGCTGCCGGCGGCATTGATCAAATGGCCCAAGATCGATTTGGTCGCGCTCACACACAACTGCTGTGCGGCCAGGCCCATGGCTCGGCGGATAGCACGCGTTTCGGCTATGTCGTTTTGCTGCGTGCCGGTCCCGTGAGCATTGATGTACCCAATGTCGGCAGGCGAAACTTTCGCGGTGCGCATCACCTCGCTGATGAGATGCGCCAGGGCATCACTTTCCAGATCCAGTCCCGTCACATGATGTGCCGTCGCCAGCAGGCAACCGCCGGCGATCTCGGCATAGATCGGGGCTCCGCGCGCCTGGGCATGGCTGAGCCGCTCGAGGACGAACATGGCCGCGCCCTCACCCATCACGAAACCCTGCCGGCCGAGATCGAACGGCCGACACGCCTGTTGAGGGTCGTCATGCTCCGCTAGCACGCGCATCTGATGAAAACCGGCGGCAAACAGCGAGTTGATGACTTCCGCGCTGCCGGCCAAGGCCATGTCGCACTGGCCGTCCTGAATGGCCCGCGCCGCACTCAACACTTCGATCAAGCCACTCGCGCAGGCGGTCGAGTGGCACAGCCGCGGACCGAGCAGGCGATGTCGATTAGCCACCTGAGCGCAAGCCGTATTGGGCAGCCACTGCTGCCACCACGGAGTCGATCCCTGCGGCACTAGGTGGTCGAGGCCGAGCTGGGCAATGCTCCAGCGAATATCGCCCATGTGCGCGCTGATGCTGCAGCCGAATCGCTCAGGGCGCGCCGTGCGAGGACCGACTTGCGCATCGCGCAAGGCCTCGTCAGCAACCTGATCGCACATGGCCAAAATCTTCAACTGATCCGGCGCGGCCAACTCCACGTCAACGGGCGCTCCGATCAGCATTCCATCGGGAATGCCCACCAGATGCGTCAAGCGACGCATGGCAGAGCGGCCTTCGCGCACGCCGCGCCACACGCTTTCGCGCGTCGCGCCCACAGAGGCCTTCAGGCCAATGCCGGTGATGACCACGCTGTCGCTTTCACGGCGCGCACGCACCAAGAATCACCTGCGAAAAGTTCGATTGAGAAGCCGCCGGCCCGAAGTTGGAACGTGCGGCCACGATCGCTCGGGGCGGAACTGTACTTAAGGAAGCAGCGCTTGGCCAATCGCAACTTCGCTTGCAACTCAGCCGCAAACAGGGCCGGCGCCGCGTCAGAACAATGCATCGCAACGAGTTACGGCAATCACGAAAAACTCTGCGAAAGTAGTTGCAAACTGTGGCCAGGCTGGTAAACTCGGGTCGCTTCGTGGGAAACAAACCCAAAAATCGGTCTATGTGGCCGAATTTGCGGGAAGACAACCCATCGATGCAGTACCGAATAGCGCACGAATGTCACAGCCCCAGGAGTTCATTCTCGGCGAGTTCCCGAGATCGATGGACGAACGGTTTCGACTCTCCTTGCCAGCCGAGCTGGCGGAACCCCTCGTCGCCGGCGGCGCCGAGTGCATGTTGGCCAAGGAATCGCCCGGCTGCTTAAGCCTGTGGAACGCGGCCGGATGGAAGGCCAAGCTCGACGAGGGCGTCGAGCTGGTCAAAAGCAAAATCAGGGCAGGAAAACTGGAAGGCCGGCTGGCCGAAGTGCAAAAACTTAGTCGCCTGCTTTCAACGCGGCACAGGGCAGTGCAACTGGCGGGCAGGGGACGACTCACGATCCCAGAAGGATTTCGGGAATTTCTAGCCGTCGAACCCGGCGGAGACGTGATCGTGGTGGGCGCCGGCGTGTGCGTGGAAATTTGGAGTCCAACTGCCTGGCTCGCTCACTTGGGCGAACACATGGCGGATTTTCGGCAACTGTTCGATAACCTCTCCAGCTAACGAGGAATCCACTGCGGCTACGACCATGCCCGGCAGCCAGGCCTTCGCGTTTATACCCTGCCCGTCTCACCCGGTTGGGAAAGCAAGTCGCCAGGGAACGGGCCAGTTTGGCACGGATGTCAAAGACTGCCTGCTGCCGGGCATGGCGTGATACGAAACCGCGGTGCCATCGCGTGAGAAGAGCGCTTAAGCCCGAATCGGGCATTTAGCGCGTTCGCGCGATCCGAGCTGAAGCTATGCCAGGCGCTGCGTCGTGCCACCGCGCGCGAGATGACGCTCCAGAGCCGCCCCAATGAATCCAGCGAATAGCGGCTGGGCGCCGGTCGGTTTCGATTTGAACTCTGGGTGAATTTGCACGGCCACGAACCAGGGGTGGTCTTCCAGCTCGATCACTTCCACCAGCGTCCCGTCGGGGCTGCTGCCGGCAATCCTCAGACCATGCGCCGTAAATTGCTGCCGGTACAGATTGTTGAATTCGTATCGGTGGCGGTGCCGCTCTGAGATGATTAAGCGCCCATAGGCGGCCGCGGCCTTGCTGCCTGGCGTGAGATGGGCCGTTTGCGCGCCCAGCCGCATCGTGCCACCTTTGTCGGTGACGGCGCGCTGCTCATCCAACAAGCAAATCACCGGGTGCGGCGTGTCCTTGCTGAACTCGGTCGACTGAGCGCCCGCCAGGCCCACCACGTTGCGGGCAAACTCGATCGCGGCGCACTGCATCCCCAGGCAAATTCCAAAGAACGGGATTTCGCGCTCGCGCGCAAAACGAATCGCCTCGACCTTGCCTTCGATGCCGCGCTCGCCAAAACCGCCGGGCACGAGCAGTCCGTCATAGCCGGAAAGCAGGCGTTCGGCGCCCTCGCGTTCGATCGCCTCGCTTTGGATGCGCTGAATCCGAATCTGGGCGCGGTGCGCAATCCCGGCGTGGTCCAGCGCTTCATAAACCGATTTATACGCATCGTGGTGCTCGGCGTATTTGCCCACCACGGCGATGCTGATTTCGTGTTCGGGATTCCGCAAGCTGTGCAGCAATTCGCGCCAGCGATCGAGCTCGAGTTCGCCGGCCGGCAAATTCAGCTCGTCCACGATAAGCTCGTCGAGCTTGTTTTCGACCAGGCTCATGGGCACTTCATAAATCGAGAAGTCCTTGTCCTTTTCTTCGATCACCGCCTCGATCGGCACATTGCAGAATAGTGCGATCTTTTCACGGTCGTCGCGGCTCATCGAACGTTCCGTGCGGCAGATCAAAACGTCCGGCTGGATACCAATCTCGCGCAGTTGCCCCACCGAGTGCTGCGTCGGTTTGGTCTTCAACTCGCCGGCGGCCTTCAGATACGGCACCAGCGTGAGGTGGATATACAGGCAGTTGCGCTTGCCCACGTCGAGCGAGAATTGCCGGATAGCCTCCAGGAAGGGCTGACTTTCGATGTCGCCGACGGTGCCGCCAATTTCGGTGATCACCACGTCGATCTCGTCATCGGCCAACTTGCGAATGCAGGATTTGATCTCGTTGGTAATGTGCGGGATGACCTGCACCGTTTTGCCCAGGAATTCGCCGCGCCGCTCTTTGTTGATAACCGACTGGTAGATCTGGCCAGTCGTATAGTTCGAATCGCGCGTCAGCGGGCTGTGCGTAAAGCGCTCGTAATGTCCCAAGTCCAAGTCGGTCTCGCTGCCATCGTCCAACACGTACACTTCGCCGTGCTGATAGGGGCTCATCGTGCCGGGATCGACATTGATATAGGGGTCGAGCTTTTGCATGCGGACCCGCAGGCCGCGCTGCTCGAGCAGCATGCCGATCGAGGCGCTTGTGAGTCCTTTTCCCAACGAGCTCACCACGCCACCGGTCACGAATATATGTTTGGTCATCAGGACCTCGCCGGAAGAAGAAGATGGCACCCGCGCTGGCGGCAAACGCCAGAACCGCTGCACACGCAAAAAAGGGCAGGGCACCCAGGCAGAACCAGGGCAACTCCACCCTGGGCCCTCATCCTACCGCGCACGCATCCTGCTGACAAACGCCCGATAATCTTCGGGCGTATCGATGCCAATCGTGGGCTCGTCGACGACACCGACGCCGATCGAGTGCCCATTTTCCAGCACGCGCAACTGCTCGAGACTTTCCAGCTTCTCCAGGCGCGATCGCTCGATGGTCGAAAGACCCAACAGAAAATCGCGGCGGTAGGCGTACAGGCCGATGTGCAGATGGAAGTTGGCCGGCTCAGCCGTCAGTAGATCGTCGGTCCAAGTGCGCGCATGGGGAATGGGGCTTCGACTGAAATATAGCGCCCGGCCGCGCTTATCGAACACAACCTTGACGCACGACGGATCCAAAAGCACGTCGCGGCGGCGAATCGGGGTGGCAAGCGTGGACATCACCATGTCCGGGTTTTCTTCCAGCAGTTCGACCACGCGATCGATGGTCGTGCCTCGCAGCTCGGGCTCATCGCCTTGCACGTTCACGAAGATGTCGACTTCTGGAAGCTTTGCCGCGATTTCGGCGACGCGGTCGGTGCCGCTGGCACAGGCCGGGCTCGTCATTTTGACCTCGCCACCGAACGCGCGCACCGCCGCAGCCATGTCCTCGTGATCGGCGGCGATGCACATGCCGCTCGGTTTTTCAGCCTGGCTGGCCGACTCGTAGGTGTGCTGCACGAGCGGCTTGCCGGTCTCATTCAAGAGCAGCTTGCGCGGCAAGCGCGTCGATTCCAGCCGAGCGGGAATAACCACGTAGCTCGTGGAACGAATGCGTAAGCGTGGGGCAGCCTGCGCCATGGCCAGCATCCTGCGTGTCCGGGTCCGGTGCCTGCGTCGCGGTCCGTGCGGCAGGTCGACCCGCCCTGCTTGTAACCGATTTGGCAGCCAGCGGAAAAGACAGGTTTTCTTGACTCAATTGGCCGTCGGCTCTCTCCGGCAACGCGTGTAGAATGGGTTAGCGTGGCGCGGGATGGCCCATGTGCTAGGGTTAAGGGAGCGCTTTTTCCGCGAAATTCCCTGCCCGTCGATGGCTCGGCAACGAGAATTTCGGCACGGGAACCTGGGCCGCCTTTGGCCCTCATTACATTGGGCGAGGAGCCTATCACGATGTGCGGAATTGTCGGTTACATCGGGCCACGGGATGCCGTGCCTTACCTGCTTGAAGGGCTGAGCCGCCTTGAATACCGCGGCTACGACAGCGCCGGCATCGCAACCGTTGAAGATCACCAGCTTAACGTCGTGAAGCGCGCCGGCCGGCTTGAGAACCTGGCGCGCGAGCTCGATGACAGGCCCGCGCCCGGCCATGTCGGCATCGGTCACACTCGTTGGGCGACGCACGGTCCGGCGACGGACACCAATGCCCACCCGCACTTAGGTGGCGATGGCATCGTGGCCGTCGTACATAACGGCGTGATCGAGAATTTTCGCGCGCTAAAGTCACGACTGCAAAG
Source organism: Pirellulales bacterium (assembly GCA_035496575.1). Classification (GTDB taxonomy): domain Bacteria; phylum Planctomycetota; class Planctomycetia; order Pirellulales; family PALSA-1355; genus PALSA-1355. The sequence goes on from DATJEN010000266.1 coordinate 7,739, forward strand.
CGAAGGCTATCGCTTCCGCTCCGCGACCGACACCGAGGTGATCGCGCACTTGATCGCGGCCTGCCTGGAAGAGCAGAAGGCCAATCCCACCGGCCCTGAAGCAGAATCCGCAGAAGGCCCTTCGGCATCGCGAGTTCATCCCGAACACCGACAACTGATCGCGGCGGTTCGCCAGGCCATCGCGCAATTGCAAGGCACCTACGGCCTGGCCGTACTGTTTCGCGATCACCCCGACGTCATCATCGCCGCCCGGCTGGGCAGTCCGCTGGTCGTGGGCGTCAGCGAAGGGGAGCAGTTTTTGGCTAGCGACGCTTCGCCTTTGGCAGGCTACACAGATCAGATTGTTTACCTGTCCGACCATGAGTTGGCCGTGCTCACGACCGACGGTCTGCAAGTCATCGACCGCGATCGAGGCCATGTGCCGCACACCGTTCGCGTGCTCGACATGGTGGCCGACGACGTGGGGCTCGACGGGTATCCGCATTACATGCTCAAGGAAATCTTCGAGCAGCCTGAGACCGTGCGCAACGCGATGCGCGGGCGCTTGAGCATGGACGAGGCCACGGCCGTGTTCGGCGGGTTGAACCTCTCGCCGCAACAACTGCGCTCTGTGAGCCGTATTCTGCTCACGGCCTGCGGCACGAGCTGGCACGCGGCACTGGTCGGCGAATACTTGATCGAGGACCTCGCGCAAATCCCGGTCGAAGTCGAATATGCCAGCGAGCTGCGCTATCGCAATCCGCCGCTCGACCCCGGCACCCTACTATTTGCAATCACGCAAAGTGGCGAAACGGCCGACACGCTGGCGGCTCTGCGCGAAATGAAACGCAAGGGGCATCCGACCCTGGCGATCTGCAATGTGGTGGGCAGCTCAATTGCACAAGCCGCCGATGGCGGTATCTACTTGCATGCCGGCCCGGAGATCGGCGTGGCTTCGACCAAGGCCTTTACCTCGCAGTGCGTGACGCTCGCCATGTTGGCTTTGTATTTCGGCCGCCTGCGCAACGTGAGCTATGACGCGGGCATTCGCATCATCGAGCGCTTGCAGGAGCTGCCGCAGCAAGTCGCTCGCGCGCTTGAGACCAACGACGTGGTCAAGCAGATCGCGGCCAAGTATTGCCAGTGCACCAATTTCTTGTACCTGGGCCGCCAATACAACTTTCCGACAGCCCTCGAAGGCGCGCTGAAGCTCAAGGAAATCAGCTACATCCATGCCGAGGGCTATCCCGCGGCCGAGATGAAGCATGGTCCGATCGCGCTGGTCGACGAGCACACGCCCAGCGTGGTGCTCATCCCGCATGGGTTCGTGTACGACAAGGTGATGTCGAACCTGGAGGAGATCAAAGCTCGCGGCGGGCCGGTGATCGCGGTCGTTTGCGAGGGAGACACGCGCGTGGCCGATCTGGCGGATGACGTGATCGAAGTGCCGAGCGTCGAGGACTTCGTGCAACCGATCGTCACGATCATACCGCTGCAACTGCTGGCCTATCACATCGCCGTGCTGCGAGGCTGCGACGTTGACAAGCCGCGCAACCTGGCCAAGAGCGTGACGGTCGAATAAGCCCGCGGCGAATGCGCCAACGTGCTTTAGCGCTTCAGCAGCAGGATCAGCAAAACGCAGCCGACCGCCAGCAGCAGCACGAGTGCCACGCAGCCAGCCGCACCCACCTGAATGACATAGGTCGGCGGCGGGGTAAACCGCTCGGGCATTTGTGCCCGCAGTCGCGCTTCGAGCGCCTGGACGAAGTCTTTAGCTTGCTTGAGATCGGCGCCCGTGGCCTGGCGATAGAGGCGGATGGCATCGATCAGGCGCCCGCGAAAGAGGGCCTCGTTGACCTGGTCCATCAGGTCGGCATCGTGTGGCTCTTCGGTCGGTTCCATCCCAGCGCGCTTCCATCGAGGGCGATGCACTGCGAGCGTCCTGTCACGCAAATTGCCGAGTCACTATAGTGGATGATCTGGCGGGCCCGTAGCTCAGTTGGTTAGAGCAGGGGACTCATAATCCCTTGGTCGTAGGTTCGAGTCCTACCGGGCCCACCATTTTTCAAACCGACATCTTGGCCAATATCGATATATCATGAAGGGCCTGTAGTGGCGCCGCAGGCGGGGTGGAGCAGATAGGAACATCAGTAAAGGTGCTAACGGGAAATTATGAGTCAATTTTCCAAATCCTTCTGAATAGAGCATGCCGATGAAGACTCTTGACCAACCCTCTCCTAAAGCGCTCAAGACAAAAGTTGAAAGCATTCCAGAGAACGTGGACTGGAGCCTGACTACCTGGGAAGGCGCACGCCGCGAACAATTACGGCGCTGGTCGGAGCTGCCGCTCGACCGGATTATTCTCGCACTGGAAGAAATGCAGCGGATAAGTGACATGCTGAATAAGCCAGCACCGATTCCGACAAAATGACTGCCG
>DATJEN010000267.1:0-21447 GCA_035496575.1 Pirellulales bacterium
CCCATCGACCGTCACCATCCAACAAGCATGTCCCAGCCAACGCACTGTCGTCGCCATGGCTTTTACTTTCGTGGGTTTGCGTTCACCTGTTTTCTATAGGCTTCGATCCCAGGCTGGCCGCAGGGATTGGGCGACTCGCGAAGCACCAGCGGTCCAAAACCTGTCCGCTCGTGTGAAGATAGCCCTGTCGGCGCAAGCTGCCAAGTAGCTTTCCCGCTGGGCCATGCGCCGAGCGGCTTGCGACTTAAGGCTTGTTTGCGGCAGCCTCCATTTGCTAACACATGGGAATACGCCCTCGCAACGCAACTCGAGCGAAAGCCGACCCGATGGACATGCACAGCCTGACTCGCGAACTTCTGGTCCGCAATCAAAGCAAGATCGTGATGTTGGTGGCAGACGGGCTGGGCGGCCTGCCAATGGAGCCGAGTGGCAAAACCGAGCTGGAAACCGCGCGCACTCCCAACCTGGACGAGCTCGCGCGCTGCGGCGTCTCAGGCGGAAGCATTCCGGTTAAGCCCGGCATCACGCCCGGCAGTGGGCCCGGGCACTTGGCGCTCTTTGGTTATGACCCGCTCAAGTACCGCATCGGGCGCGGCGCGCTCGAAGCGACGGGGATCGGCTTCGAGCTCGCGGATGGCGATGTCGCGGCGCGCGGCAACTATTGCACGCTCGACAAGGCCGGCAACATCAGCGATCGCCGCGCCGGGCGCATCAGCAGCGAACAAAGCGCCCCGCTTGCGGGACTGTTGGGGCAGATCAAGATTCCCGGGGTCGAGGTCTTCGTGCGGCCCGTCAAAGAGCATCGCTTCGTGGTCGTGTTTCGCGGCCCGGGGCTGGAAGGGGACGTGCATGACACCGATCCGCAAGCCACCGGCGTGCCGCCGCTCAAGCCCCAGGCCATGAACCCGGCCAGCCAGCGCACGGCCGACGTTGCCGCGCAGTTCATTGCCCAGGGGGAGCGTATTCTGGCCGATCAGAAGCAAGCCAATGGATTGACGCTGCGCGGCTTCTCTGGCAAGCCCAAGCTGCCGAGTTACGAAGAGGTGTATGGCCTGAAGGCCGCCGCAATTGCCGTTTATCCGATGTACAAGGGGCTGGCGCGGCTGGTCGGCATGGAGATCGTTGGCAACGCGCAATCGATCTCCGAGCAGATCGACGTGCTAAGCGAGCAGTGGAACCGCTACGATTTTTTCTTCATCCATTTCAAATACACCGACAGCACGGGCGAAGACGGCAACTTTGCAGCCAAGGTCAAGCGGATCGAGGAGCTCGATTCGATCATGCCCCGAATCACGCAGCTCCATCCCACGGTGCTCATCGTGACGGGCGACCACAGCACACCCAGCCGTTTGGGCAGCCACAGTTGGCATCCCGTGCCGACGCTGTTGGTCTCGGACGTCTGCCGCACCGATCGGGTGACGCGATTCGGTGAAAACGATGCAATTCAGGGAGGCCTGGGGCAGTTTGAGGCGAAGTACCTCATGCTGCTTGCCCTGGCGAACGCAGGCCGATTGAGCAAATTCGGCGCGTGACTTCGCCGCGCTCGCGTTACGGCAGTAGTCGGGCATTGAGCCAGTCGGCGTGATCCAGCTCGTCGCCGTGATCGGCATAGTCGACGAGCAGCGTGAGCCTCTTGATGCCCACCAGCGAGACGGAGACAGCGAGCGCAGGTTCTCCGCCGCGCACCACGGGGCTTGTGAAACGCTCGACCAGCTTGCCGGATCCGTCATCGGTGAAGACGCGAAACACCACGCTGCCTCGCGAGTTGGTCTCCGCATCGACCGCCACCAGCGATTCAAAGCGCTCGAATGTGTTTGGCAGTTCGTAGGTGATGCGGGCGGGACTATGAATGCCAATACCCTTGGCGAACAGCTTGCCGCCGGCACGAAGCTGGCCGGCGAGCACGGTGCGGTCGTTTTGATACGGCCACTCCAGCGTCAGAAAGGGAATATGCTTGAAACTCGCCGGCTTGAGATCGGAGAGATAGACCGCCTGCCCGCCGAGTGGCTGCAGGCAAACGATTGCCTCGCTCGCGGTCTCGAAGCTCGCGCCGCCAGCCAGCTTGAGCCGTGCGCGATCGTGGTCGGCCGTGAGTTCCAGCGCAATTAGCCGCGTTCCATCGGCCAATCCCACCAGGCAGCGCAGCCCGACGGGTTTTGTCTTATGAGTCAGCGTGGGGTTGAAAATAACGACGGCCAACTTGTCGAAGGCGATGTCGGTTTTTTCGCCGCCGGCTTCGAGCGTCACGCCTGAATCAGTGAGCCCCGCTACCGTGCCGGTCAATTCGTCGCCGTTGTCGAGCAATAAGCGATCTGTCTCCCCGCCGGCCGACAGAACGCGAGCGAGCCAGCGATCGAAAAGGGCTCGGTCGGCCGGAACGCGGACGATCACGCCTGCGACCAGCTCGAGCGGGAGCGACGTGGTTCGAGCATCGGATGAGGTGGCGAGCAGTTGTTCGTTTTCGATTCGCACCTGAGGGGCGATCAGCAGCCCACCATCGGAGAGAATGACGGCTCGGCCAGTGATGGGTTCATTAAACTCGCCCCACGTCGCCAGCCGCTCGATGGCGAGTTCTCTGCCGCCTGTCGCCCCTTTGAACTGCAGCTTGCCGCCGGCCGCGCTGTCGAGTGTTGCTCGAAACGCCTCTCCTGACGTCGGCACGACGAGCGCCTCGCCGCCCAGCGTGATCCCGCTAGCGCACAGCATAATCCAACTGACAATCGCGACTGCATGCACGCGGTAGGACATCATCGCTGGAAGATCGGCAGAAAATTGTTCGGCATTTGCAACACGACGCAGGCCATGGCGGTGCCGTATTCGACACAGATTGAATCGTTCCAAGAGCCATCCTCGGCCTGCCTCGCGACGAGCGCGTCGCGAATGGCGGGATACCAGCGGGCCCAGTGCTCACCCCCGGCATGCCACATCGCCTGCACCGCGTAGTAATGGCCATAGAAGTAATGGCTCTCGCGATTGAACTCGTTGCCTTGCGGCAAAAAGTTCATCAGATAATCGAGACCCTTCTTGATCTCGGGACCTTCGTAGATGCCGGCGCTGTACAGCGCGACGATGCCGGCTGCCGAGCGCGGGAAGGCGCTTTGGCCGCCTTGAATCATGTACATGAAACCGCCGTCGGCATTCTGGCTCTTCTTCACATATTCGGTGCAGCGGTCGATCGTGTCGCGGGGCACGTACAAGCCCGCATTGCGCGCGGCCCGTAGCGCCATCACCTGGCAGATTGTGACCGATATGTCGGCGTCGCGGCGCACGGGCTGATAGCGCCATCCGCCGTCTTGATTCTGCGTGTTGGTAATCAGCCGCACGGATTTGGAGAGTTTCTCGCGCACGTCGGCGCGACGGGTCATGCCATAGCACTCGGCCAGAAACAGCGTGGCGAACCCATGCCCATACATGGGTCCGTGGCTGCTGGCGTTAGGGATGTTGATAAACCCGCTTTCTTGCGTATTGGCCAGAATGAAGTCGAGAGCCCGATCGATGTGCCGACCAAACGGGCCGCGCCCGGGCGTGCTGCCGGCCGACATGAAAGCCATGCCGGCCAAGGCGCACACGGCCACGTTGCGGCTGTATCCGCCAGAGTGAAACGATCCATCCTCATCCTGCCGCGAGGCGAGCAGGTTCAAACCGCGTTCGATGGCGCGTGCCGCCGGCGGAGTGATCAGTTCGGCCGCCGATTTCTCGGGGTCTTTGGGTTCCGCTAGCGCCACAGATCCGCGCGCCGCTAGCGCGCCGGCCGCCGCGGCCAGGAATGCGCGGCGATCGATCGAGCCACCTGTGCGCACGAGCTGTCGATTGAATTCACTCACGTCTGATTCCCTAACGGCCGGGTTGTTGCTCCGCCAGCCGCTTATAGTATCGCTCGATCATCAGCTCATATTGCGGCAAGAACCGCTCCGGCGGGTTCTGCAGCATCTGTTCGCGGGCCCGCGCCGGCAGATGGCCCCAGGTATCCTTCATGAGACCTTGCATTGCCTTGGGATCGGGGCGTTCATTTTCATTTTTTCCCGCGCTCTGGGCACCGTTTCCGCCCGCTTGGCGCGAATCCTGGCCTGGATTGCGGCTGACGGTGGGCTTGGGAGGTTGCACGCCCTTGCGGCGGTTCGATTCGTTCTTGTCCTTGCCGCCGGAGGCCGCTTGTTGCTTGGCGCGCTGCTGCTGGGCTTGCTCGATCAATTGCCGCAGGTCATCGACGATCCCCGCCTGTAAGGCTTCAGCTTCCCGCCGATGCGCGTGCTCGGGAATAAGGCTTTCGAGCGACCTCATCCGCTCGCCGATCGAGCTTAACGGATCATGATCGACCTCAGGCATGCCGGCGGCGTCTTCCTCATTGGAGTTTGGGCTCTTTGGCTTCTTGTCCCCCGATTTTTTCGACTTGGAGCCGCTCAGATCGCCGGCGCCTTCCAGGAGCTCGTTGTCCAAATCCTTAAGCAGCGCGTCGTCCGACGAGGCCGCCTTGGAAGCTGCCTTCGGCGGTTGTTCTTTCGTGGCAGATTCGTCACCACGAACACGCGCCACGCTGAAAGCGAACCAGGCCGCCAACGCGATCGCAACAAAACCGGCGCGACGTCGTGCCCTGCTCATTTCACTTCCTCCTCATCAACATCCGGCACGTCGGCGGGATCGCGCTCGGGCGGCTGCTCGCGCACGTCCGGCAGTAGCTCCGGCGAATCCTCGGGATGGTCCGCAGGGGGCTCGGCCAGCTTGAAGACTAGCTCGGCTAATTTGCCCTGCTCGACCGCCAGCTCGGCCAACTCGCTCGCGCGAGACTGAGTGTCGGGCGACTGCGGCCCGAGCTGGCTGAAGCGCGCGTTCAAGTCCTCTTGCAGCAGCTTGAGCAACTTGAGCTGGGTCAGAACCTCGTTTCCGTCCGCGCGAGTTTTGCCGCCGCTCTGCTCGCCGCCTTCGCCTTCCTGTGATTGATTGCCGTTTGGCTTCGGTCTTTTATCGTCTCGCATTGCCGCGAGCAGCCGGGCCAGGCGATCGCGCGCAGCTTCCTGGCTGACCTGGGTGGCCGTTCCGGTTTGGCGATGCGTGAGCAGCTCGGCGGCGCGCGACATTTGTTTGGCGGCGCCCGTCAGAGCCAAATGAATGACTTCGGCGGCTTCCAGCTTCTCGGCGATTCCGCTGGTTTCACCTTCCATCGATTGCTGCTCGCGCGACAAGCCGTGCAGCGTGCCGAGCTGGGCGCGATTGAACCTGCCCGATTCGGCGCGCAGCTCTTCCAGGCGGCGCGTTTCGTCCACAAGTTTTTGCTGCCGCTCGTGCAAGCTCTTCAGCGAATCGTCGAGGCGGGCCATCTGCTCGTGGGCCAGGTCCTGTTCGGCCTGCTTGCGGCGCTCGGCCAGCTTCTGCTGGGCTTCTTCGAGGTCCTTTTCGGCGGCGGCGGCCTGATCGCCCGCCGCATCGCCGTCACCCTGCTCGCCCGCGGCTTGGGCTTGGCGCATCTTGTCGGCCGCGCGCGCTCCCTGCGCGCCCGCCTTCTCCGCTTGCAATCGCTCCAGACGGCGAGCCAGGCGGGCTGTTTCCTCTTCGAGCTGCTTTTGTTCGCGCGCCAAACGCTCCAACTCGGTCTTCTTGGTTTGCTCGTCGGGTTCCTGGGCAAGCTCGCGGGCTCGTTTGCGCAAGCCACGCTGCTCGGAGTGAAGCCGCTCGAGCTCCCGTTCGGCATCGCGGAGCTGCTTGACCAACCTGGCGAGCTCCTGTTCCTTGCGGCTCGAGAGAATACCGGCTAGCTCGTCGAGGTCGCGCGCAATTTTGGATTGCTCCTCCACGGCCTGTCCCAATTGGTTGCGCTCCAATCGCTCTGCCGATTGGCGCATTTGGGCGCTGATGGCTTGCTTTTGCGCCTGGTGCAAAGCGTCTTCGATCGTGGCGGACGACAGCGGATCGGCTTGCCGCAGCTCACGGCTGGTCTCGGCCATCTGTTGCTGAAAACGCTCGAGTCGCCGGCTGAGCTCGCTTTGTTGGGCGGAAATCTTCTTCAGGTCCGCTTGTTGTTGGGCATCCAGGTCCTTGAACTCGCGGCCAATCGTCTTTTGCGCCAGCTCTTTCGTTGCCGCTGAGGTTTGCTCCTGGTCGCGCTGCATTTGGGCCACGCCGCGGGCGAAGCGCCGATAGCTCTCCCATTGACCCAGCTCTCGAAGCACGTGCTCGAGTGAATCGATCACCTGGTCTTGGTGGCCTGCGGCGTGCTTGAGCGGCGTTTGCAGGGCCGAATCGGCTTTCGGTTTCGCAGCCCCGGCGGGCGCCGCCTCCGGCAACTTGGCTTGCGCCGCCTTGATCAATCCGGTGAGGTCGCGCTCCACCGGCGTCAGATGCTCGTTGTCCAGCCGCTCGATCTCGCTCAACAGCGATTTCATATGCCGCTCGATATCCGGGCTGTCGATGCGGTTGTTGTCCAGATCATTTAGAAACTCGGCCACTTGTGCGCGGACACCCTCGTCGGGGCTGGTGAGCGAACGCGCCACCTGCCGCTGGTTGAGCTCGGCGGACTGTGCGTGGTCGAGGTCTTGCTTGTTCAAGCTCCCCACCTGATCGAGCTGGATTTCGAGACCCCTGGTCTGAGCGCGCGTGTCCTGCTGCAGCTTGAGCACGCGTTGCAGCTCGCCGAACACGAGCGATTGCCGCTGGGCCAGTCGTTCTTCGAGCTCGGCAGGCGTAATGACGTTGATTTTCCGCGGCGTGCTCTTGCCGGTCTGCGGCAGATAATCCGTGGCGGTGGCCCAAAAAGTCATCTGCGCGCCTGGCTTGAGACCCAGATCGGCAGTCGACCAGCGGTACTCAATCGTGCGGCTCTCGCCCGATCCTGATTGGGCCGCCGTCACCGGAGCCGCGGCTCGCCCAGAGGCGCCCTCAGGACCTTGGTAAAGCGGAAGGCTCGCATCCTCGACTTCGTCGCTGCCTGAGTTACTGTAGCGCAGCGACAGCGATGCAATCTCCAAATCGTCCTTGGCTACAATCTTCAGCGGTACCTGGCCGGACGGCGTGATGAACACGTTGCCAAGTGGCTGTTCGATCGTAACAGTCGGAGCCTGATCGGCAATCGCTTGAATTTCATAGCGCTGCTCCAATCCACCGACGAGGCCTTGCGCGTCCTCCAGCGCGATCGCGTACGAGCCGGATTGTTCGATAACAAACGGGGCGGCCGCGTCAGCCGCGAGCGAGAAGCCATATCCGTCCGCCGAGAGCGGCAGGTTCACCTCGTCGCCGTTTTCCAGGCGTATGCTGGCTTTGCGCAATCGCTTGTTCGAGCTGCCGTCGACCTGCACGCGCGTGCCACGCAGGGCATGTAGATTATTTTCGGTCGAGCTGACCGGCAGGGCCGAGTAAGCCGGCGGATGCAGCGACAGCTCGAGCGACTCCACGCGCGGCGGCTCGACCACCTCCAGACGAATCCATTCCATCGAGCTGTCGTCGCCACCCTCGGCGCGATACCAGAATGGCCGCGTCACTCGATCCTTGCGCGCGGTCATCGTGCCTGCCAAAAATGTCATTTCTTCGGACTCGAGCTCGCCCAGCGCGACCGATTGGCCGTATCCATAGAAAATCCGCACGCTGTCGGGCACGCGATGCTCGGCGTCGCGCACGAGCTCGACCTCGAACGGTTGGCCAACCGCCAGGCGCGTCGGTGGAGAACGGAATGCCAAGTTGTAATACCGAGGCCAATCGTCATGCCCGAGCGGCCGAGCCAGACGAACCAGTGCCGTCCGCGTGCTCTCGGGCGCCATGAACGCAAAGGTGGCGACGACCAGCAGCAGGATGCCGCCGAATCGCATCGCCCGCCAGGCGGGAGTCCAGTCGAGCGCGCGAGAAAAGTCGAGCGACTCGCCAATCGCGGTGGTGTTTTCGACCAGTGCCCGCCTCAGCTCGGCCGAGCCCGCCGTGGGGTCTGCGTCGCGGGCATTCGCAAACTCGAGCGCGCTGGCGAGCCGGTTCTTGAGCTGCGGGTAGAATCGCTCGATGCGTCCGGCGATTCGGCCATCGCTCCAGCCGCCGCCGAAGGCAAGAAACCAGAAACGGTAGACCGACCAGCCAAGCGCCGCGGCGACCGCCAGGCTGCAGAACAAGCGAATTCCGGGATCGCGAAAGCGAATCCAGTAGTCGGCCGTTCCCAAAACCAAAATCACAAGCGCGAGCACTCCAAAGGTAAAGCCAAAGGCGTACAGCACGAGCAACCAACGTGCTCGCCTGCGGACCTGCCCAATTTTTTGTTCCAGTAGGTGTGTCATACGATTGGAAATCGCGCGCCGCCGCAAAGACGCAGCGAACTGGCGCCCTATATCATTCCCTGTTGCTTCCGCAGAATCCATTCCGAAACGACCAACCCCAAGAACAACGCCAGCACCCACCAGCGGTTCCACAGCGGAACGGGAGGCAAAGACTCGATCGGCACCTGGTGCCCTGGCGGCAAATCGGTCAGCAATCGCCCCACGTCATTGACCCGATAAAACTTGCCGTGCGTCGTCTCGGCGGCCTGCTTGAGCTCGCCCGAATCCATTTGCAGGTGTTCCATCTCGCCGGGCGGGGCGATCACGACCAGGTCGGCTGCTGGCACGTTGCCTTCCACGGCGGGCTCCGCCAGCCATACGTGATAGCTGCCATCGACCATTTCGCTGGCCGTTGCCTCGAACACGCCTCGATTCGTCGGATTGCGCTGGAGCTGCACGCGACGGTGCGGTTGTCCCTCGCGCTCCAGCACCAGCGTCACCCCGTCATCGGCGGCCGGCGCCACGCGCTCGTCGATGAACCGCGCCCGCAAGCGCACCGCCTGCCCGCGGCGATACTCGCGTCGATCCGAGCTGATCTCGACCGCGTGGTTCTGGCCCAGCAGCTTGGAGCGGCTGAGATAACGGATGGCCTGAACCCAATAACGGGCAAAGAAGACGTCGCCCACTCGATAGCGCCATAACCACGTCTCGTCCGTGGCGTGGAACAGGACCTTGCCGGCCCCGACATATTGCATCAGGAACAGCGGCACAGCGCGGCCGTCGCTGCCCAAACGCATGGGATGCTCGGCCAGCACGCGCGCTGTGGGTTTGGCCGTTGCCCCGCTGTAAGCCCAGTGCAGCGGATGCAAATTCCGCCACAAGTTGGCGGTCTCGCCGGGCTGATCCCCCAGTTGCATCTGAGGGCTGGCCAGCCCGAGCTCGGTGGGCTGCACGATGAACTCATCCATGCTTTCGTTGCCGGCGCCGCCCGACGCGTCGTGCGGAATCGCTATCGGAAACAAAGGCTCGATGGGGGTATTGCGATAGGCGGCCGGCATGAACTGCGGGCCGGAAATGAACGCCACCCCGCCCCCCTTCTTCTCGACGAAGTCGTGCAAGTTCGCCAGCCCGCTTGTGCTCAAGTAATCCGGATTGACGTCGCCAAAAACCACGACGTCATAGGCGAACAACTCTTCGCGGCGCACGGGAAACACGCGCAAAGCCGTGTTGTCGAGCTCCGCATACTCGAGGTCCGCTTCTTGAAGCACCGTTTTGAGCTCGATGGAATTGTCTCGCTCGAGCATGTTTTTCAGATAGCGGAATTCATAGTTCGGGTACGCTTGAACCAACAACACCTTGATCTGTTCCTTGCGGACGCTCACCAGTCGGCTCTGGCGATTGTTTTCGGTTTGGGTTTCTTCTCCCAGCGGTTCGGCCTCCAGCACATATTCAAACTCGCCGACCTTCTCTGGCCGAAACGGGAGATGCAGAAGCTGCGGCTTGCCGTCATCGATGGTCACGTTCAACTGGGCGAGCACGGCCGGGTTGCCCTTCTCGCGCAACGTGACCGCGACCGACTTGCGCGTGAGCCCATGCCCTGTGAGCTTGAATTGAAAGTCGACGACATCGTCGGCGAAGACAATTTCGTCGACGAGCACATCCGATAGCTCGAGGTCAATGAGTTTCTGCTCGCTGCCCAGTCCGACCGTGAGCAGCGGAACGCCCTTGCGGCGCGCGTAGTTGGCGGCGTCTGCAAGGCTGGGACCGTCGGTGTTGACCCCGTCGGAAAGCAGAATCACGGCTGCCGGCGGCGTGCCGCGCAGGTCCGCCAGCACTTGCCGTAAGCCCGCCCCCAGCCGGCTGTGCTCGCCAAGGGCCCGCGCCGCGCGCAGTGCATCCTGCAACTCGGCCAAAGAGCCCGACTGGGCCCGGGCCGCGCTTGACACCAGATACATCTTGAGCCGATAGCGCTTGGCAATTGCGGAGAGCAAGTCGGTCTTGTCGTCGAGCAGCAGAGCCTTGGCGAGATTGAAGCGAGAGTTGCCCTCCAGACCCGCTCTTTGGATGCGGCTGGCAACGAGCTCTTTCAGCCGGGCATCACTGTACGGGTCGTCGATCTCCATGCTGGCCGAATCATCGACCAGGATGGCCACCGTCGGCAGTCCCGTGCGGCGCAGCGAGAGAGTGAACTCGGCCAGCATCAGCATTACGAGAAGAATCGCGGCCAGTCGCAAGGTCACAAGCACGCCGCGGGCGCGTTTGCCGGAGCCCTGGCTGGTATAGGAATAGAACACCCAGCCTATCGCCCCGATCGCGAACAAGAGCGTGAACCAGGGGGCCCAGCTCCAGGTGTTTTCCAGGCTCCACAAGGTGCCTTCGCCGGGGCCGGCAGGCTCGATGCCCAGCAGCTTTTCCAGCCAGATTGGAACGATCCCGCTCATCGCGCGTGTCCGTACCACCAGGCGACCAAGGTTTCTGCCAACAGCAACCCCAGCGCCAGGTACAAAAGCTGCTTGTGGAATCCGCCACGATAGGAAACGTTTGCGAAGTCGGTTTGCTCAAGCCCCATGCGCTCGCGCGCGCTAAACTGCCGCGGCAAATCCTCGACCGCCGCTCGGGCCAAGTCGCTCTCGCTTGTATCTACGTTGACAGAGAAGTTCTCCTGTCGCGAAAGGGGCGCGCCCAGCACGACGTGGTACAAGCCGCTTTGCAAGGTATCGGTGTAGGTCCAGCGGCTGACTTGCCCTTCGAGCGACATCCGCACTTCGTCGCGCGCTCCGCCGGGGGTGTTCACTTCGACGGTCGGCCGCGCGGTCATGCCGTCCAGGGAATCGCCAAGCGGTTGTCCCACTTCCAGGTTGTGCTCGACCTGCTGGCCGCGAACGGCGAGCGACAGAATCTCTTGAACCATCGGCAGAAAACTGGGCCAGGCCGGCATGGTGGTCCAGGGGTCCTTGGTCTTTGGGTCGACTGATGACAACGAGCCCTCGGTAGCCATCACCACCGAACGACCGCGGCCCAGCGTTTGTTCGACAATGGCCGGGTCGCCCCCATAAAAAGCCAGCGCCACGCGCGACTTGGGCAGAGGTTGCAAGCGGAAATACTTGTACACCGGCGTGGTCAGCAACCCGGATTGCTCGCGTCCCTGAAAAGCCGACAACAACGGATGCCGGTAATTGAGCGGGTCGAACCGATACTGATACTGCGGCTCGGAGATCACCTCGCCCAATCGGGCGGGTAACACGTGCGTGTTGCCGTCGGCCAATTCCTGGTTGTAGCGGTCGGCCAGAACTTGATCGCCCAGGAAGAACACCAGGCCGCCGCCGCGCGCCAGCACTTTTTCGAGCACGCGCGCTTCAGCGGAAGTGAACTGCGCCACGTTGCACAAAAACACGCAGTCGTACACACCCAGGTCTCGCTCCAAGAGCCCGCTCTCGGCAATCACCTCCGGCTCGACCTGGCCCGAGTTGATGCCTTCGCCCGCATCCGGGTTGAGGGCGAGGACCACGTAATCGGCCGCGCCCGTCATGGGCTGCGCGCCAGGTTTGCCATTGACGCACAGCACGCGGACGCGGTCCTTGACATCGAGTGAAAGCCAGCGGTGATTATCGACGTCGAGCAGGTCGCCTCCCAAGCGCACTTCGGCGACGTGCTCGCCGACCGTATCGAAGCGATGCGTAAAGACGAGCGCGGCTTGCTCGCCCGCGGGGACGTCGACATATCGCTCCTTCGTGCGGCGGCCATCCACATAGAACTCGACCAGGTGCCGGTTACGTGCCTGGTTGCCGAAATTGCGGATCTGGGTTTCCAGAGCGACCTCGCGGGCCGTCGTGGCGAGCGGCTCCTGCATGGCCAGGTCGGTGACCGCCATGTTTTCGGAGCCGCCCTGCCCCACGTCCACAATGCTCAGCACGGCCTGGCTCGCCAGGTGATCCAATCGCTGGCGATAGCCGGCGGCTTCTTCACCTTTCAGATCGGGCGCCCAGGTGTTGCGCCCCAAGTCGGTCAAGAAGATCAGCTCGCGACGAGAAAGTCCCGCGTCATCAACGGCCGCCAGCAGTTCTTCCAGCCGTACCAGGGTGGCGGGCAGATCGGCGCTCGTATGGGCCAGCTTGAGGGCTTCGATCTCGTCCAGAAAATCGCGCCGGTCACCTGCCGGCGTGCCGACCACCACGCTGGGCGGCGAGCCTAGCAACACCAGCATGAACGCGTCGCCTTGCGTACTCTCTTCAACAATCTGCACGGCGCGCTGCTTGGCGCGCTCGAAGCGGCTCTTGTCCGTGGGGCGGTATCCCATCGAATACGAGTTATCGATCACAAACATCTTTAGCGTTCGCTGGCCGGGAGCGAAGGCCAGCCCGCTTGCTTGCCAGAAAGGTTGCGCCACCGCGAGCACGATGACCGCCACGAGCGCCATCCGCAAAGCCAGCAGCAGCCACTGCTCGAGCCACATGCGGCGCGAG
Organism: Pirellulales bacterium; assembly: GCA_035496575.1. Lineage (GTDB taxonomy): Bacteria > Planctomycetota > Planctomycetia > Pirellulales > PALSA-1355 > PALSA-1355. The sequence goes on from DATJEN010000267.1 coordinate 12,689, forward strand.
GTCTTGTTGAGCGCGGCCAGCAGAAACTCGATGGCCGCCCACGATTCTTCGCGATAGCGGCGCTTGTTCCACAAGTGAATCAGAATCGGAATCGCCGCCGCGGCCAACCAGCCCAGCATGGCCAGGTTCGCGAATCCGAATGCCAGCGGTGCGTATTGCATGGGCGGTTTAGCGCGCGCGAGACATGCGTGAAGCCAAGAAGCTGGAAAGCGCGACCTCGAGCGACTGATCCGTTCTCAGCAACAGGTAATCGATGTGCTCGGCCCGGCATCCCTTGCGCACCGACTGCAGAAAACGCCCAAACTCGTCGAGATATGCCTGGCGTAGCGCGCGAGGGTTCGTCAGCACGTCGGGCATTTCTTCCAAGCCGTGGAAGAGCGTGGTGTTGCCGAATGGAAACTCGAGCTCGGCCGGATCGAGCACGTGGAAGATGATGACTTCGTGGCGGCGATGCCGCAGGTGCTTGAGCCCCGTCAGCATCGAATGCACGTCATCGAACAAGTCGCTCAAGACAACCACCAGCCCACGGCGTTTGAGCCGTTCAGCGAGGTCGTGGAAGGTGGGCCCGATGCGCGTTTTCCGCCTGGGCACCGCGCTCTGGATGACATGCAGCAGTTGTTTGAAATGCGAGGGATTGCCGCTGGGCCGGACCATAGTCCTAAGCTCGCTATCAAACGTCGCCAGGCCAATGCTGTCTTGCTGTTCGAGAACCAGATAGGCCAGCGCCGCGCACACGCACTCGGCATATTCGAGCTTCGAGAGCGGCGCTTGTGCGCTTTGGTAGCGCATGCTTTCGCTCGTGTCCAACACGAGCTGGGCAATCAGGTTTGTTTCTTCCTCGTATTGCTTCAGGTAAACCTTGTCGGTCTTGCCAAAAACCTTCCAGTCGACGTACCGCAGGTCGTCCCCCGGCGCGTACTCGCGATGCTCGGCAAATTCGACCGAGAACCCGTGATAAGGGCTGCGATGGGCGCCCGACACGTAGCCTTCGACGATCGACCGGGCGCGAAGCTCGAGTCCTTGCAGCTTAGCCAGCGTCCGCGGATCTAAAAATTTGCGGTTGTCTTGCACGCGCTTCGTTCTCGTCTTCGAGAGGAATCGTCTCGAGCAGTCGGCGAATGATCGCCTCGGGCTTGATGCCTTCCGCCTCGGCGTTGAAGTTGGTCATGATGCGATGCCGCAGCACCGGCAGGGCCACGGCCCGCACGTCGTCCGCCGTGGCGTGATAGCGGCCATGCAGCACGGCGCGGGCCTTCGCGCCCAGCACCAGGAACTGGCTGGCCCGCGGCCCTGCTCCCCAGCTAACGTACTCGCGCACGAAGTCGGGCGCGAGCGCGTTGTCTCGACGCGTGGTGCGCGTCAGCCGCAGCGCATAGCGCAGCACGTGGTCGGCCACCGGAACCTTGCGCACGATTTGGCCGAGCTGGATAATCTGTTCGGCATCCAATGTCGGCGCAACCGACTGCACCACCTCCGTCGTCGTCTGCTTCACGATGCGAAACTCTTCGTCCTCGTCCGGGTAGTCGACGAAGATGTTGAACATGAAACGGTCGAGCTGGGCCTCGGGCAAAGGGTAGGTGCCTTCTTGCTCGATTGGGTTTTGCGTGGCGAGCACGAAGAATGGTTGCGTGAGCGCCCGCCGCGTGCCGCCCACGGTGACCTGGTGCTCCTGCATGGCCTCCAACAGCGCTGCTTGCGTCTTGGGCGGGGTGCGGTTGATCTCGTCGGCCAGGATCACGTTGCCGAAGATCGGTCCAGGTAGAAAGCGGAACTCTCGCGTGCCGGAACTTCGGTCTTCTTGAATCACCTCGGTACCCGTGATGTCAGCCGGCATGAGATCGGGCGTGAACTGAATGCGGCTGAACTTGAGCGACAGGGCGTCCGCCAGGGTGCGAATCATCAACGTCTTGGCCAATCCCGGCACGCCGACCAGCAGGCAATGCCCGCGCGCGAACATGGCGATCAGCAGCTCCTCAATGACGGAACGCTGGCCGACGATGACTTTGCCGAGCTCGGACGTGATGCGCTCGAAAGCCTGGTTGAGCTGCGCCACCTGTTCGATGTCGTTGTCGGGGAGCATCGGCTCGGTTACCTCGCTGGATCTTTGGGTTCGGGGGTCTCAACTTTGGCGGGCGGCTCGCGCCCTTGTTGCTTGAGCGCAAATAGCTTGTCGGCAGTCGCAATCAAAAGCAGGCCTCCGCCGACCACCAGGTTTCCACCGGCCACGCCGCGCTCGCTGAGCCGCACGGCGTCTCGTGGCCTCTCGCGCGGAGGGGGTTGTTGATCGAACGTATAGAGCTCGCTGGCGGTGGGCCAAACGACCTGGTCGCCCATCAGAATGCCCCGCCCGTGGCCCAGTGGGCTTGTGTCTGGCCACCTTTTAATGACTTTACCGCGCGCGGCATCAATCCACCACAACACATCGCCGCTGGCCAGCAAGTTTCCTCCGCCGACGCCTAACAAGTGCACCACGTCTTCGGGCAATTGAGTCTCCCACAACAGCTCGCCCGTGCCGGCATCCAGCGACAGGATCGATTCGCAATCGGCCGGCGCGACGAACAACCTTCCGCGATCGTACACGCATGGATTCAAATCGCGATAGAAGTGCGCAGCGCGTCGATCCTGTCCGTCGGGCTGGGCTTTTTTGGCGCGGCGGTACAGCGTGGCCCATTCCAAATGGCCGTCCCGGCAACGAACCGCGGCAACGGCTCCCAGGTTAGTGTTGAAGTACAGCGTGCCCTCGGCAAGCGTGAGCAGGTTGTGCGTCATCTCCTCGGCCTGCCCGCCAGCGGGGGTTTCGGCCGCGCAGATTTTCGTCCGCCAGCGCAAGCGCTTCGTCTCGGCATCGAAACACGCAATATGCGATTGCGGGCGGACGTCGCTCTTGCGCATGGCGACGTACAAATCCCTGCCATCGGCGAGCGGACTGCCTTCGAAAGCCCACTTTTCATCATCGACTTCATCGAGCGCGAGCTTCCACACCACGCGCCCCATCGCGTTCAGATCGAGGCACACCAGATAACCACCGGCGCGGCCATCGAGCAATTCCAAGGGCCGCGAGGTGACCTGCGATCCCATCCGCGCATACAGGCGGCCGGCCTCGGCGGTCATGGTGAAACGGGGAACACCGAGCCGGCCATTGGTGCGCCCGGTGGGAACGGGCGTATCGTCACGATAAATTTCGCCCGGCCGCGCCTTGGGATCGTTGCGAGGCCAGGCCGGTGCGCCGGTCTTCACGCTAAACGCGTAGATGCGGTTCTGGTCGTTGATGAGAATCACGTCGCCAACCACGAGCGGGTGATAGCTCAACAGCCGCTGCGCGTCCTCGCCAATCCGCCGCAGGCTGTACACTCGAGAGTTCGAAATATCCGCCGACAGCGGCTCGCCCAGCGTGATCGCTTCCCAAGCGGGCGGGCCGACATCCAGCCGCCGCGCGGCAATGGCGGTGCGCTCAGGCGAGCCGGCAAACGTGTGCCACTCGTCGGCTCGGCTGGTGCCGGGCCACTTCTTGGCAGATTGGATGAGAGCCGACAGCGCTTCGGCATACTTCACTTTGCGGCCTGCCAGACGCCCTTCCGCATCGGGATGGTGCCGCTCGAAGGCCGAGAGCTCGGCTTCGGCGCGCTCGAGAGATCCCTCCAGGATGGAAACCAGGACTAAACGCGCTCGTACGTCCGCCGCCGAAATGGAGGAACCCGGATAGGCGAGCCGGCTCGGCGGCAAGCGCTCATTTTTCCAGATCCGCACCAGGGCAAGCGCGTCGGCATCACCGAGGAACTCGTCCCGGCGCAGGTAATAGTAGGCCGGTGCCGCCCCGTCGCCTTGATACCAGTGCTCGAGAAGATCGGCCGCGGGTTTGTCGAGCTGCCCATGCTTGAATCGCTCGGCTGGCACGCGCGTCGCGGGCAGCTCAATCAAACGGCTCCACGCCAGCCGAGCCGCCTGGTAGTGGGCCTTCTCCAGTCGCAGCTCTCCCAGCGCAAAAAGCGCGTCATCGGACCACGAGCTACAAAACAGCTTTTGCACAACTTGCGCCAGCCGCTCGGGGTCACGCCGAGATAGCCCCTCTTCGTACCAGGCCCGCGCCAAATCGTCGACGCGGTCGCGGTACAGAGCCAGAGCTTCCTCGGGCAACGCAGCCAGTTGCGCCTGGCAGTAATCGGCCAGGCTCACGTAACGCCCAGGGGCCAGGGCGATCATCTTGCCGCTATCGCCTTCGAGCACTTCGCGCAGGATTTCGACCGCGTCATCCCATTGCCGGTCGGCAACGCACGCCGCGACGCGCTCCAAGTGGGCGCGTACGGACCCGTCAACTTCGTCGAGCGCCACGGAGGACGATAACTCAACGCTATCAGTGGGAAACTGGGCCCGGCAAGGGGAACCCAACGCCGCGAGAATCGGCAGCAACACGAGCGCGACCGGCACGCTGTGCGGGAATCGTTCAGCGAGGCGGCTCACAAGCAGCCCAATACCCATGAACGTTCCCTTACGCTGGCGGGCACAATCGACACGGCGGGCTTCCTTGGGCGCGCTGGGAAAGCGCGGGTCGCTCGAGCAACGACTCGCTGGCCATTATAAGTGTGGGTGCCCACAGCGGAAAGAACGAACAGCAGCCGTCGCGCCGCCCTCCGAGCGAAACACGGTCTCACCACGCAGGGACACTTGTGCCAGCAAATCCTGACGGGTCCGCGGCCGTCAGAGTCGCGTCAGGCGTAACCCTCGACGATTCGGCCGATGCCGAACAAGCACACGGAGGCGACGAGAATGGTGAGCATTTGGCCGAGCGTGATCGCCTCGGATAATTGCAAGAACATCGCGAGCGGCGGAAATGCCAAACCCAGCCATTGCATCGTGCGCCCCAAGCTTCGCATGGCAGGATGATTCTCCGCTGACGAGGGTAGGCCCCATTGGGCGCGCCCATCATAATGTGAGTCGTGCTGGCAACGCCATGCGCTCCGGTGACGCCACTCTAGCAGGCGCGCGACTCGTATGATCCGCACGACCAGAATTGCCGCGAAGGACTCCATGCAAGCGACCAGAAACGAGAACACCTATTGGAGGGCGCTGGGTCGGGCCTGGCGCTTGCGGTGCCCTAGCTGCGGACGAGGGCGGCTGTTCAAAAACCCCATCTCGATGAACCCCAGTTGTTCCGAGTGCGGATTGCGCTTCGAGCGCGAGCCGGGCTATTTTCTAGGTTCGATCTATATCAACTATGGTTTGACGGCCCTGCTCGTCACGTTGTTCTACTTCACGCTCTTCTTTTCCGGCGCGGTCTCTCCGGAAACGGCGCTGTGGATCGTGACCGGATTTGCGCTGGTGTTTCCGATCTGGTTCTTCCGCTACGCGCGCAGCTTGTGGCTGGGATTCGACCACTTTTGGGATCCGCCCACCGCAACCAAGGATAGGCAGCCAGTCGACCTGGATTGATACAGCGAAAGTCAGCGAGCGACAGCTACAGCGAGCCGTGCTGGCGCGCTTGGGCCTCCGCCTGACGGCGCTGTTCGCGCTTCACCGCGCGATACATCAGGCCGCCGAACGTCCCCACAATCGCAAAGGGCATCGACATCATGAACAGGATGCTGTAGTAGATGCCGCGCGCAAGATCGGCCTGCGAGCCATCGCCATTCAGCGCGGCCTGGCAACTGGGACAGGCCGATGCAATCGAGGCCGCGCCCGATGCCGCTAAAAAGAACGCCGTCCAGATGATGAATCGAGTTGCGCGTTGCATGTCCATGAACCTATTCGTTTGCCGCGTATGTGCCGGCCAGTTCGACTCAGCTCATTGTAATGCCTGAGCTGGCCGGGGGATAGACGTGATAGAGGATCACATAAATCATCACGCCCGTGACGGATACATAGAGCCATATCGGAAACGTCCAGCGCGCGACTTGACGGTGCCTGAGCCGCCGGTCGGCAAATCCCAGATAGATCGTGATCATCGCCAAAAAAGGCACGCAAGCCGCCAACACCACGTGGCTGATGAGAAACGCGTAGTACCACGGCTTGAGGGCCGCCGGCCCTTGGAACGGCATGCTCAAGTGATGGGCGTGGTAAATGACATAACACGTCAGAAAAGCAATCGAGGTCGCGAACGCGGCCAACATGAAATTGCGGTGGGCCCGCTCGCGGCCGACCTTGATCAGCACCCAGCCGATCACGAGCAGCACGGTCGCCAGGGCATTGAGCGACGCGTTCACGGCCGGCAATTGTTCGACGCTGATCGGCAACGTGTCGTCTCAGGGAGAAGGTTGAACTTGCCGCGATTCTGGCGCGGGCGCGTCGCTCGAGCCGGTCGTCGTGTTGGTCGCTTGATCTGCCGCGGTTTCAGCCGCAGGACTCGCCGGCGGCTCCTCGGCATCAACAACGGCCAGCAACCGCTTGAGCATCTCGACCTGGCCATCTTCGGTCAATCGGAACCGGCCGCGCACCTGACCCTCGCGGTCGACCACGCATGCGCGGTCGGTGTGCACGGCCTTATCGACAGAGATTTTGAAAAAGTCCTGGCCGATGCGGCGAATGGTTGCCATGTCGCCGGTCAAAAAAGTCCACCGCTTGGGATCGGCTTTGAAAAACTCCGCATACTTCGCGAGCGCCTGCGGCGTGTCGTTGTCCGGGTCGCAAGTGATGCTGATGTAGCGAATGTCCTGGTGCGGGTCGGTCTCTTGGATGGCAGCCAACGTGCGATTGAGCTGCAGGCAAACACCCGGGCAGTTGGTAAAGAAGAAACTCGCGACCCACACCTTCCCTTTCAGGCTGTCAGAGTCGAAGGACTGCCCGTTTTGGTCCGTGAGCGTGAACTCCTTGAGCGGCTGGCCATCGAGCCTGGCTGTCGCGGCGCTTGGGGCGCTGTCGGTCGCGACGACCGAACTGGCGGCATTGCGCACGTGGCGCGCAGCCACGAACGACCCATAGATCGCAACCAGGCACACGGCCAAGATCAGCCAGAATCGAACGGCGTAAGTGTTCATGATGTTTCTCGAGCGCGGGAAGGCGACGCCTGGCACGCTTACAACAGGTCTCCGGTTGTGCGACGTCGAGCCGTTAGTGAAGCCAGCACGAACATCACGACTGCAAACCCCAGCGTCATGAACCAGCAGGTCGAAAGCTCGGGCAGCCCCTCGGGCAATGGCGCGCTTGCGCCATCCAGGTACAGCAACCGGCGCAGTCCCGCCACGCCATAGGTGAGCGGGTTTAGCGCGATCACGAGCGCGAGCGACCACTCCATCCAGCTTGTGGTCTGCGACAAAGGGGCCGGCGGAAAAAAAGCGCCGCTCAATAGCCACATGGGCATCAAAAACACGCTCATGACGGCATGAAAACCCTGCGTGGAGTCCATGTTCCAGGCGATGACAAACCCCAGTGAAGTCAGCGCCAGCGCAACAAGGGCCAGCAGGACCACAATCGCAAGCAGGCTCCCGACACTAAAGTGTAATCCGATGGTCAAACCGAGCGCCAGAAAGATCAAGCCCTCGACCAGCGCGATGAGCGAGCCGCCAGCCACTTTGCCCAGCACCATCGACCAGCGCGGGATGGGCGCCACGAGCACCGACTGCAAAAAGCCTTCGCGGCGATCTTCGATGACCGAGATCGTGGCAAAGATGGCCGTGAAGAGCAGAATCAGGATCAGCGACCCTGGAAAAAAATACTCGCCATAACTAAGCCGTGCGCCGTCCTGGCCGGCAATCCGGAAGCTGGGACCGAGGCCAGCTCCGAACAACAGCCAGAAAATGACGGGCTGGCCAATGGCTCCAAAAACACGGTTCGGCTGCCGGATAAAACGCACCCACTCGCGCTGCCCGAGCGTGGCGGCCGCCAACCAAGGCCGCGAAACGGCCGGCGCTTGCGCGGCGAGAGGTTTCTTTTCGATTGCCGTTAGTGATGCCATGCTCAATCAGCCTGCCGCGCCGGCCAGCTCGGTTTGCGCTGGCGATTGCCAGAACCGATGGCCGGTGCGCGCGATAAAAACGTCTTCCAACGTGGGCTTACCGAGCGTGATCGCCTGGATGCGGCCGGGAAATTCCTCGACCAGCCGCGCAATCCAGCGGTGTCCATCGGCTTGCTCGAGCCGCACGCGGCTATCGACCACTTGCGCGGAGATGCCGAAACGAGCGCGGATATCGGCTGCCAGGTTGTCGGGCTCAGCCGTTTCGATCGTGATCGAATCGCCACCCACGGTGGCCCGCAGCCGCTCGGGCGTATCGAGCGCAACCAGGCGGCCTTCGTGCAAGATGGCAATCCGGTCGGCTTTATCGGCTTCTTCGAGCAGGTGTGTCGTCAGCGCGATCGTCACGCCGCGCTCATCGCGCAACTGGTGCAAATAGTTCCACAAATCGGCACGCGCGCCCGGATCGAGCCCGGTGCTGGGCTCGTCCAGCAAGAGCAGCTCGGGGTCGTGCAGCATGCCTTTGGACAGCTCGACGCGGCGCCGCAAGCCGCCGGAAAGGGTTTCGACACGTTGTGACTTGCGGTCGGTCAGTCCTAATCGCTCGAGCAAATCGGTCTCTCGGCTGCCGAGCATGCTGCCGCTCAGGCCGTACAAATGTCCTTGGTGCCGCAAGTTCTCGGCCACGGTCAATTTCTTGTCGAGGCTGGGCGCCTGGAACACGACGCCAATCCGCCTGCGTATCTCGGCCGTTTCGAAAGCGAGGTCGTGTGACAGGATCCGCACGTGCCCGCTCTGGAGCGGGATCAGCGTGGACAGCAAACGGAAGAGAGTCGTTTTGCCGCCGCCATTGGGGCCCAGGAATGCGAAAATCTCT
>DATJEN010000268.1:0-21779 GCA_035496575.1 Pirellulales bacterium
AGCGCCACGAGCACTGCCGCCGCGCGAACGAGAACGTCCAGGCAAAGCTGCCAGGCAACCCCGCCGAGCTCGCCCAGGTCGAGCGTCCCCAGCGCGAGCAGTTCATTAAAGCGGTCTGCCATCAGCAGAACCACGATGGCCACGATCGCGACGATCTTGGCTACCCCGAAGGCGACTTGCGTGGCGCGATCGGCCGACACGATGCGCCGCAATCCTTCGAGCGGATGAAGGCGCGCCAGGTCGGGCGACACCCGATCCGGTAAGACCAAAAATCCGGTTTGCAGCAGGCTGCTCGCCACGGCAGCGCAGCCGGCCATGCCGAGAATGGCAAGTAGCGGCTTGGCCAATCCCGCGGCCAGCGTTTGCCAATGCGCCAGCACGATCCCGACGTCCGGCGCCGCGGCTGTCCATGCCGGCCAGGCGCTTCCGCCGAGTTGCGCCGTCAACATCTCGGCGAGTTGTTCGCATAGCGCAGTGCCGCACCACATGATTCCGGCAATCGCCGCCACCAGCACCGCCACCGAATTCAGTTCGGCGCTGTGCGCCACTTGTCCGCGCGAACGCAGCCGTTGCCGACGATGCGGCGTTGGTTCTTGCGAGTTGTCGCTGTCGCTCGACATGGGTGCCCAGCGGGAATTAGCTGGTCGTCACGCGCTCCAGCGAGCGCAGGGTAATATCTAAAAACATTTCGAGCTGATCCTCGAGCAGCCAGGCGATCGCGCCCAGCGAGATGCCTAGCACGAGAGTCGCCAGGATGGCATTCGCTCCGAATCCCAGCGAAAGGAGGTTGAGCTGCGGGAGGGCGCGATTCGCCAGTCCCAGGACCAGCGTGGCCAACAGCAGCGAAACCGCCACCGGCGCGGCCGTGCGAATTCCCAGAACAAAGCTTTGCGTGAGCAAAGCGGTCGTGGCCTCGAACACCGACCGCGGCGCCACGGCCCGCCCCGGCGGCAGCCAGCGGAACGTGTCGAGCAGCGCTTCGAGCACCTGGCGATGGCCACCCAGGGTGAGAAACAATGCCAGCGCGAAATAAGTCAGGAACTGCGAGAAAACCGGAACGCTGGTCTCGAAGCCCGCATCGAAAACCTCGGCCAACTGCAGTCCGCTCATGTGGCTGATCAGTTGTCCGGCCACCTGCATTGCGGCAAACATCAGCGCGACGCCCAGGCCCAGCGTGACGCCGACCAAAGCCTCTCCGCCCAGCAGGGTCGCAAAGCTGCCTGCCGTTTGTGAGCCAACGACCGCCGTCAGCTCGACCGGCGCGATCAGCACCGCAATCGCCAGTCCTAGCGCCCAGCGCGTGCGTTGCGGCACGCCCGACAAGCCGAACAAAGGGGCAAGCAGCACCAGCGGCATCACGCGCGCCAGCACCAGCACAATCGTCAGCACGTGCTCGAGCGAAATCGTCAACGCCGGCGCGCCCCTACAGCGTGCGAGGAATGTTTTGGATCAGATCCTGCGAGTACTGCACCATCTGGCCGATCAGCCACGGCAGCGTCAGGCTCAGCACGGCCACCATGGCCACCAGCTTGGGTACGAACGCCACGGCTTGTTCGTGGATCTGCGTGATGGCCTGCAGCAGCCCCATCACCAAACCAACGACCAGTCCGCACACGACCACCGGCGCTGCCAACAGCGCCGCGGTGTGCAGGGCTTCGCGCGCCAGATCGATCGCCGTTTGCGGACTCACGTGAGTGCTTCCTGTTGGGTCACGCGATGCGCGTCTACGAAAATGCCTGAAAACTCTCGAGCAGCATGCCGATCACCAGCCGCCATCCATCCACCAGCACGAACAACAGCAGCTTAAAGGGCATCGACACCAGCGCCGGTGGCACCATCATCATGCCCATCGAGATCGTGACGCTGGCCACCACCACGTCGATGATCAAAAACGGCAGGTAGATCTGAAAGCCGATCAAGAACGCGGTCTTGAGCTCGCTGAGCACGAAGGCCGGCAGCAGCGCTTGTAGCGGAACGTCGTCGTAGCTGGCCGGCGGCGTGGACGTTTCCGGCAGATATTTGCAAAACAGCCACACGTCGCCGCTGTTGCCCGTCCGCTCGATCTGCGCGCTCATGAATTGCCGCACGGGCGCGACGCCAGTCTTCCACGCGTCTTCCAGCGAGCATTTCTCGTCGGTATAGGGCACGATCGCCTCCTGGTACACCTTGGTCCATACGGGCGACATGATCAGAAACGTCATGAATAGCGCGATCGAGGTCAGCACCTGGTTGGGCGGCAGTTGCTGGCCACCCAATGCCTGACGCAACAGGCCCAGCACGACCGTGATGCGCACGAACGAGGTGGTCATCATCAACACGGCCGGCGCGAGACTCACCACGGTCAACAGCGCCAACATTTTGATCGTCGAGCTTAGCCCAGCGGGGCTCGTCCACTCGCTGGGCGAGCCAAGTGCCGTCGGGATGGCGAGCGAAAGGTCGCCGGCCGACGCGCTGGCTGGTCTGTTGGCGACTGCCGCGTCGTCGGCGAAGGCCCGGTTCGCGAAAGCCGCAAACAAAAGAATGGCAACCACCGAGGCCGCCAGGCCGCGCTGGGCTCCGCTAGCAAGAACCGTTTTCACCCCGTGCGCGAGCTTCACAGCCGGGCTCCCTGACGGCGGTCCATCTCGTCCATGTGTCCGAAATCGAACTGATCGTCATGATTGCCGACATACGGTGCTTCGCCATGCCGCGAGTAACCCGCCAGGGCTTGCCTGAACGTCGAGGCCGCGCCGCCATACCCACGCTGGCAAATGGCGCGCAGGCGATCGACTTCGTCGGGATCCGTGATCTCGGTCAGCGTCTCGACCGTGGTGGCCGAGACGTTCAGTAGCAACAGCTTGCTCCCGCAGCGCACCAGGTAGGCGTTGTTGCGCGCAACCAGCGGAGCCCGGCCAAGGACTTCGAGCGCCTCGCGCGGAAGTTGTGCCGAGCCGCCCGGCATCGCGCGCCGCACGACCCACACCACCAGCAGAAACACGCCCAGCACCAGGGCCAGGCTGCCTGCCCCACTCGCCCACAAGGGCATATTGGGTTTCTCGCTCGCACCGCCGGGCTGTTTCGCCGGCGCGGAAAGCGGCTGAGGCTCGGAGTGGACAGCCTGTGTCACCCCGGAACTACCGCTCGGTTCTGCTAGTGTAATTGGCGGCTGCAATCGGGCAGGCAAGCGCAAGGGCGCCGTCGAAGGGGTGTCCAGCACGCGCGGCGGACTTTCGCGCGGCTCCATATAAGCCGGCCTGGCAGTCGGCTGCCCCGCGAGTTCCTCGGCTGCTGCGCTGCGGCTGGCGCCGAGCGCTGCCAACACGGACACCACCAGGACCACACGCATTCGGGCTGCCACTCCCATCTTTACTCTCCCAAATTCTTCGCGCCGCCAACCGCGTCGACCAATCTTTGAGTTGTGCTCCCTGACCGCGAATTGCCGACCTGTGGATTGGCGTCATCATTGAGCAGCGTGCAAATTCTCGCGCACAGCTTGCCTTCGATCACGACCAGCTCGGCTTGAGCGATGAGCACGCCATCCGCCCAGAGATTCACCGGTTGATCGGCGAGCTGTTCGAGTTTGACGACCGAGCCGGCCAACAGTTTTTCGGCGCGGGATTTTGCAAGTTGCGTACGCCCAAATTCAACGCGAATGGAAATGTGCTGGCTCGAGTGACGCGCACCTTCCAGCGTCCCGAGCTGAAACTGCGCTGGCGCAGCCTGCGCCGGCGCCGCACTTGCCTGTGGCGAACTGTTCGAAATCGGCGCAGTCGTGGGAATACTTGCCACGGCGACTTACCTGAGCTGCGCGCAAGACCGCGTTGGGTAGCGCCAGGAAGAATCTACAAGGACGAGAATTCGTGCCGACTCTCGGACGTGAATGGTAAGAGTCGCACGCGTCTTGTCGCGGAAAGCGACAACTCGATCAAGGCCAAGTTGCCACCTGCCATCGCTCTGGTAGGCTCGAGCGAGCTAGCAGGTGGCCCGTTGCGTGGTGTTTGCAACGCTTTTCAACTCGCCGGCAGCGCTCGCTCGGCGCCATTCCAGCTCTCGACGCTCGCGCAGTTTTTCCAAAGCGCCAACCTGCGCGTCGGCGCGATTCAAAGCCGCCTGTTGCGCTGTGAATTGTTCGAGCAACTCGGCCTGCTGATTCTCGAGTTTTGCCAGGCTGGCGCGCAATCGCGATCCTTCAGATTCGCGCGCTAGCAGGTCAGCGGTGTCGATCGCCCCAGTCCGTCGCGAAGTGGTTGCTAATACCTGCAACTCGGTTGCCAGCGCCTCGCGCGCCGGGCGCAGCGACTCTTCCGCGGCCAACACGCCCGCTAGCTCGCGTCGATGCTGGTCGCGCTCCGCCTGACGAAGCCGAAGTAGCGCGTCCAAGCGAAATACGAACTTGGGCATTTACTGGACTCCAGCCGCGCCGGGCTCTCGAGAGCCCCCGTTCAAGTGCGCCCGCATCCATTCCGCCAGAGCCATGAGCTGCTGGCGCGTTTCCGCCAGGCTCGAGGGCTCGTCGAGGCGTTGCCGCAGGAAAGCATCGATCTCGTCGCGCATTTCGAGAGCCACGTCGACCAGCGGCATCGTCCCGCGACGATAGGCGCCGACGGAAACCAGGTCCTCATGTTCGCGATACGCGGCCAGCACGGACCTCACGGTCTCCGCGGCCGCGCGATGCTCGCGGTCGGCAACGTCCGTCATCAGCCGGCTCACGCTGTCGAGCACGTCGATCGCCGGATAATGCCCCCGCGCCGCCAGTTTCCGCGAAAGCCAAACGTGACCGTCGAGCAGCCCGCGAACCGCGTCGCTGATCGGTTCGTTCGGGTCATCGCCCTCGGCCAATACCGAGTAGAAGGCGGTAATGCTTCCTCGCTGGGTGCGGCCGCAGCGCTCGAGCAAGCGAGGCAGCGCGCTATAGACCGATGGTGGGTAGCCGCGCACGCCAGCGGCCTCTCCCGCCGCCAGGCCAATCTCGCGCTGCGCCAGTGCCCACCGCGTGAGCGAATCCATGACCAACAGCACGTCGTTGCCTTGGTCGCGGAAAAACTCGGCAATCGTTGCCGCCGCGTGGGCAGCGCGAACCCGGGCAATTGCCGGTTCATCGCTGGTCGCTACCACGACCACGCTTTTGTCGAGCGCCGCGCCCAGCTCGCGCTCGATGAATTCATTGACCTCGCGGCCCCGCTCGCCCACAAGTGCCACCACGTTGACATCGGCTTGGGTCAGTCGGGTTATCATGCCCAGCGCCATGCTTTTGCCGATGCCCGCTCCGGCAAAGAGTCCAATGCGCTGTCCCTTGCCGCAGGTGAGCAGCGCGTCGATCGCTCGAATTCCGGTCGATAGCGCGGTGTCGATCCGCGGCCGCTCAGTCGCCGAGATGGCAACCGGATCAAAGGTTGTCCGGCACGGGAGCGCCGCGCGTGGCTTGCCGTCGATGAATGCTCCTTCGGAATTGACCACCCGACCCAACAGCTCAGGCCCCATTTGAAGGGTGCAAGCGGTGCGCGTCAGGCGAACGCGATCGCCGCGTCGGATTCCCGCTGCGTCGCCGGTCAGATAGACGAGCGTCGCATCGTCGCGAAAGCCAATCACCTCGCCACGAACGGCGGGCGCGGCCAGCCGCTCAATTTCGACAACCGCCCCCACCGGCGCGGGAAAATCCGCCACCGCCGCCGCCAGTCCCATCGTGCGTACGACGCGCCCTTCTAGCGCGGCCGGCACGATGCCCGGCAGCACGCACAGCAGATCATCGACTGAGCTGGCCATGCGTGCTCAATATCCAAGTTCTTCTTCGATGCGGGCCAACTGAGCGGCAAACTGCTGGTCGATCGTGCCCAGCGAGGTTTCGAGGCGGCAGCCACCCTGTTCAACCGCGGCATCGGCAATAAGTTCGGTCGTGCCAGCCGGCGCTAGCTCCTGCGTGATTCGCTCGACAAAGTCGCCCAGTTGCGCGAGATCCTCAGGGTGCAAACGCAGGCGAATGTGCGTGCTGCCGGCGGCCAGTTCGAGCGACTCGCGGACCAGCGCCAGCGTGATCTCGGGATTGTGCATCACTTCGCGGCGTATCACCCGCGATGCAATGGCGGTGGCCAACTTCACGGCCGAGCCCTCCCATTGCAACAGCCACTCGGCCCGTGCGGCCGCAACCGATTGGGCCGCCTGCTGCATCGCGGGCCACACGCCGGCCATGCGCTGGGCCACGAGCGCCTCGATCGCCGCTTGCTCGATATCGCGGGCCGCCTTTTCGCCCTGGCGATGCGCACGCTCGATAATCTGCCACGCTTCCGCTTCGGCCCGCGCGATGAGCCGGCTCGCCTGGCGGCGGGCGCGTTCGATGACGTCCAGCGTTTCATCCGACAGATCATCAAGCGCGAAGGCGGGTGGGCCTGCCGCCAGAGGCTCGTTCGAACTTTTGATGACGGTGGCCATAAGCGTTCATTCTTCCAGGCGCCGGCATTCTTGCCAGCGGGTTCAAACCGCGACGCTCAGATGAGTCCGCCCGCCACGATCGGGCGCCGCGTCGGCGCAAATCTGCAAGTGGCGGGCGCATTGCGCGAGTTCGTGTTGCGCATGCTCCACGTCGCGCAAACGCGTCGGGCCTAGCTTGCGCAGCGATTCGGCCAGCGCTTGCGCATCGTCGGGCGGGAGCACTTCGTAGACACGCTCGACGAACTGTGGCTCGGCTCCGGCCAACGCCAACACGAGCAGCTCGCTGCGCACATTGCGAACCACCATGCCCAACGAAGCATTCTCCAACTGCTCGAGCTCGGCAAACTCAAGCTTGCGCGGCGGCAATTTGACCCGCGCGGCCAACTTGCGGTCGTGACGCGCCAGGTTGGCCAGGATGTTCTCCTTCGCCTCGGGGCTGGCTGCGCCCAGGATGTTCTTGAGCGCCGTCAGTCCCGCGGTTCGCTTTTTCTCGCCGCGCGCTTGTTGGCACAACCAGCTTTCCAGGCCGTGTTCGACCTCGGCCAGCACCGATGCGTCGGTCTCGTCGAGATCGACCAGCCGGCGCGCGATCTCCAGTTGCAGCTCCGCGGAAAAGCCAGACAAAAGTTCGGCCGCGCGCTGCGGGGTCAAACGCGAGACCACCACGGCGATCGTCTGCGGATGTTCGCGTTCCAACAGCGGCGCCAGCCATTGCGTGGGCGCCTCGTGCAACAATTTGAAGGGCTCGTCCGCGGTTGGTGCGTCGTTGGCGGGCGCGCCGGTGGAACGATCCGAGAGTTCCCTTCCTAGCCGATCATCGAGTTCCAGGCCCGACGGCTGCCGCGCAGGCACGAGCGGCCCCACGCGAAAGAACTCTTCGATCACGCGCCGCTGCTCGCGCGGATCAAGCCTCTCCAGGTTGCCCACCGCTTGCCGCACGGCATCCGCCTGCGCGGGCGTCATGTGCGCCAGTACCGCCGCGGCGTTTTGCGGGTCCAAACTGGCGACGAGCACGGCGGCTTTGCGGAGATTGCGATTCATGGGGGGTGGCCGATGGTCAGCCGGAGTTTCCGATCCAGGTGCGAAGCAAACTGGCAGCCGAGTCGGGGTGCACGCGTACCAGCTCGCTCAGCTCCTCGCGCAAGCCGCCCGCTGCCGCGGATTTTTCGCGCGACGCATGCTCTGAGCTTGCCGAAGTCGCTTGTGAGGGCATGGCTTCGCGACTGCGCGCTGCCGCATGGGGCCGCGGCAGGTGCGGTTCCTGCGCATGAAGGGGTGGGCTGATGTTGCGAACGGGTTTGCTCGCCCGAAGCGCATTGCGAATCGTCATGAATCCCAGCACCACCAACAGTCCGACGCCCACCGAGCGCCAGTTGGCCAGCAACCAGGCGCGGATCAGTTCTGAGTTGAGCGGCGGTGCGGGCGGCGCTACGGTCGGTGGGTAAAAAGTGGTGACGGCCACGTGCGAGATCCCGCCTGTCGCCTGATCCGCGTTGCCCAACAGCGGCGCGATCGCGGCTTCGATGTTCTTTTTCTCGGCCTGCTCGATTTCGGCCAGCTCGCCATCCCTGGGCATTCGCTGCGAATGAGGCGAAACATGACGCTTGCGCCACACTTGTTCGTAATAGGTGTGCGGCACGGCCACTGAAACCGTCACGCGCTTCGGCGTGCGCCCTTCGCGCACGATGTGCTTTTCCGTGGTCGGCGCCCCACCCTTCGTTTCCGAGGCGCGCTGGTCGTACGCGGTTGATTTTTCCTCGCTGGTGACCTCGCGCTCGAGCTCAACATTCGTGGTCACCAGCGCGCCAGGGGCGATCTGCTCGAGCAGCCGGCCGATTTTCTCCTGCCAGTCGAGCTCGAGCCGTTTCTTCAAGTCGGCGTAACTGCCCCCTGAAGGCGCGGCTTTGGGATCGCCGCCATTGCCGGCAAACAGCCGGGGGCCGCTCAAATCAACCACCGTCACCGACTCAGGCCGCAATCCAACCCGCGCGGCCGCGACCATGCCGCGAATCGCGGCCACCATCGAGTCGTCCAAGCCGCGGCTGCCGCGCGGCTGCACCGCAACCGAGGCGCTGATGACGCTCGTTTCGCGAAACCCGCGCCGCGATTCCTGATCGATGTGCACGAAAGCCGATTCGATGCCCGGCATGCGGCAAATGGCCAACTGGAGCTCGCTCAATAGCGCGACCTTCGCGCGCGCTTCCTGTTGTGGGCCATACAGCATGAGGTTATTGCCGCTGACGGCTTGTTTCATGTAGCTGCCAAAATCGGCCAGCACGCCGGAGCTCGCCAGCGCCGCCATGTACTTGGCTTCTTGTCCGCGTGGGACCTTAACCTTGGCGCCTTCGACCTGCGATTCGAGGCCTGCCTTGCCGAGCGCCGCCTGAATCTCGCGGAGCTGCGTGGCCGTGAACAGCTCGCCGCCGAGCAAGTAACAGTCGGCCGATGAAACCTGCTGGTTAGCCAGGTAAGCCAGCCCCGCGACCAGCGCCAGGCAAGCCGCGCCAAGCGCCAGGCGGCCAGCCGGCGAGAGCGCGCGGATGGCTTCCAACGTGCGAGTTAAATTGAGGGGCCACTGCATCCTTGCCATCTCACGCGAGAGATACCCTGCGCAGGCGATCCTTCGCCTGGTTTAAGCGGCCACCGCCGAGGCTTGTGCGGGAATGCGGACCGTAAAGGCCGCGCCCCCTTCGGGACAATTGACGGCAGTCACCTCGCCGCCGTGAGCGCGTGCAATGCGGCGCACGATCGAAAGTCCCATGCCGGCCGCACCGCGTTTGGTCGTGAAGCATGTCTCGAACAAATGCTCGCGCACCGTATCGCTCAGCCCCGGACCACTGTCGGCGACTTCCAGCTCGAAGCCACGCGCGCCCAGGCAGGCCGTGATCACCACGCGACCACCCCCAGGCATGGCGTCGAGCGCATTCAACAGCAAGTTGAACACGGCGCGCTGGATCTGGTCCCCCTCGGCCCGCACGACCAGGTACTGCGGCACGTCGGTAACGAGTTCGACCTGCTGCTGAAACATCCGCCGCGTCAAGCTGGCAGTCGCCCGATCGACCAACTGTCGAACGTTAACCCAACTGAGCACCGCGGCGGGAACGCGTGGCGACGCGTCCGTCGAGACGTGGTCTTCCATGAGCACCTCGCAGGTTCAATCTTGCGCATGCGGCCACAAGCGCCGCGAATCGCGTTGTCGAGAACTCGCCCGAAGATCTGAACTGGACTGAGACTCGTTTTCGCTGACAGCCAGAACGGCCGCTAAAAAATTCGATGTGACAAGTGGGCGGGTTTGTACTGAAACCGGCGCGGCAGGTCAATCGCGATTGCGCGCGCCTGCCAGCAGGGCGCTCGTGCCAGCACGCGCGCCCTTCCACGCTATCTTTAGCCCGAGCGGCGGCTGGGTTCGTCTTCGACCAGGGGCACGTTGTCCGCGATGTGCCCCATGATCCAGCGGTCCATGTCCGAAAACATGTTGGTCGTCAATTCGTCGCAGCCGGGATATTGCCGCAAATCGACCGACAAGGCAGCCGCGTGGAACAAGCGCAGATGCTCGCACACCAGGGGCTCGGGATACAGGCGGCTGGCGCGGGAGGCGGACATGAAAATCTTCAACTGCCGCGCGGCGGGTAATTGGGCCAGCGGGCGGAGCGTGGTGGGAAACGCGCCGCCGAGTGAAAGCACGCCGGCAAAACGCTGCGGCGCCATGAGCGCCAGCCGCACCGCCATCGTGCCGCCAGTCGCGTAACCGGCCAGATATATTCGGCTCGAGGCAATGTTCAGCCAGCGCCGCGCGGACCCGATGGCGGCCATCACGCGCTCGGCCGCCAATTCGATGTGCTCCGGCTGTTGCAGCCAGTCCCGCTCTTCGCCATCCCCGCGCTGCACGGTTCCGCGCACGCCGACTCCGACATAGTTCCGCATGCTCACCAGCGGCATCACGCGCGTGACCTGGCGCTCGTCGTCACCCGGCCCATGCAGCCACACGATGAGCGGATAAGCGTAGTTGCGCTCGTAGTGCAGCGGCGTGAAGAGGCAGTGCGAATCGCCCGTTTCTTCGTGGACGACGGCCGGCTCCGACCAACCACTTTTATCCCACAGCAGCGATTCCAACTCGCCTTCGGCCAGGTTTTGTATCCGATTCATTTCATCTCGTGCGGGGTGGTAGTTAACAACTAATGCAGCGACGCGGGCACGCTCTACGAGCCGCCGGCGCGTGCGACGAGATCGCGCAATTGTTCAAACGGAAACAGCTTGCCAGGGCAGAGCGTCGACTGAACGTCCTGGTGTCGCAACACGCGTTCAGCGCGAATCGCATAACGGTCGGCCAGCAGTTGGACGAGCTCGCGGGTGGCCGCCCACTGGCGTTCGGTGGGCGGGGCATCGTCGAAGTTGCCGATCAGGCAGATGCCGATCCCCTGCTCGTTGTATTCACGCGCACCGGCATGGGCGCCGGGCAGTTGTTCGTTCCAGCGAAAAGTCGGTTGAATTTCGCCGTCGGCCATCTGTTTGCCGTTGCCGACCACGAAGTGATAGCCGATGCCCAGCCAATGCTTGCCGGAAGAATCTCGATTCTGCCGATGCAAGGCGTGGATGGTTTCGACGTTGCCGCCTGCGCTGGCCGAGTGATGGAGCACGATCGCATTCCACTCGCGTGCGGCACGCGCGGGAGCGAACCGCTCGCCAGACGCGCCGGCGCTGGTCAGAGTTGGCTTTTCGGCGGCGCCGATCGTGCCGGTACTCGCCACCGAACACGCGGCCAGCAACGCGAGCGCCGCGCCCACAAGCTGCGCGCTCGTTCGCGCGGAGCCATTCGATTTCAACGCATTACCGTGGTCCATCGCGTGTTGGCTTGTCCTGCGGGGCAAGAATGACGAGACGCTAGGATCGAACGGGCTCGAATTGTCCCACGGTGTCGTGATGGTGATTGCGCCAATCGTGTAGTGCCACGGATGCCAATAAGTCGGGGACTGTACTTCACGTTCGGAATCGCTGTCAACGCCGAAGGAGCGGTTGTCGCGATTGCCATGCAAAGCCAGTCGCGGCGGGTTTGTTGGGCTGCTAGCAGCGAAGGTCATGGCGCGCCAGGGGAAGGTTTTCGCGGCCGCCGGCGCCATCCGGCAGTCGCGCGCTCGATTTATAGTGGCAGGGCGTTCATCGCCCCCACGAGCTCTTTGACCGCATCGATGCTCTTTTGGAAATCGGCACGTTCTTGCGCGGTCAATTCCAACTCAATGATCCGCTCGACGCCGCCAGCGCCAAGCACGACCGGCACGCCGACGTAATATCCGCCGACGCCATACTCTTTGTCACAATAGGCGGCACACGGAAGCAGCCGCTTCTTGTCGCGAATGATCGCTTCGACCATCTGCGCCGTGGCCGCCGCGGGCGCGTAGTACGCGCTGCCTGTCTTCAGCAGTCCCACGATTTCAGCCCCGCCAGCACGGGTCCGCGCCACGATTTCGTCCAGCCGTTTGGAGTCCAACAGCCGCGAAACCGGAATTCCGCCCACCGACGTGCAACTGGGCATCGGCACCATCGTGTCGCCATGCCCGCCCATCAATAGCGCTGAGATATCTTCAACGCTAACGCCCAATTCCATCGCCAAAAATGTGCGGTAGCGGGCGGTGTCGAGCACGCCCGCCTGCCCCAGCACGCGCCGCGGCGGAAAACCCGTCACCTTCAGCACCCGCTGCACCATGGCGTCGAGCGGGTTGCTCACCACGATCACGATGGCCTCGGGGCTCGTGGCTTTGATCTGTTCCGCCACCGAGCCTACGATTTTGGCGTTCGTGCTCAGCAGATCGTCGCGGCTCATACCGGGTTTTCGCGCGATACCGGCCGTGACGACCACGACCTGGCTGCCCTTCGTGTCCGCGTAGTCGTTGGTTCCAATGATCGTGGCGTCGAAGCCCACGATCGGCGATGCTTGCATCAGATCGAGCGCCTTGCCCTTGGGCATGTCGCCCACTTGCGGAATGTCCAGGAGCACGATGTCGCCGAGCTCCGCGGCTGCGCACCAATGCGCGGTCGTGGCGCCGACATTTCCCGCGCCGATGATGCTGATCTTCGCACGCCCCATTACTTCGT
Source organism: Pirellulales bacterium (assembly GCA_035496575.1). Taxonomy (GTDB): domain Bacteria; phylum Planctomycetota; class Planctomycetia; order Pirellulales; family PALSA-1355; genus PALSA-1355. Next base: position 12,496 of record DATJEN010000268.1, read on the forward strand.
CCTTGGTTCCCCTGTTCTGCGATTGCACACTGTTACGCAATCGCACGCTGTTACGCGATTGCACTGCAAGCTGGCGCAAACGCAAAAACGTGAGTATGGGGGCATCGCTCTCGAAGTCAAGTAGCACTCCCGCCCTTCACGCGCGTGCGCTGCACGAAAACGCGCTCGCCACACGAACAAACGATATTTGTTTGGGCGCTTGCTTTTGGCGGCTCACAAGCGGCAACGGGTCGCTTTGAGTTTTTTTGCGCCCTATCCGCTAGCACTCCAAATTTGCCGCGATGCGGCCGACAAGCGCGGCGACACATCTGCCATAGCCGCGAATTTGCACAACTGATACTCTCCCGCTCCTCAAAGCGGCTGCCATCAATTGATTTTCTTGCAGCCGCTCCTTCCGCGTTGGACCCACCCCCAAAATTCCGCAGGATGCGCTCAGGGAGGCAATCATGAGGATTGTCGATTCACAACGTAGCCACCGCGCGCACGTGCCGCGTTACGCCGAGCCCGTTCGCAAGTTGTCGGTGCTGATGCCGGTCTACAATGAGCGTTGGACGCTCAGCGAAATCGTGTCGCGCGTGCTCGCGTCGCCGGTCGGCATTGAAATCGAGCTGATCATCGTCGATGACGCGTCGACGGATGGCTCGTGGGAATTGATCCAGGAGCTTGCCGCGCGCGACGACCGCATTCTGGCCCTCCGCCATCCCCATAATCGCGGCAAGGGCGCGGCCATCCGCACCGCCATCCCGCACATCACGGGCGAAGTTTCGATCATTCAGGATGCGGACCTGGAATATGACCCCGATGAATACGCGGTGCTGCTCGCGCCGATCGTCGAGGGCCGCGCCGACGCCGTCGTCGGTTCCCGCTTTGCCGGCCACACCAGGCGTGTGCTCTTCTTCTGGCACAGCCTGGCCAACAAGTTGCTCACGCTCATTTCGAATATGGCAAACGATCTCAACCTCACCGACATGGAAAGTGGGTACAAGATCGTTCGCTCCTCGATCCTCAAACGGCTGCGCTTGAGCGCGGACACGTTCACGTTCGAGCCCGAGCTAACCTGCCGCCTGGCGCAGTGGGGCGCACGAATTTACGAAGTGCCCATCAGCTACGAGGGGCGCACTTACGAGGAAGGCAAGAAAATTCGCGCCAAAGATGGCATCAAGGCCATCTGGCAAATCCTGCGCTGCAAGTTCTTTGACACCCAGTTCACCGACCATGTCGGTTTCTACACCCTGCGCTCGGTCGCGCGCTCGAATAAATACAACCATTGGCTGATGAAACTGGCGCGGCCCTTCTTTGGCCAGCGCGTGCTCGAGGCAGGCTCGGGCGCCGGCAACTTCAGCTCGATGCTCATGCAGCGCGAGCTCGTCGTGCTGGCCGAGAACGACCCGGTTTATCTGCCCATGTTGGAGCAGCGCTTCGCGCGCCGCTCCGCAGTCAAGGTGCATAACGCCGACCTTGAAAAACCATCCGACTACGACCGCTGGGAACAAGACGATCTCGATACCGTCTTCTGCTCGAACGTGCTGGAGCACTTGCGCGACGACGTCGAGGTGCTGCGCAATTTCCGCCGCACCTTGGTGCCGGGCGGGCATTGCATCATCATCGTGCCGGCCGGTAATGCCTTGTACACGCCGCTCGACAAGGAGCTCGGCCACTACCGCCGCTACTCGACTGGGGAGCTCGAAGACAAGATGCGCACGGCAGGCTACGAAGTCGTCTTCAGCCGCCGCTTCAACAAGGTGGGCGCGATCGGCTGGGCCGTTGCCGGTCACGTCCTCCGTCGACGCAGTCTCAGCCCGCGGCAAATGGTATGGTTCGATCGCCTGTGGGGCGTGACGCGTTTTCTCGATTACGTGCTGCCGTTTGCCGGCATGTCACAAATCGTCGTGGGGCGAAAGCCCTCTCGCGCGCAAGCGCAAAAAGCGGCCTGATTCGCCTGTCGCGCTTTTTACCCCCCTTTCAATCATCGCCCGATCTTTGCCAGCGTAGCCGAGGATGTCTCGATGAGCACCATGGATCAGCCACGCTCGTTGTCGCCGCGCTGGTCGGACGTGATCACGCAGCCGCGCTCGCAAGGCGCCGCGCTGGCCGCTTCAGCCGTCGCTTATTGCCGCGAGCGTGCCGCCGCGCTGCGCGCGAACCGCCCCTTGCGCGTGGCCATCGTGTGGGCCGCGGTTGCCTGGCTCGTGCTCGAGATAACCTTCATCGCTTGGGTGCATCTGAGCTTGGAAGGCGCCTCGCACCGCGCCTTTCTGCCCGGCACGTGGTTTGGCATTCCCGCGCGCGAAGCGGCGGCGGGCATGCAATGCGTCAGCCGTTTCGGCTACGACGGCCAGCTTTACTACTGGCAATCCAACGACATCTTTGGCCGCCACGATGCGTATAAGCACATCGACAACGTCATGTACCGCTATCAGCGCATCGGCATGCCGATGTTGGCCGGCGGCGTTGCGACGTTGTTCGGTTTTCCGCTAACGCCCCCCCTGCTCTATCACACGCTGAACTTCGGTTTAACTGCCGTCGGTTTCGGAGCCTTGGTTTACTGGCTGTTGATCAAGGGACTCCACCCGGCCTATGCGCTCGGATGGCTGCTTGCGGTGGGCACGATCGAGTCCTTGTGGAAGGGGCTGCTCGACGCCCCGGCCGACGCGGTGTTTGCTCTGGCCATGATCGCCGCGCTTTCTGGCCGGCTGCGCTGGTATGTGCCGTTGGCGGCCTTTTTATTGCTGGTGCGAGAAGTGTACGCGGTTTTCGCGTGTCCCATCTTCGTGCTCACGCTTCTGGGGCGTATCGAATGGCAGGACGTGCAAGGCTATTGGAAGCGCGCGTTCCTCACCGCCGTCCCCGGCGGCGTCATGCTCGCGTGGACCGCTTACCTGACGATCAACTTCCAGCTCTCGCCCATCAAGGGGCACACCGACAACCCTGCGGTGACGAGCTACCCCTTTTACATGATGTTCAAATACTTGGGCATCTTTGCGAAGCAGATGAACTGGAGCGAGTTTCGCCTGGCGCTCGTGCCGGCCTTCACGCTCTTGTTGGTCACCATGTTGCTCGTGCGCAACTTTCGCAAGCTCCCCTGGCCCGTCCTGGCCACCATTCCCTTCGTGCTGATGACCGCTTCACTCGGCATGGCGGTGTGGGAAGGCTATGGCGCAAGCACGCGCGTCACCGGCACCCTGCTTGTTGTCGGCCTCATGATCATGCCCTTCGACGGCTCGATCCTGTTGCGCTTTCTACTCGCACTACAGGCCATCGTCGGTATCGCTTGGGAAAGCGACATTCGCTTTTTGCATCCGGCGCTATACTCGCCTCACTTGCTGCACGAAGAGAGCTGGCCCGCCATTAACCCGCCAGGCTCGCCCGAGAATCCGCTTTTGAACGACTTGCGCTGCCAGGTCGAATGGCTGGAGCCCGAAGCCACCTGCCGCCGCAACTATCACGGCGTGTGGGACTGGGTGCATCGCGAGATCAAGCCGGTGAAGGTCGCGGTCACCAATCGCAGCGACGTTTTCTGGTACGGCGGGCGCGGCAAGCACCCGATTTGGGTCGGGTGCACGGTGATCGACCCGTCCGGCCAGCGTGCCCCGCGCCGCCGCGTTGCGATCATCGATCGCTCGATCGCTCCTGGGCAGACCGAAGAGTTCACGGCCTATCTTGAACTGACGCGCCCCGGGACGTATCAGGTCGAGTTCTCGCTCATGCAAGAAGGGGCCGGCTGGTTTGCCGATACCGACCCGGCCTTCGGCCGCCGGTACGAAGTGCAGGTGGAGTAGCCGCCGACTCCCGGCCCTCGGCTTGACACCCCTTGCGGCCCTCTCCTAACATGAGTTGCTTGCCACAACGACTTACGCCGGCTTAGGGGATTCGGAGCGGGCTAGAAGTACCCAAACCCCCAATCCCCAACCCCTAACCCCACTCCCTCCCATGGCAGTCCCCAAACGCAAAAGTTCGAATTCACGCAGCGGTAGCCGCTCGGCCAACAAGGCGCTCAAGCCCAAGCGGCTCGAATACTGCACCCAATGCAGCACGGCTGTGCCCTCGCATCGCATTTGCCCCAATTGCGGCCACTACATGGGTCGCGCGATCGTCGAAACCGCCAGCGAGTAGCCGGCGCCCGCTGCGTGCGACCGACTCGCGCTTGTGCCAGAACGGATTCACCAAGCACGGCCCGCCGCCTGACAAACGCTGGCGACGGCACATCGCCCCGACTTTCACAGGGGATCATTCGTGAGCAAGATCGCTTTTCTCTTCCCGGGCCAAGGCGCACAAACCGTAGGCATGGGGCGGCAGGTCGCCGAGTCGCTCCCCGCCGCGAGACAACTATACGATCGGGCTAATGCCATCCTCGGCTACGACCTGGCGAAGCTGTGCTTCGAGGGGCCGGCCGAAGAGCTCGATTCAACCGTGATCAGCCAGCCGGCGCTCTTCGTCACCGGTCTGGCGGCCATCGAGCAACTGCGTCACAACGCGCCAGACGTGGTGCTGGCCTGCGAAGCGACGGCCGGCTTGAGCTTGGGCGAGTACACCGCGTTGGTGTTCGCCGGCGCCATCGAGTTCGAAGACGCCTTGCGGCTGGTGGCCGTCCGCGGGGAGGCCATGCAGGAGGCCGCCGACGCGACCCCCAGCGGCATGGTCAGCATTCTAGGGCTCGAACGCCAGGCGGTCGAAGATTTGTGCGGCCGCGCACGGCGCGAGGATACCCTGCAAATTGCCAATTTGCTCTGCCCGGGCAATATCGTGATCTCCGGCACGAATTCCGCTTGTGAGCGCGCGGCCGAGATCGCGCCCGCGGCCGGCGCCATGAAAGCGGTGCCGCTCGCGGTGGCCGGCGCGTTCCACACGCCCATCATGGCGGGCGCCGTGGAGCGGTTGGGCGAGGCCTTGAACGAGGCGCGTATCGTGCGGCCTACGATCCCGGTCATTTCGAATGTCGATGCGCAGGCCCATTTCGAACCCGAGGAGATTCGCCGGCTGCTGATTCGGCAGGTGGTTTCGCCGGTGTTGTGGGAAGATTCGATGCGCAATCTGCTCGCTGACGGCTACGATCAGTTCTACGAAGTTGGTCCCGGCCGCGTGTTGCGTGGGCTGCTGAAGCGCATCGATCGCAAAATAAGCTGCCAGGGTGTGTTCGACTGATCGGACCTCGAGGGTTTCGATTTCACGCGCAGGTGAACAAGATGGCGGAGCCAACCAAGCCGTTGCTGCAGATTGATCTGAGCGGCCAATCGGCGATTGTCACGGGGGCCTCGCGAGGAATCGGCCGCGCGATCGCGCTGCGTCTGGCCGCCGCAGGCGCGAAGGTGGCGTGCGTCGCGCGCAGCGCCGACAAGCTCAAGGAAACGGCCGACCTGATTCGCGCGAGCGGCGGAACCGCCGAAGTCTTTGCGTGCGACGTCACGGCCGCCGACAGCGTGCAGGCAGTCGTCGATGGCGTGCTCCAGAAATGGGACAAACTTCAAATCCTGGTTAACAACGCAGGGATCACGCGCGACACGCTCATCCCGCGCATGTCCGATGAGGATTGGGATTCGGTCATCGATACCAATTTGCGCGGCTCGTTTTTGTTCACCCGCGCCGTCACGCGCCCCATGATGCAGGCGCGCTACGGCCGCATCATCAACATCGCGAGCGTCTCGGGCCTGACGGGCAATCCTGGCCAGGCGAACTACGCCGCCTCCAAGGCCGGCGTGATTGCCATGACCCGCACCATTGCCAAGGAACTCGCCGGGCGCAAAATCACGATCAACGCGGTCGCGCCGGGCTTCATCGAAACCGAGATGACGGACGCGCTGGGTCCGGTCGTGATCGAAGAAGTCAAGAAGCGGATTCCCGCTAAGCGGTTGGGGCAAGCCGATGAAATCGCCTACGGCGTTTTGTTTCTGGCGAGCGAGGCTGCCGGATACATCAACGGACAGGTGTTGACCATCGATGGTGGACTGTGCGCCTAGATGCAATTTTGACAGGCCGCTTGTGACGCCGTCAGGCCCAGTGGCAACTGTAAGCTGATATGGACAGGCAAGCCGAAACAATCTATCTTGACCTGTCTTATGGAAATCCTCTATTTTTGTGTGGTTCAACCTGCCAGCAAGCGTTCCTAAGCGAATTGGGTTGACTGGGCGGGGCCAAGAATGTCTCACGCCTCCCCGATCGTTGATTTCAGTTGGAGAATGAAGGTGGCGTCAGTTCAAGAACGTGTTATTGACATCGTCGCAGAGCAATTGGGTGTCGACAAAGAAAAAGTCACCCCCGAAACTTCCTTCGTCAACGATCTCGGCGCGGACAGTTTGGATACCGTCGAGCTCGTCATGGAACTCGAGGAAGAGTTCGATATCACCATTCCCGACGATGCCGCCGAAAAAATTCAAACCGTGGGCCAGGCCGTTCAGTACATCGAAAACTCCCAGTCATGAGCCATTTGCATGAAGCGACGAGTCGTCGTAACCGGCTTGGGAGCGGTCACTTCGCTGAGCTGCCGGGTGGAAGACCTCTGGAAACGAATTCTAGAGGGTGAAAGCGGAATTCACACGATTCGGATCTTTGACACCACCGGTCATAAGGTCCACTTCGGCGGCGACGTCTACGACTGGTCCGCCGGCGACTACATGTCGCCCAAAGATGCCAAGCGCATCGACCGCTTTACGCAATTCGCCATGGTTGCCGGCATCGACGCCGTGCGCGATAGTGGCGTCGACTTCAAATCCATGGACCCCTTCCGCGGCGGCGTGATTCTCGGCTCGGGCATCGGCGGCCTCCACGAGATCGAGACGCAAGTCGAACGCTTGCTGCACAAAGGTCCTGACAAGGTCTCGGCTTTCACCATCCCCAAGCTCATGCTCAACGCCGCCAGCGGCCAACTCTCCATCGAGTTCGGCCTGCGCGGGCCCAACTTCGCCGTCGCCACCGCCTGCGCAAGCGCCACCAACGCCATGGGCGATGCCTTCAAGGCTATTCAATACGACGAAGCCGACCTGGTGATCACCGGTGGCACCGAAGCTGCCATCACGCCCATGGGCATCAGCGGCTTTGCCAACATGCGCGCTTTGTCCGAGCGCAACGAAGAGCCGCAAAAAGCCAGCCGTCCCTTCGACCGCGATCGCGATGGCTTCGTGCTCAGCGAAGGCGCGGGCATGCTGGTGTTCGAAGAGCTCGAGCATGCCAAGGCGCGCGGCGCAAAAATCTATGCCGAGGTGCTCGGCTATGGCGCAAGCGCCGACGCTGGGCACATCACTCAGCCCGATGAAGCGGGGATTGGCGCGGCCCGCGCCATGAAGCGGGCGCTTGAGGACGCGCAGCTTGCGGCTGAGCAAGTCACGTACATCAACGCTCATGGCACGAGCACGCTGCTGGGCGACCAGGCCGAGACGGCCGCTATCAAGCGCGTCTTTGGCGAGCATGCCCGCGAACTCAGCATTTCCAGCACGAAAAGCCAATTGGGTCATTTGCTGGGAGCGAGCGGCGGGGTCGAGCTCATCCTGACGGTGCTGGCGATCCGCGACAAAGTCGTTCCGCCGACCATCAATCTTGATAATCCAGATCCTCTGTGCGACCTGGACTACACGCCGCGCGTCCCCCGCCAGCGCAAGCTGCATGGCGGCATGAGCAACAGCTTTGGATTTGGAGGCCACAACGCCTCCATCCTCGTGGCCCCGCTGGCCAACGGGCGCCACTAGGCGCTTTGCCTGCTAGCGTGCTTGCGCGTGTGCCTCGATCTTGTGTGCTTTTCTGGGCATCCCTATACTCCCGGACCACGCGAAAGGAGTTCGCGCGAGCCCGCGCTCGACAATTGCAGCGCTAGCGGCAGGTGCCGCCCCCGGTACGGAGGCCGATTCATGTTTTTCAGACGCATCGTGATCGGCTGTTCGCTTCTCCTCGTTCCTACCTTCGCATTTGCGCAGGGGCGCCGCGACACGTCCGCGCTGGCCTCGACTCCGCCGGCCACCGATGCCCGGCCCGCGCAGGATGACAACGCGTCGCCGGTTGCCAGCGACGGCCAGAAATGGCGGCCCGCCGGAAGTCCGCGAACCGCTGACGGTCGCGCAGGCCTCAGCAGCCCGGCCATCAACGTCGACCGTCAAACCATCGCGCGCGTCACCAAGGGCCCCGACACGCTCCCCAACGACGCGGGTCAAGAATGGCGCGACTACGACATCAGTCCTTACACAACCCGCGTCACCTCGACCAATAAACCTGAACGAGCGATCGTCGATTGGATTCTGCGCGAGACCGGCTACGAAGCCTGGCATGGTGAACAGTTGGCGATGCTTAGTGCCGATCATCAGCGGCTGCGCGTCTATCACACGCCCGAGATGCATGCCGTGGTGTCGGAGATGGTCGACCGCTTTGTCAACACCGAGGCCGAGTCGCAAGCCTTCGGCATGCGCGTGATCACGGTCGACAATCCCAACTGGCGCTCGGTGTCGCATCGCTCGTTACATCCCGTCGCCGTGCAAAGCCAAGGCGTGCAGGCCTGGTTGCTCGCCAAGGAAGACGCGGCGCTATTGGCAGCCGACCTGCGCAAGCGCATCAACTCGCAGGAACACAGCACGCCCCACCTGCTGGTCAACAACGGGCAGTCGCGGCAAATCGCCAATACGCGAACCCGCAACTACATCCGCGACTTGACGATGACCGGCGTGGGGCATCCCGGTTTTCAACCGCAGACGGCACAGTTCAACGAAGGTTTCAACCTCGAGTTCAGCCCGCTGCTGTCGCTCGACGGCAAGGTCGTCGATGCCATCATTCGCTGCGAAGTGGACATGGTCGAGAAGATGCTGCCCGTCATGATCGACGTGACCACGCCGATCGCGCGGCAGCGGCAGCGGATTGATGTTCCGCAAGCGATCAGCTCGCGGCTGCACGAGCGATTCCGTTGGCCCGTCGATCAAGTGCTGCTCATTAGCTTGGGAGTCGGGCCCGCGCCGGTTCCCCCCGCGAATAACGCGCTGGGCGTGAACGTGCCGCTGATATCTCCCTCGACCCGCACGGAGCTATTGGTGTTCATCGAAAGTAAAGGCAAGCTGAATGCCCAGCCCACGGCACTTCAGCCGGGCCAGACGCCCAGCAGCTTCCGCAATCGTTACTAAAAAGAAACTTTTCACCCGAAGCGGTAGAGCATTCGAACCCTCGCCGCGCGAAATGCCGATTTGTAACATGACCAGACGGGCAATGCGTGCCGGCGGCGTTTAGCCGGCTAGAAACGTCATTCGCCCCCAAACGAGTTTCTGGAACCGCGACATGGAATCTTCGCGCCGAGTGGTTATTACCGGGATGGGCGTCAT
>DATJEN010000269.1:0-13778 GCA_035496575.1 Pirellulales bacterium
CAAGTTTCACGAAACCGTGAAGCTCAAGCCCGCGCAGATTGAATTGCTCAAGTCGTTTACCCGCGAGATGAAGGTCCTTTGCCTGGCGGGTGCGTGGTGCGGCGACTGCGTGAATCAATGCCCGATCTTCGAGCACTTCACTGCGGCCAATCCGCGGATCGGCATCCACTACTTCGATCGGGACGCGCACGCCGATTTGGCAGGCGAGCTACAGATTTGTGGCGGTGCCAGGGTGCCGGTGCTGGTGTTTTTGAGCGAGGACGGCTTTGAAGTCATGCGCTACGGCGATCGCACGCTGTCCCGTTACCGCAAGTTAGCATCTGATCAGTTCGGTCCGGCTTGCCCGACGGGCCTGGTGCCGCCCGAGCAGCACCTGCTGGATGCGGTGACGCAGGATTGGATCGACATCTTCGAGCGCGTGCAACTGATTCTGCGGACCTCCGCGCGGTTGCGACAGAAACATGGCGATTGAAATACTGCCGTGACGCGTGCAGGCCCAGCGCGTTCAGTAAAGCGCGGTCGAAAGTCGCCGGCGATATTCGGTCGTCAGCGGATGGTCATCCCCTAGCAGGCGAAAGACGTCGACCATCAGCTTGCGCGCCGATTCGACAAAGTCACGATTGCCGCCTTCGACGATGCGCAGCGCGGCTGACAGAGACTCTTCGTGCTGTGAATGCGCGGCCAAGGCCTCCGCGAATGCCAACGCGGCGGCCAGGTCTTTTGGATCATTTTGAACCCGTGCGCGCAGCTCGTCGAGGTTCGCGCCCGTCGCGCTCGCGCTGGCCATGTGCATTTCGGCTTTGAGCCGTTCGGCCTCGGGTTCAAGGTAGCCGCGCCGCTCGAGCTCTTCGATCAGAGTCTTTGCCTCGTCGATCTTTCCGGTCGTTAGATACAAATGGGCCAAAGCGATCTTGGCCGACGCCAGGTTGGGATCCGCCTGCAGCGCCTTGAGATAGCGCGCGGCCGCTTCGTCCGGATTTGACGTCTCGAGCTTGCGCGCCTCGGCCACCAGGCGCTCGCCCGGCGTCGGCAGCAGCCGATCGATCCAAATCCGCAGTTGCTCCTCGGGCTGCAGGCCGACGAAAAAATCGACCAGGTTGCCGTCGCGCATGGCGTACACGGCTGGAATGGACTGCACGCCGAAGCTGCCGGCGAGATTGGGGACCTGGTCGGTGTCGGCTTTAACCAGCAAAAACTTGCCGTCGTACTCGCGCGCGAGCTTTTCAAGAATGGGCCCCAGCATGCGGCAAGGCTGGCACCAGGTGGCCCAGAAATCGACGACCACCAACATTTCGCGCGAGCGCTCGACGACCGCCTGCTCGAACGTCGCTTCATCGGCGTCGACGATCCACTTTGATTCTTCTTGGCTCGCCATCACGGTGCTGTTCAGATTATTTCCAGAAAGATTCCAGCATGCCCGGCCCCTCGCGCAACAGGATGATGGCCACGCCCATCAGCGATTCACCTGCAATCAGCCCGGAAGAAACTGGAATCGTATAAACTTCGTCCACCCGCGGCCAGCGGCGGGCAACCAGCCAGGCCACAAGCGCGCCCAAAAACATCGAAATCGAATTGAAGGCTGGAATCACCCCGGCAATTCCCAGGCCGATGGGCGAAGGAATCCAGCGGCGATAACGCTCCGGTGCAAATTCTTCACCGATTGTGAGCATAATGCCCACCACGGCCGCGATGGCAGCGGCGCCCAGCGCGCCCTCGGGCAGTGCGGCAATTCCGTTGGCCATCATCTCAGCCACGCCGGCCCACACCTTGGCCGAAGGAGCAGGCAACTCCTGTGAGCCGATCTGCTCGGGCTTCGCCACCAGCGTATAAACCGGCACGCACACGAGCGTGCCCGCCAGCACCCCAAAAAGCTGCGAGATGGTTTGTTTACGTGGGTTGCCACCCAGCAGATAGCCGCTCTTGAGATCCGTGAGCAGGTCGGCCGAGTGTGCCGACGCGCCAGCCGTGATCGAGGCCGTCATCAAGTTGGTGGTGATATTCGATCTGGCAATCGCACCATAAACAAACTGCGTAATCTGACCCATGGCACCGATTGGCGTGACATCCGTCTCGCCCGTGGCTCGCGCCGCCACGATCGACAGCACGAAGGTCAGCAGCACGGCCAGGATACCCATCGGGTAGCTGATGTTGAAAAACCGCTCGCCCAGGATGACGCAGGCTGCCCCGGAGAGCGCGGTTCCAATAACGAACCAACTACCCGGAACGTCAACCGCTGCCAGTGGATCGTCACCGGTCTTCGAGGGCCGGAACATCGACAGCATTCCGGCGAGGGCCCGCGCCACGGTGCGCCAGCGGAGTGCGAAGGACAGCAGCCCCGAGGCGACCATCATGGCCGTAGCCGGCCACAACGTCCACGCGTTAATGCCGTGCCTCCCGTAGCCCGCCTCGGCGACGATATGCCGCTCGATCAGAATGGGTCCGATCCAGCCGTAATAGATCACGCTACCAACGAGCAGCGACACCCCGACGCGAATGCCCATGATCGCGCCGGCGCCGACCATCAGCAGCGAGCCCTCGAAGCCCAAGCTGGTGCGGGCCAAAAAGTCGCGGCCCCACTCGCCCGGCACGAGCGGAAATATCTCCGGGAGAGCGACATTCTCGAGCGCTTGGGCCAGCCTGCTCCAGCGCTCGCGCAACCAGCCGGCTGCCAGCAAGAATCCATCCCGCCAAAAGATCACCGCGGCCCCGAGCACCGCCGCGTAGCCCAGCGCTCGCGCTTTGGCGAGTGCTTCGCTGCCCGAGGTATACATGGCCTTCAGTGTTTCCGCCGTTGCTAGTCCCGTGGGAAACGGCAACTTGTCGACATCGATCAATTGTCGCTTGAGAGGGATCGCCATGAACACGCCCAAGCACGACAGGGCGGCCAGCCACGAGATCATTTCCCAGGCGTTCAGTTGACGCCCGGTCATCATGTACAGGGCCGGAATGGAAGAAACCAGCCCCGAGGTGGACATATATCCGGCCGCGCTCGCCGCGCTGGAGGACGTGTAGTTCTCCAGGATCGTAAAGGGATCATCGCGGAAGTGAGCAAACGCCGACTCAAGCACGCGGAATACCGAGAATGCGATGATGCAGGAGGTGATCGTGACGCCCAGGCCCCACCCTGTCTTCAGGCCGACGTACAGGTTTGAAATCGACATGAGCGCGCCAAGGAGCATTCCGGTCGTGATCGAGCGCACGGAGAGCTGCCGCACCGCATCCCCCTGGTACACCTCGGCGAGCCAGATGCGCGCCTCGTGGTCGTAATCGGTCGCGCGCTCGCGCGGTGCTTCTTGTGCGGATGTGGCGGGCTCGATCCTCATGTCACCTCTTGCATGTTGGCGAACTTAATTGCCGGCCACCAGGTGGCGATCGAACCACTCGAGCACGAGCCGCCGCATTTCCGGCGTTTCCTCGTGTCCGCAATCGAACAGCTCGATGCGACAATCCTCGGCTCGGCCATGTTCGGCGTATAGCGGACGCAAGTGCGCCGCGATGCGCTCCACCCCGGTCGGCGGCGTGAGCGCATCCTGGCGGCCATTGAGGCTCAGACGCGCGCGTGGCACGATCAGCTCGTTGATGTCCTGCGCTTGAAAATGCTTGAGCAGCCGTGGCACGAAATAATAAATTCCATGCCCGCGCAGATGGTGTGCCTTGATCAGCTCTTCGTAATCGGTCAGGCAACATAGATCGACGCACAGCTTCACGCGCGGGTCGAGCGCCGCGAGCCACCAGGCTTTGGTGGACCCCATCGATAGCCCAAAGGCGCCAAGCCGGCTGGCATCGACCTCGGAGCGGCCGGCGAGATAGCTGAGGGCTTGCACTTCGTCGTACATCATCATGCCCCACAGCACCCGTCCGCGCCACAGCATCTCTTTGAAGGTGTCGCTTTCGCCTTGCCTCCCATCCTCGACGTGTTTTCGACCCGAGAAGCACCAACTGTCGATGGCCAGGGTCACGATGCCACGCTCGGCCAGGACCGGCGCATAGGTGGGCAGCACGTTGCGCCCAACGAGCAGCTCTTCCTTGCCAACTTCGTAGGTGCCGCCATGCGCATGGATGTAAAGCAACCCCGGCGCTTTAGACGGCCGCAATTTCGGCAATAGCAGCAGCGCGGGCGCAGTCTCTAGCCCATTGAGGTCGAGCTCGAGGTGCTCGAGCACATAGCTGTCGTGCTCTTCGCTTCGAAGCAATCTGGCCGTGACCGCTCGATCGCGTGGTGGAAGATCCCCCAACAACGTCCACAGCTCTTCGCGGCGCGCCGCTTGCCGCGCGAAAAACGGCTGCGGAGAGGGTCCGGCGGCGATCAGTGGTTCCACGAAAAGCGACCCCCCCGCCAGTGCCGCGGCTTGCTTCAGAAAGCGACGGCGATTCTTCCACGGCATTCCGGTTCGTTCCGGCTAAAGATTTAGCAAGTTTTGCGAATCACCGACGAAATAATACAAGTTACGCGCGTCTACTTTGCCGCAACCGAGTGCGATCGTGCAACTTGGGAGTCTGGCACAGGTATTGCAAAATCTGTAGCGCCGGAATCTGAAGGCAAGTATCACGCGGACTTTTTCGGCATGCTTGTCGATAGAATAATATGACGGCCGGCGGCCGCCTACGCCAAGCCAAACGGCCCAGGCAGCGGCGATATCAAACTTTCAGGCCCGGAGAACTCCGCGAAAGCCCTTTCCAGCGACCTCATGAGCACCTTGATTAATGCGCCCTTGCCGATGTCGCGGGCGGACGAACTGGCGAACTGCGCCACACACGCCCTGGGCTTCGGGCTGTCGGTGGTTGGCACTGCGCAACTATTGCGGGTCATGGCCCAATATGGCGACGCGCTGCAAATCGTGGGCGTCAGCATCTATGGCGCGACGTTGATCGCGCTGTACGCGGCTTCGACGCTATCGCATAGTTTCGAGGATTCGCGCCGGCGGCACTTCTTCCGCACCGTGGACCAGGTTTGCATCTTTTTGCTGATTGCCGGCACCTTTACGCCGATTTCGCTGACCTATTTGCGGGCGGGTTGGTGGTGGGCTCTTTTCGCCTCGGTGTGGTCGTTCGCCGCGCTGGGCATCGTGGTGAAGGTGTATTTCACGCGGTTGAACAACGTGGCAGTGGGCGCCTATGTCCTGCTAGGCTGGCTGCCGGTGATCGCCATCAAGCCCATCTTGGAAATCATGCCCAGCGGGGCCTTGGTTTGGCTTGCCGCCGGAGGCGTGCTGTACACGGCAGGCACTTTGTTTCTGGCTCGCGATGAGCGAGTGCCGTTCTTCCATGCCATCTGGCACATCTTTGTGTTGGGAGGCAGCGCCTGCCATTACTACGCGGTGCTGACCTACATCGTGCCTTGGCCCGTCGCGTAGCGGGATTCGCTTCGCGTCGTTTTCACTAGCCGGAAGCAGCGCCCGGTGAAGTTGGCGGCGAAGGCGGCACAACGAGGGCGACTCGCTGGGCTCGCCTGAATCGCGTGTAGGTCCGCGTTCTTCTTCCAGCCGGAACCGGGCGCTTCGCTTCCGGCTAGTGAACAGTTGCGATCGCAGCCGCCGGCTACTCGTGGTAGGGCTCGATCTCGATGAAGTTGAACGTCTGTTCCTGCCCAAAAACACCGCTGGGCTTGTCGTCGGCCCAATCGGAGACGATCAACCTGGCCGTCTTGTCCTTGGCCCGAAATACCTTCCAGTGATAAGTGATCCACACCGGGATCGGCGGCTCAGGGTTCGATGAGTAGATCTCGTTGAACGAGCGCTTCGCATCCAGCTCGACACCTTCGAGCTCCACTTTGCCCAAAAAGCCCACCGCCTCTTCCGGTTTCTTCGCTTTCGGATTCACCAGGTCGTTGTAGTCGCAGCTAAACATCTTCATCGAGTACAGCCTGCCCGGCTCCAGGTTCTTAATCGTCTGCGAAAAGACGTTCGGCCCTTTCTCGCTGCGCTTCATCCACAAAAAAGTGTCGCCGATGTGCTCGGGATCGGCCGGACGCCCCAGACCCATGAAGCGGCCCTCGATGCGGCCATAGCGCGGAAACCTGCGCTGTTCGATCGTGCCCGGCTCGGCCGGCTGCAGCGTCCAGCTCTCGGTGTCTTTCTCGAAATCCGGGTTGTCGACGTGCGACAGGAACAAGGGATCGCAAGTCAATTGCTCGCGCTTGCCCTCGATCGCGTAATGCCGATACAGCTTGCCGACAAATCGCGTGGTCTCTTCGTCGGTGAGAATCGTCGTCCACCACTCGATGCCGGCCAGCCCATCCAGTTGCGGATGGTTCGCGACCGCGTTCATCTGCTGGTCCATCCACACGTGATAGTCCACGTTCGGCTGCTTGTTGATCCCGCCGGGCGGCATGGAAAACAGTCCGAAGGCCACGACCATGTGCGACTTGGCGCCGGGTGCTTTAGCTTCCCAATCGGCGATGCCGTCGATAAAGGCGGCAAGCGCCTCCTTCGATTTCTCCTCGCTCGACATCTCGTGCAGGTAGCGTTCGAGCGCGATGCGATAGTCGCAATCGATGATCGCCCGCACGAACGTCGGCCCGATCACTTCCTGGTTCAGCTTTTTGCCGCTGCCACCGAAGTAGTTATAAATCTGCTTGTCGCGAAACCGATTGTCGGCCTTGAGCAGCTTGAGCGCCTGTTCGTATTGCCCGTAGCGCTCTTGCTCCTTCACTCGCCGCGCCTGCCGCTCTGGGCTCAGTGTTTGACCCGGCGACGACGGATTGTTGACGATGAACTCGTTGATGATGATGCCGTCGATGAAGGGCGCACGATCGAAGTATCCGGCCCAGAATTGAAAATGTTCGTCGGCGCTCTTGGCCATGGCGTTGATGCCGGCCTCGGCCACAAACTTCTTGCCCTGGCGGTGCCAATCGTCCTTGGCTTCCTGAGCCAGCTCCAGATTGCTCGGCACGATGAGCGTGGTGATGTTCGGCAAGATGTCTTTCTTCAGAAATTCAAGGTCATACACGCCATACGACTTGATGGCCGGATTGAAACCCAACCCACAGTGGATGAGCTCCGGCACAGCTTTCACGACCAACTCATCGAGGCGAACATCGCCTTGCGCTTCGACGCGCAGCTCGTGTTCGCCGGCCGCCAGATGTCGAAAGGCCTCGGCCGCGCCGTCCGCAGCCTTTTGCCCGTCGACAAGCAGCGGAAACTTATCGCCGGGCAGGCTTAGCTTGAAGGATCCAGCTCCTTGCGCGCGGACGCGAAAGAAGGTCCAGCCGGGGCTCGTTCGCGAAAAGCGGTAGCTCGGCTTCGGTTTCTCGCGCCGAGAGACTTCGAGCAGCTTGCTGACGAGATTGTTTTGCTTTTCTTCCGCGGCTGCTTTCGCTGGAAAAGCGCAGGCAAGAGCGACCAAAAACAACACGCACGGCAGCATTCTCAAGCGCATGGCGGGTTTCTCACAAGCGGTAGGTGGGCGTGAGGCAGTTTAAACCGCCGCCACTCACTCCACCAGCTTTTTCATCTCGCGCACGGCTTGCTCAAAGCCAACCATCAACGCCCGCGCGACGATGCTGTGGCCGATGTTGAGCTCGGAGATGCCCTCGATCGCGGCGATTGGCTTGACGTTGCGATACGTAAGGCCGTGCCCGGCATGCAGCACCATGCCCGAGGATCGCACGCGCTGGCCGGCCTCGCGCAAGCGCGCGAGCTCCTGCGCCTGACCTTCCGCATTTTCAGCCAGCGCATATTGCCCCGTGTGCAGCTCGACCGCATCGGCGCCCAGGCTGGCCGCGGCCTCGATCTGCCGCGGGTCGGGATCGAGAAACAAACTGATCTCGATGCCCGAAGAGCGGAGCTGCGAGATGGCGCGCTCGACGCTGGCGCGGTTGGCAACGAGATCGAGCCCGCCCTCGGTCGTCACTTCCTCGCGCTTTTCCGGCACAAGCGTGGCCTGGTCGGGGCGGGTCTGGCAGGCAATGGCGACGATCTCATCGCTGGCGGCCAGCTCGAGATTCAGTTTCACCGTCACCGTCTCGCGCAGCACGCGCAGGTCGCGCTCCTGGATATGCCGCCGATCCTCGCGCAGGTGCAGCGTGATACCGTCGGCACCGCCCAACTGAGCCAGCGTGGCGGCCCACACCGGGTCGGGCTCCGTCGTGCGTCGCGCTTCTCGCACCGTGGCGACGTGGTCGATGTTGACTCCAAGTTCGGCCATGGGCGGGAAATAGGGGTTGGGGATCAGGGAATAGGGGTCAGGGACAAAGAGGCGATGGCAATCCGATCACAGATAGATAGCCTGCCGGCCGGTGAGGTTCGTGCGAATCTGATAAGAGCGTCGCGCTGGGGCGCGGTTCGAAGATTCTGTTCTTTGTCCTCCCTGGTCCCTAAACCCTAACCCCTGGCCCCTACTCCTCAAAACAAATACGTTTCCGCCAGGGTAAACAGAATCAAGATGCCTGTCACGTCAACAAATGTGGCCACAAACGGGCTCGAGGCATAGGCCGGATCGACTCCCATCCGCCGAAACACCAGCGGCAACAGCGATCCCACCATGGTTCCCCATAAACAGATCGCCGTGACAGCCTGCGCGATCACCCAGGCAAAGACAAGCGGTCGCGCCTCGCCCAGACTTTCCTGCGGCGTCAGATAGCCGCCCACAAAACCCATGGCGCCCAGCGTGCACCCCAGCGCCAGCCCGATCACTAGCTCGTGCCGCACGACCCGCCACCAATCCGAAGGCGCAATCTGGCCCAGCGCAATCGCGCGGGTGATGAGTGTCGCGGCTTGTGCTCCCGAGTTGCCGCCCGTCGCGATGCACAACGGCACAAAGAACGTCAGGGCCACTATTCGCTCGATCGAGGCTTCGAACTTGACGAGCACGGTCAGCGTGAGCATCTCAACCAAAAAGAGCCATGCCAGCCACACGGCCCGCTTGACCCAAATGGTGCGCAGTCCGGCTTCGAGGTAATGCTCGACCATCGGCTCGACGGCGGCCATGCGATAGACGTCTTCAGACGCCTCGGCGCTCACCACGTCGATCACGTCGTCGTGCGTGATGATGCCCAGCATGTGCCGCTCGGCATCCACCACCGGAATCGCGTGCAAATCGTAGCGCGCCACCTCCTGGGCCACGTGTTCCTGGTCGTCGTCGACTTCCACGGTGACCAGGTCGCGCTCCATCAGGTCGTCGACCTTCATCTTCGGCCGCCCAATGGCCGAGAGCAGTTGCCGGGCGGAGACCAGCCCGCGCAAATGATCGTGCGGATCGACGATGTACACGTAGTAGATTGTTTCAAGCTCTTCGGCTTGTCGCCCGATTTCCTCCAGCGCTTCGCGGGCCGTCAGTCCCTCGGGTATTTTGGCAAAGCTCGACGTCATCATGGCGCCGGCGGTGCCCTCGGAATACGACTTCAGCCGCAAGATATCGCGGCGGTCGAGCGTGGGGATAAAGGGCAGCAGCTCGTCGACGACGGCCGCTGACGTCGACTTCAGGATGTCGACCCGGTCATCCGACGGAAGGTCGGCGATCAACTTGCCAATCGAGGCGCGATCGACCGATTCAATGATCTCGACCTGCTTGTCGCGGTCGAAGTAGCCGAAAATCTTGGCACGCGTCTCTTCGTCGGCATGCACGAGCACGGCCCACGCTTCGGCGGCCGTGAGACCTTCCATGAACTCCGCGGTGCGCGCCGCGTGTAGCGCAATCGTGAACTCGTGCAGCTCGGCGACATTGTTTTCCGCCAGCATCTCGCGCAGCTCGGGCAGATAGAGCGTGTTGGTCATGGCTAAATTGCCCGACAAAAATGCGCGGCGAGAAATGGAACCGAGGACAAAAGCCCACCTACCCCGAACATAAACAGAAAACGGCTGCCGAAACAGCCGAATCGCAGAGTATCGTCCGACCGTTGGAAGGTGTCAAAGGCAAACCATGCAGGGTGGACGCGCGGATCGATCTGCGCCTGCTATGATGTCCGCACGGCAATTGCCCCTCACAGGCCGGCATAGGCTTTCGCTCAACCAAGCAACCGAGTCGAGTAATGAAGCGCTCAGAACTGTTCGAACTCCTCATCAGAGCCCTTGGCGTTTCTCAAGTTGTTTACGGCCTGGTTATGGCACCTTCCGCGATCAGCACTTTAGTGCAGATACCGCATGAATCTTTTCTAATTTCGGCACTAGTAAGCAGCTTGGGGTACTCGATCGTCTCGATCGGTGCGGGGCTTGCACTCTTCTTTGGCGCGGAATGGTTCGCACGCAAAGTCTATCCGGACTAGACCTCTTCGCGGTCAGGGTGCCACCGGCTCCGCCAGTGCCCGCCCCATCGAAAGCTCTGAAAAGGGAACAGCACTGGCAAATCCAGTGGCACCGAGGGGGCAGCGGCACCAAAGAATGTTGTTCACGGCCACAGGACGGCCAATAAAAAAAGGGCGCCCCGACGAGGGGCGCCCTTCACGAACACGTCCACAAGGAGGAATGCGTTACTCTTTCAAGAGCACGAATCGGTTGGCGCCCGAAGGAACCCGGACCAACAGCAGGATGCCGTCTTTGATCGTCTGGTTCTTCATGGCGGTCTTGAACTCGTCTAGCGACTTGACCGGCTGCTTGTCGACTTTGACGACCAGCATGCCTTCACGCAGGCCTTTTTCCCACGCGACGCTGTCGCGATCGACCTTTGTGATGACAACGCCCGATTCGCCGCTGTAGCCCAGCTCTTCAGCCCGCTCGGTCGAGAGGTCAGCCAATTCCAGGCCGGTTTCCTGCGACTCGTAAGTCGCGGGATCATTCGGCTTGCTCTTGTTGCTGCGACCGCGACGGTCGGCCACCCCAAAATCCTTGGGCAGGGCCTTGGCCATCACCTCGAGGTTGACGGTCTTGCCGTCACGCAGCACCTCGACCTTATGCTTGGTGTCGAACGCGCTGCGTTCGACCAGCGACTGCAGCTCGCTGCGGTCGCGGACTTTGTGGCTGTCGAACGTCATGATCACGTCGCCAGCCTGGAAGCCCGCCTCGGCGGCCGGGGTTTTTGGAAACACCTGGGCCACCAACACGCCTTGGCCGCGGTGCACGCCGAACTTGTCGGCCAGCTCGGGATTGAGCTCATCGAGCCCGATGCCCAAGTAGGCCCGCTGCACGGTGCCTTTTTCACGCAGGTTGTTGGCCACCCACTTGGCCGTGTTCACCGGGATGGCAAAGCCCACGCCTTGGAAGCGGCCATTGTCGGTCGCAATCGCGGTGTTGATGCCCACGACCTCGCCGCGCAAGTTGATGAGCGGACCACCCGAGTTGCCCGGATTGATGGCCGCATCGGTCTGCAGGAAACGCGCGCGCCGGACGGAGCCCAGCTCGCGGCCCAAACCGCTAATGATGCCAGCGCTGACCGTCTGCTCGAGCTCGAACGGATTGCCGATCGCCATCACCCAATCGCCGATCCGCAGCTTGTCGGAGTCGCCCATCGTGGCGGCGGGCAGGTTGCCTGCGCCATGAATTCGCACCAGCGCCAGGTCGGTGTGCTCGTCGGTCTTGATGTCATCGGCCTTGAACTCGCGTCCGTCCGCCAGATGAATGATGACCTCGTCGGCGCCTTCAACCACGTGGTTGTTCGTGAGCACGATGCCCGACGAGTCGATGATCACGCCAGAGCCCACGCCTTGGCGGGGATGTTGTTCCGGGATCATGTCTTCAAAATTGCGCCCATTGAAGAAATCTTCGAATGGAGTCCCCTTGAAGGGGTTTTCGCCGCGCGGCTTCGCGCCACGCTCACTCTTGGCCACCGGGTGGGCCTTCACTCGGCTGTGCACCGTCACCACGCTGGGCATGGCGATATCAGCGGCGTTATTGAAAGCTTCAGAAAGCTGTTCGGCATGCCGAAGAGCGGCAGGATTCACCTCTTTGCGCGGCTCATCACCGATGGCGCCGCTGCGCTCGATGGCGATTCCCGCTCCCAATGCCCCCAGTAGGGCGAACACCGCCACCACTCGAGACCGGGCATTTAACCTACTAGCGGACATAACAGTCCTCCTTGAGAAAGGCTTGAGTACGATTGAATAGATATCGCGATGGGCTGAAACGCGTCGTTCCCCTGTGTTCCCCTACGCAAGCGCCAGGCGCGCGGTTCGCCGGGGTGTAATTCGTGAGCGGAGCAAAATCCTTGGTGACGGACCGCCTGCGGTCCCGCGCAGAACAGGCGAGCTCCGAGCTCGTCAGATTGACAAAAGCCAGTCAGCCTGTTAGCTTTACGATCACGAATGTACCATCCCTTCAATCCGCAGGTAAAGGTTATTTAGCATGGTTCATACCGTCCGTCCCCTGTTGACGGACGCCCAGATTCCGGAGCTCGAGCGCTGCGAGCGACGCATCGGATACCAATTCCGAGACCGTTCGCTCCTGGCGTCCGCGCTTACCCACGCATCGGGCGCCCAGCATCGGTTGGCCTCAAACGAGCGGCTGGAATTCCTCGGCGACGCCATTCTGGGGGCCGTCGTCTGCGAGATTCTGTACGTCCAGTACCCCGAGTACCTGGAGGGGGATCTCACCAAAATCAAGTCGGTGGTTGTGAGCCGCCAGACGTGCGCCAAGATCAGCGAGGCGCTGGGTTTGCAGGAATTTTTGATTCTCGGCAAGGGGATGAGCTCCCACCCCAGCGTGCCCCCCTCCCTGCTGGCCGATGTGTTCGAATCGCTGGCGGCTGCCATCTATCTCGACGGCGGCGACCCGGCCGCCCGGGAATTCATCCAGCGCTTCATTGGTCCGGAAATCGAGCTGGCCGCGACCGGCGAGCTGGGGGGCAATTACAAGTCACTTCTGCAGCAGCTTGCCCAGCGCGAAAACGGCTCCACGCCCACCTATCAGCTTCTCGACGAAAAAGGCCCGGACCACAGCAAGTGCTTCAAGATTTCGGCGCAGATTGGGCGCTCTCAATTCCAGCCTGCCTGGGGCCGCAACAAGAAAGAGGCCGAGCAGCGCGCCGCGCGCAACGCGCTCGCCGAAATCAACGGCGAAGCCGTGCCGTTCCCCTCGGATTAGAGTTTTTGGACGGTCTGTCGAACTGGCAGTTTCATGCTTGACCAGTTCGCAATTCTAAGTTCGCGACCACAGTTACTATGTTGCACAACGGATGTCGTTTGACATTGATTGCCGCCAGGCAAAAGTCACTGAGCTGGCTGGGGCAAGAACGCAAAGTAGAATGATGACCAGTTCATCCAATAGTCGAGAAGCATTTTCGCTACGATGACTGAAGCGCAGAGAATCGACGCACGTAGCCCCGGTTTGGGCCAGACGAACTTGAAAACGCAAATGGCCGCAACGCACACAAGGTTCTGGAGCGACCAGTTGAACAAAATGGGGAGACCCCCTGACAGATAGTTCGCAATGCCCCAAAGCGCATCAAAGCCAAATAGAAATCCCAACACTGAAAAACAACGCAAACCCCTTTCTGTCAAGCAGGCGGCCGCCATGAACAATACGCAACCTTCAAACAGGAAGACGATCACGTCCATAAGAAGCCGGAGATCATGTCGTCCGCCAGGAACCGCGTATGTTAGTTCCAAATAGCGATTCATCCCGTGGAAAAATCCAACCGCCGTAAAGAAGAATGCAACCGCTTGCGGGAGGCTCGACCAATGCGGGGTGGATACTGCATCGTCTGTTTCTGATTGCTTCGATCTTGGCTTCTTTATGAACTGAATTACGGCTTCGCCAAATGCGAGCGCGACTACAAACTCGTAGATGCGTTCCAAGCCTTGAACGAGGGGTAAATAATCAGGCGTTGATGGCATCGTCGTTTTCTAAGCAGAGTTGATCGCGACAAGTCAGCGCTGTGCAAATAGCGGGTACGGCATCGCGAATCTAGGC
>DATJEN010000270.1:0-23738 GCA_035496575.1 Pirellulales bacterium
GAACGCAAGACTGAAATGAGCGCGCCGCATCGAAGGGCTCCCTGTAAGGCGTATTCAGAATCGAGGCGAGAGGGCGAACGTGGGTTAAGCTTGTCATGCCGCAATCGCGATTGCAAGCAGCCGCGCATGGGCGTCGCGTAGGCGTTGGCCGATTGGTTCATAAGGCCCGACTTGCTTGACACCTTGTCGGAGCTAATTCCATCATTGGGCTGGTCATGAAGAGGTTTCGGGCCCACGGGATCGTGCCATGAGCGGGTTATGGGGGGGAATCGAGGCGGGCGGGACCAAATTCGTCTGCGCCATCGGCGCGGGGCCCGATGACATTCGAGCCCAGACGCGGATCGCCACGTCGTCCCCCCGCGAAACCATTGGCTATGCCATCGATTTTTTCGCCGAGCAAGCCCAGCGAGCCGGAGCGATCGACGCCGTGGGGATTGCGTCGTTCGGCCCGGTGGATTTGAGACCCACCGCGAGTTCCTTTGGCTACATCACCTCCACGCCGAAGGCCGGCTGGGCGAATACGGATTTCGCCGGCGCGGTCGGCCGGGCCCTGCAGGTTCCGGTTGGATTTGATACCGATGTCAATGCGGCGGCGCTGGGCGAAGCGCGGTGGGGCGCCGGACGCGGCATTGATTCGCTTGTCTATATGACCATTGGGACGGGGATCGGCGGCGGTGGAGTTTTCGACGGCCGCTTGATGCATGGCCTGATTCACCCCGAGATGGGGCACATGCGCATCCCGCACGACCGCGCGGGCGATCCCTATCCGGGTTGTTGCCCTTACCACGGCGATTGCTTTGAGGGTCTGGCCTGCGGTCCAGCCATGGCCGAGCGGTGGGGGCAGCCAAGCGAAACTTTGCCGGCGGAACATCCGGCGTGGGTGCTGGAAGCGCGCTACCTCGCCTTGGCGCTCGTGAACGTGATCTGCACGCTCTCGCCCGAACGGATCATCTTGGGCGGCGGAGTGATGGCCTCGGCGCATTTGTTTCCGCTCATCCGCGCTGAGGTTCAATCGCTATTGGCCGGCTATGTCCAGTCGCCAGCCATCATCGACAACATCGCCGATTACATCGTGCCGCCAGGGCTTGGCGACCGCTCGGGCGTCTTGGGGGCCATGGCGCTAGCCGAGCGGGCGGCCAAACGATGATTGCCGGCGCATTCTGGCGGGGGTAACATAGGGCTCGGACTGCCCGACCTCCCGCCCAACCTCCCTCCTATTGGCAACATCGGGTAAACGCCATGCACCAGCCTGGTCGTCATCGCCGCGGCTGTACCCCCAGCGAGCATCCGTACATTGGGCGGCGACAGCTATTAGAAGCCGGAGGGATGTCGCTGTTGGGCTTTGGGCTGGCCGACCTGTTGCGGCTGGAGGCCCACGCGCAAGCCGACCGTCCGTCACGAGCGACGGCAAAGTCGGTTGTGTTCATTTTTCAGTCCGGCGGTCCCTCGCAGCATGAAACGTGGGATCCCAAGCCGCTTGCGCCGACGGAGATCCGTGGCGATTACGGCACGACCGCCACGCGTACAGCCGGTTTTCATATCTGCGAGTATTTGCCGCAGTTGGCCCAGCGCACCGACCGCTATTCTGTTGTGCGGACGATGCACCACACCGCCGGTCCGCAGTTTCGCAACGAGCACAGCGCGTCGATGTATATGGTGCAATGCGGGCGTTGCGAGCTGCCCCCAGGCGAGACGACGCAAAGCATTGCTGTGCCGCGCGCACGGCGGTTCGAGTGGCCTTCGATTGGTTCGGCCATTGCTTACGCCCTGCCCGGCGGCGGATCGCTGGGGTTGCCCAGCGTGGTCGAAATTCCTCGCGCCGGTGGCACTCCGCTGCCTGGATCGGGTCCGGGAATGCTCGGCAACCAGTTCGCGCGCTGGCGGGTTGATCTGGCGCCGGCTTGTCGCACGCCCGACGGCGGCGGATCGTGTCCGAATTGCTTCGCCCACGATCAACCCAACGACCCGGCGCGGGCAGCAGGCAAGCAGCCCGGCGCCTGGTGGGATAACTCGAGCTGCCGCGATGCAAGCTTTCATTTGCCGGACCTGGGGATTGCGAACAACATTTCGCTCGCGCAGTTGGAGAACCGCTCGGATTTGCTCAAGCAGCTCGACCGAGCGCGGCGCGGCCTGGAAACGCTCGCGGTCGCATCGACTGACAACCTGGCCACCGCGGCGCTCGATACCTATCGGCAGCGCGCCTGGGATCTCATCCTTGGCCAGCATGGGAAGCACAATCCGTTCGATCTAACGAACGAGCCGGAGCAAATTCGCAATCGGTATGGCCGCGAGGAATGGGGGCAGGCGTTTCTGGTCGCGCGGCGGCTCGTTGAGGCGGGCGTGCGCATGGTGCAGGTCAACTTGCGCGGGTGGGACACGCATCAGAACGCTTTCCGCGATTTGAAGGGGTACCTGCTGCCATCGATCGATCGCACGTTGAGCGGCTTTCTGGATGACCTCGCGGCCAGCGGGCTGCTCGATGAGACGCTGGTCGTGATGTGCGGTGAGATGGGACGCACCCCGCGCATCTCGCCCATCAGCACGACCGGGAAAAACACCGCCGGCGAGCCCTTCACGCCGGGCCGCCATCACTGGGGCGACGTGTTCCCATGTTTCTTCGCGGGCGGGGGCGTGCAGCCGGGCCGCGTAATTGGTCAGAGCGACCGGCATGCCGGGCTGCCGGTGAGCGAAGCCTACACTCCCGCCGACCTGGCCGCCACGATCTTTCATTGCCTGGGCATCGATCGCGAGCAGGAGTTTTTCGACGCGGAGCACCGGCCCTACCGCGTCTATCAGGGCGAGCCGATCGCAGCGCTGCTTTGAAGAGCCTCTGCAAGCTGTCAGCGGATCTTGAGCTCGCCGTTAGCTTGGATCTCGATCGCATTGCCATCCTTCATCAGCTTGTCGAGATGCTCGATTGTTTGCTTCGTGACCCTGAAGCGCGGCGGAGCGCCGACGACTCCACCCTTCGTGGGCTGGGACTCAAACCTCAGCTCCTTAAGCGCGGCGGAAACGAGTGCCTCGTTTTGCGTGATCAGGTTCGCACCGAGTGAAGCCGTGATGAGACCGATCAGAAGAATCATGGCGACGCGCTTCATGTCTTACCTCCTGTTTTTGCACTACACGGCGAACTTGATGCCTTGCGCCAGTGGCAGGTCGGACGAATAGTTGATCGTATTGGTGGCTCGGCGCATGTAGTTTTTCCACGCGTCTGAACCGGATTCCCGTCCGCCGCCGGTATCTTTCTCGCCGCCGAAGGCGCCGCCGATTTCTGCGCCGCTTGTGCCCAGGTTCACGTTGGCGATCCCGCAATCGGACCCGGCCGGAGAGCAGAACAGCTCGGCTTCGCGCATGTCTTGCGTAAAGATCGCGGACGACAAACCCTGCGGCACGCCATTCTGGATGCCGATTGCTTCCTCGAGCGTGTCGTAGCGGATCAAGTACAGAATGGGAGCGAATGTTTCTTGCTGAACGATCGGAGCACCCGCGTCGATCTCGACAATGGCGGGCCGGACGTAGATTCCGCCGGACGGAACCCCGCTCGCGACCCGGCCGCCGCCGTGGATGCGGCCGCCTTGCTCGCGCGCCAACGCTAACGCGCGGTCCATCGCCTCCGCGGCTTGTTCGCTGATGATTGGGCCTACGAGTGTCGCCACATCGAAGGGGTCGCCGATCGGCAGCCGTTTGTAAACGGCCAATAGCCGCTCGAGAAGTGCATCAGCCAGGGAGCGATGTGCGATTAATCGACGCAAGCTCGTGCAGCGCTGGCCACAAGTGCCGGCGGCCGCGAACACGATGGCCCGCAGCGCAAGCTCGAGATCGGCGCTTGGCGCCACGATCGCGGCATTATTCCCACCCAGCTCGAGCAAGCTGCGACCCAGCCGCGCAGCAACCACCTGGGCCACCGAGCGGCCCATGGCCGTCGATCCTGTAGCGGAGAGGAGTGGAACATGCGGCGAAGCTGCCAGCGTTTGCCCCACCTCGGTTCCCGCGCCGATAACCAGGTTGAGCGTGCCTTGCGGCACGAAGCCCAGCTCGCGCGCAATGGTGGAAGCGATCTGGTGGCAGGCCATGGCCGAAAGAGGCGTTTTTTCCGAGGGCTTCCAAATCACCGTGTCGCCGCACACCAGCGCGAGCATCGCATTCCACGCCCACACGGCAACCGGAAAATTAAACGCGGTGATCACGCCGACGGGCCCCAGTGGGTGCCACTGTTCGGCCAGGCGATGCCCAGGCCGCTCGCTGGCGATCGTGAGGCCATAGAGCTGACGGCTGAGGCCGACCGCGAAGTCGCAGACGTCAATCATTTCCTGCACTTCGCCGAGCGCCTCAGCCAGGATCTTGCCGCTCTCGAGCGTCACGAGGGCGGCCAGGTCGGGCTTCACCTCGCGCAATCGCTCGCCAATGCGGCGTACGAGCTCACCCCGTTTGGGCGCAGGCACGTTGCGCCAGGCGAGAAAAGCCCGCTGGGCCGACGCGATGGCGCGCTCGGTGTCCGTTTTTGCAGCGGCGGCGAACCGTGCGAGCTGCGCGCCATCGATCGGCGAACGCACGACGAGCTCGCCGGCGGTGCCAGCCGACCATGAGTCGCCGCACGCGACGGCGACAGGGTTGCTGAGGCTGAAGGAAGCCAACAGCGCGTCAGACCGGCTCTTCATGGCCCGCCTCCGCGAAGTCGCCAATCCCGATCACACGGCTGTAGATATTCGAGCCGCGATAGTAGCGTCCGAATCGATTATCGAGGAACAAATCCAACGAGACTTGCTCTTGCCGCACGAGCCCCGGGCCCGGCAGCCGGCCATGGCAGTGCAAGTCGACAACGGCGCACAGTCCGGCGGCGGTCGTAATCTGGATGGCGCTCCACGGCTCACCGTCGATCGTCTGGCCGTAGATCTTGCGCGCGTCGCTCATCTGCACCAACGTACCGTTGCGCTGGCCAGAGGCGGTGCAAAAGATCACGACGACATCCTGATACGTGACCGGGATAGCGTTTTCCAGAATGTCTTTGAGCATTCCGCGCCGCTGCCCCAGTCGCAGCTCCTGAACCAAGAACGCCATGTAGTCGCGATGGCCCTGGTAGCGGATCGTCTTGTAGTTAAGCTCGCGGACGCGGCCGGCCAGCGTGTCGCATAGCGTGCCCAATCCGCCCGATGTGTTGAAAGCCTCGTACCGCATTCCGTCGAGCGAGAATTGTTCGATGCCCTCCAGCGGCAGCAGGTACGTGCGCTGACCTTCGTGAATCGCCTCGCAGGGATTGCAGTATTCGTTGATCAAACCGTCGGTCGACCAGGTCAAGTTGTACATCAGCGCGTTCGAAGGAAACTGCGGCAGCGCTCCCACGCGCATGTAGACGGTATCGAGGGAGTCGAAGGCCTCCGTGAGCCGGCTTGCCACAATCGAAACGAAGCCGGGCGCGAGGCCGCACTGCGGCATGAAGATCTGATCGGGGGCGGCCGAGTCGGCGATCTCCTTGACGCGTGCCGTGGTTGCAATGTCTTCAGTCAAGTCGAAGTAGCTCGCGCCGGACTTGAGTGCTGCTTGGGCAACAAGCGCGTTGTGACGATAGCTGAGCGCGGAGATGACAACTCGCCGGCCGTCCATGGCGGAGGCAATTTGGGCAGGGTCATCCGCATCGACTTGCACGGTCTTGATGTCGAGCTTGGCCCGCAACCGGTCGAGCGGAGCGATATCGGCATCGCCCACCAGAACATCGTAGTCGCCGCTGGTGGCCAACAGATGTGCGATCATGCGGCCGATTTTGCCGGCGCCGAGCAACAAGACTGTGTACATATTTCAACTCCCGCCTTGGCAACGCGAGGTGTCGCGCGCGGCTACCGCGATTAGCGCGATCCACCCCGCCGCGGGCCGGATGTGCGCGCTTTCAGTTAATTATACGTCACCAAGCGCGGACCGGGTTCGACAAGGACCTGGATCTCTGTTGGGCCATTTGGGCGATTGTGTCAGAATGGGAGGCCAGTGGATGCACCATCCCACAGCCATTGGGTTGAGCATGTTTTCGACTAAAGTTCGAGCCCTATATCTGGCCGCGATCGTCGCGAGTTTTCTCTCGCTGACTGTTGGATCTGTGCGTGCCGAGGAATTAGCTGGCATTCGGCGCGGAACGGCGCGTTTTGAGCCGGCGCCCAACGAATCCGAGTTGCCGGCGCGGTTTCGCCTTCCAGCACATGCGTTTGACTATGCACAGGAATCAGTGGCACACCCTGGCGCGGTCATGCGCGTTTCAAAGGTCACGTTCCCCTCGCCTGTGACAACGCCGCATCCCGCGAACAACACGGTGCACTGCGAATTCTTCTGCCCCACCGCGGCCGGCAAGAAGCCCGGCGTGATCGTGCTGCACATCCTGGGCGGCGACTTCGATTTGGCCCGCGTGTTTTGCCGTGCCCTGGCGAGCAAGGGGGTTGCCGCGTTGTTTTTGAAGATGCCCTACTATGGCGAGCGGCGCGAGCCAGGCTCGCCAGCCCGCATGATCTCGCTGGAGCCGGAAGAAACGGTGCGCGGCATGACGCAGGCGGTGCTCGACATTCGCCAGGCCAGAAGCTGGCTCGCCGGCGACGAAGAAATCGATCCCCAGCGCTTGGGAATCATGGGCATCAGCCTGGGCGGGATCACCGCCGCACTGACGGCCGGCATCGAACCGCGATTCCAAAACGTTTGCCTGCTGTTGGCTGGCGGAGACATGGGCGAGGTGGCCTGGAATTCGAAAGAGCTTGCCCCGCTACGCGAGCATTGGACCGCCCAAGGCCATACGCGCGAACAGTTGGTCGAGGCCCTCAAGGTGATTGACCCGGTGACGTATGCCCGCTCGGCGCCGGGACGCCGCGTGCTGATGCTCAATGCCAGCCGCGACGAGGTGGTTCCGCCGGCCTGTACGCTCGCCTTATGGCGTGCCTTTGGAAAGCCCGAAATCGTGTGGTGGGACGCGGGGCACTACTCGGCTGCGCGCTACCTGGGCAGCGGGATGCTGCGGGTGGTGAACTTTTTTGCCGACGATCCGCAGCACGAGGACTCGAAACCCGAGCGCCCCTAGCGCTCACATCACGGCGAAATAATTCTCGACCGCGAAGTCCATCCCGTCGTTCGACATGACGAGCGGGGTATTCTCGTACAAGCACATGTTGCGGATCTGCATGAGCAGGTCGCGCGGTTGGCAACAGCGCATGCGACGTTCAATCGGGCGATAGTGGGTTTCGAACAAGTAATCGACCGCCTTGTCGTTGTATTGAAAGCCCAGCTTGGGCGCCATCATCTTGAATAAATTGCGGAACTCGTCTTCGCTCGGGTCGCTGACCTCGATTTTGTAGGGAATACGCCGCAAGAAAGCGTCATCCACCAGATCTTTGGGTTCGAGGTTGGTCGAAAAGATCACCAACTGATCGAACGGCACCTCGATTTTCTTTCCGTTGGCCAGGTTCAAATAGTCGTGGCGCTTTTCGAGCGGCACGATCCAGCGGTTCAAGAGCTCGTCGGTGCTCATCCGCTGCCGGCCGAAGTCGTCGATCACCAGCGTGCCGCAGTTGCTCTTAAGCTGAATCGGCGCTTCGCTGATCCCCGTGGTGGGGTTGAACGCGACCTCCAGGTTGGCCATCGTCAACTCGCCGCCCACCACGACCGTGGGGCGGCGGATGCGTAGCCAGCGCTTATCGACGCCGCTGACTTCGAGCAGGCCGTCGCCGGCCTCCAAGGGGGCCTCTTCGTGCGCGTTGGGATCGTAGAGGCGGATAATCTCGCCTTCCACGGCAAGCGCCCGCGGAATCCAAATGAATTGGCCGAAAGCTTTCGTCACGCGTTCGGCAATGCTTGTCTTGCCATTGCCCGGCGCGCCGAACAGAAACAAGCCGCGGCCGGAGTTGATGGCGGGTCCCAAGCGCCGCAGCATGTGCTGATTGATCAGCAAATCCTCGAAAGCGCGCTTCAAGTCAGTCACCGTCGGATGCTGGTTGGTGAGTGACTGCTTCTTGACGGCTGCAATGTAGTCCTTAAGCGCGACTGGCGCCGCGCCAAAATAGGTGCTTTGCACGACCAGGCGGCGGGCCCGCTCTCGTCCCAAGTCGGTCAGCGCATAGAGGTAGTCGTTCATGGTCGCCGAACCCTTGTGAACTACCAACTGGTCCTTTCTCATGACGCCCAGCAGGCCGTCGATTAGAAGGAAGGGCAGCTTCACCTGGTCGGCCACTGTGCGGCCCGTCGAATCGCCGCGCGAGAACATAGATTTCAGCACCAGGCCTTCGACGACGCTGGGCGAGAGATCGGCCTCTTCAAAGGACTTTGGTTCCCGTGGCGTGAACTCCTCTACGGCTTCGATTGCCGCAACGGACACCGCTTCAGGCGGCGGGGCCGTGATCTCGCGGATGCGGTCCAGAATCTGGTTCAGCTTCCCGCCCCCGGCAGCATTCTCTTGCGGCCGATCGCCTTCCGCTTGCGCGGGTTCGCTGGGCGCAACTGATTTGGGCGTGAGGCCGGGGGTTCGGATCATAGCTGTGGGATCTTCGTTCGCTGTTTCAAGCATGCTCATCGATTCAATGCCCCGCTGACTGAGCGATTCTGGCCAGAATGGGACAGTTCGCCCATTGGTCAGCGCAAGGTTAGGTCACGCCCCACAGGCGTCAAAATCCCCGCGGGTCTACCGCCCGGATAATCGATTCCGCCGTTGCAACACGCGTGAGGTGCGTGGAAGACAGGACCCGGCCATTTCGATACAATTCTGTATTCTCAAGCTTGATTTTGTCGCGACTTCTCCGAGGAGGATTTGCCTGCCCATGAGCGCCCCACGCACGGTTGACCCCTTCCAAGCTTGCGATCGATTTGAAACGGGCCACGGCCAGGCGCGCTATTTCCGACTCAATCGCCTCGAGGAGCTCGGGCTGGCACGCATTGACGAGCTGCCGTTTTCGATCCGCATCCTGCTCGAGTCGGCGCTGCGCAACTGCGATGGGTTCGCTGTCCGCGAACAGGACGTCAAGAATCTGGCAAGTTGGAACGCCGCCGCGCCGGCGCAGGTCGAGATCCCCTTCCATCCTTCGCGCGTATTGCTGCAAGACTTTACGGGCGTGCCGTGTGTCGTCGATTTGGCTGCCATGCGCGCCGCCATGCACCGTTTGGGCGGCGATCCACGGAAGATCAATCCGCTCATTCCGGTTGACCTGGTGATCGATCACTCGGTGCAGGTCGACGCTTTCAACAGCAGAGACGCATTGGCTCGAAATGTCGATCTCGAGTTTGAGCGCAATCGCGAGAGGTATGAGTTTCTCCGCTGGGGGCAGAAGGCGTTCGACAATTTCCGCGTGGTGCCGCCCTCGGTGGGCATCGTTCACCAGGTGAACCTCGAATACCTGGCCAAGTGCGTGTTCCTGCGCGGCGACGCCAAGGATCCGCTGGCGGTTCCGGACACGTTAGTTGGCACCGACAGCCACACCACGATGATCAACGGCCTGGGCGTGCTCGGCTGGGGCGTCGGCGGAATCGAAGCAGAAGCCGTGATGCTCGGCCAGCCGCTTTATATGTTGATGCCCGAGGTCGTGGGATTCAAACTCACCGGCCAACTGCCCGCGGGCGCGACGGCGACGGACCTGGTGCTGACTGTCACGCAACTGCTGCGTAAGCAAGGCGTGGTCGGCAAGTTCGTCGAGTTTTATGGTCCCGGCGTGTCGACCATGTCCTTGGCCGATCGGGCCACGATCGGCAACATGTCGCCGGAATACGGGGCCACGATGGGATTCTTTCCCATCGACGACGAAAGCTTGTCGTATTTGCGGCGCACGGGACGCACGGATGCCGAAGTGCAATTGGTCGAGCGGTACATGAAGGAACAACGCTTGTTCCGCACCGATGCTGGCCCCGAGCCCAAGTTTAGCGCGAGCTTATCGCTCGACATGAGCACCGTCGAGCCCAGCCTGGCGGGTCCGAAACGCCCGCAGGACCTGGTACCGCTCACGGCCATGCAGGCATCGTTTCGCAAGTCGTTGCGGGCGCCGGTCACGGAACGAGGGTTCGCGCTCGATGAAGCGGCGCTCAAGCGCACGGCTGAAGTGGCCGACAATGGGCACAGCTCCACGATTGGACATGGCGCGGTGGTGATCGCCGCCATCACGAGCTGCACCAACACCAGCAATCCGTCGGTCATGTTGGCCGCGGGGCTGCTGGCCAAAAAAGCGGCCCAGCGCGGGTTGAAACCCAAGCCGTATGTGAAGACCAGTCTCGCGCCGGGTTCGCGCGTGGTGACCGACTATTTTGACAAAGCCGGCCTGACCCAAGCGCTCGAGGCGGTCGGCTTTTACACGGTCGGCTATGGCTGCACGACGTGTATTGGCAATAGCGGTCCGTTACCCGATCCGGTGGCGGCCGCCGTGAACGAGGGCGACCTGGTGGCCGCCGCGGTGCTCAGCGGAAACCGCAACTTCGAGGGCCGCATCAACCCGTTGGTGAAGGCGAACTATCTGGCCAGCCCGCCGCTCGTGGTCGCGTATGCTCTGGCGGGCACGACCGATATCGACCTTCTGAAAGACCCCATTGGCAAGGGCAGCGATGGCCAGGATGTCTATCTAAAGGACCTGTGGCCAACCGCCGATGAGGTGAATCGCGCCATTCGCGATTTCGTACGGCCTGAAATGTTCCGCACGCGGTACGGCAACGTGATGCAATCGAACGAGAAATGGAATTCGTTGCCGACCAGCGAAGGCGATTTATACGATTGGAATGCAGCCAGCACTTATATCCAAGAGCCGCCTTTTTTAGTCGATCTTGCGCCGCAGCCCTCTCCCATTCACCCGATTCAAGGCGCGCGTGTGCTGGCCATGCTCGGTGACTCGGTAACGACCGACCACATCTCGCCGGCGGGCTCGATCGCCGCAAAAAGTCCAGCCGGCCGGTATCTGATCGAGCATGGCGTCGACCCGCGCGATTTCAACAGCTATGGCTCTCGGCGCGGAAACGATCGCGTCATGACGCCGGGCACGTTCGCGAACATTCGCATTCGCAACTTTTTGGCGCCGGGGACGGAAGGCGGTGTCACCCGGCACCTGTCCGACGGCGCGGTGATGAGCATTTATGATGCGGCGATGAAATACAAATCAGAGAATGTGCCGCTCGTCGTTCTGGCCGGCGCGGAGTATGGCACCGGCAGCAGCCGCGACTGGGCCGCCAAAGGAACCCTACTGCTGGGCGTGCGGGCCGTGATCGCGGTCAGCTTCGAGCGCATTCATCGCAGCAACCTGGTAGGAATGGGCGTGTTGCCGCTGGAGTTTCCCGCCGGACAGACGTGGCAATCGCTCGGGCTGTGTGGCGAAGAAATCTACGACATTGGTCCCTTAGACGACACGCTGCAAACCGGCGCGATCGTCACTGTCACGGCCCGCGACGGAAACGGCGGCACGAAGACATTCGAATGTCGCTGCCGAATCGATACGCCGGTCGAGCTGGAATACTACCGCAACGGCGGAATTCTGCAGACGGTGTTGCGCAAGTTGTCGGCGAAGTAAGCGACGCCCTTCAAGCGCGAAAGGGCGCAACTACCGGTGATGAGCGAGTTCCTGGCCGACGAGCTCCAGGTTCTCTTGATAGTAGGCCACCGCTTCGGCCGGGTTCAGATTGAACAGCGCGCGACCGTCGGTCGCCCAATTTCCGCGCTCCACTCGAAAAACCGCGGTGGCTGCTCGCAAATTGCCGACAGCCGCGACATCTTCCATGCCGCCGCCCTCGACCGCTTCGAAGCCGATGGTCACCCCGACGAAGGCGGTAAGCTCCCCGCTTTGCCGATTGCGGGCATAGATGACGTCATCCTCGAAATCGCAGCGCACCCATTCCAGCCCGCGCGGCTTTCCGCTATCGGCGGCGATCGTCAGAAAGCGGGCCTCGAGATACTCGCGCTGGCGATGGAAATTGCGGCGCAGGCGAGCAAGTTCCTTGGCGCGCAAGCGCGCGCGGACAGGGCGCCACGCAATGCAAATGCCTACTGCGAGTGCCAGTGCGACAATGGCCAGCGCCATCCACCATGCGGACACGGCCCTCTCCTCATCCTGCAGGCAAGAATGGGTTCCGTATAGAATAATTCTAATCGTTACCCGTCTTCTTACAAGCAAATTCAGCGCCACAAGAGACCGGCAACTGCACAAACGCCCAGTGGCATCGCCAATCGTGCCGGCGCTGTGAACTCGAGTCTTGCAAAAGCGTTATGCCTATTCTTGGCGCACATATGTCGATCGCGGGCGGCTATTACCGAGCCGTCGAGCTTGCCCACGCCGCCGGCTGCGATTACGTGCAGTTATTTACCAAGAACAATAACCAGTGGAGGGCCAAGCCACTGACGAACGAGGACGTGGACAAGTTCCAAGACGCGCTTGTTCGGCATCGCATCCGGCACACTACCGCGCATACCTCCTATCTCATCAATCTCGCCAGCCCAGATTCTCTGCTGTGGCAGAAATCTGTCGAATCTTTCGCGGAAGAGCTGGTGCGGGCCGAGGCTCTGGGGATTCCCGGGCTGGTCGTCCATCCGGGAGCCTATACGACCAGCAGCGAGCAGCAGGGCATCGAGCGGGTGATCTCGGCGCTAGATTTGGTTCATCGAAATCTGCCGGGCTTGCGGATACAGACTCTGCTGGAAAACACCGCGGGGCAGGGCAGTTGCCTGGGTTGGCGATTCGAACATTTGGCCGCCATGATCGCGGGCGTCGAGCAGCCCGAGCGAATCGGCGTGTGCATCGACACTTGCCATACCTTCGCGGCGGGCTATCCGCTGGGCAGCAAGGCCGATTATGAAGCCACGATGGCCGAGATTGGCCGGGTGGTGGGCCTGAAACGCATCAAGGCCGTCCATCTAAACGACAGCAAGACGAAGCTCGGTTCGCGAGTCGATCGGCATGCACACATCGGGCGTGGTTGCCTGGGCCTGGAGGCGTTCCGATATCTGCTCAATGACCGGCGCTTCGCAAAAGTGCCGATGCACATCGAGACCGCCAAGGAGCAAGAAAACGGCGAGGAGATGGACGTCGTGAACCTGCGCACGTTGCGGAGCCTGGTCGAGCGGCACACCGGCGCGGGCTCCAGTCGCTCAACTGCTACGCGCGGCACGAACTAAGAGCACGGGCACTTCGGTCCGATGACGCACTTCGTTCGCCACGCTGCCCAACAGCAGATCGGCCATCAGACGATGCCCATGCGTGGACATGGCGATCAGGTCGCAGTTTTCACGATCCGCGATCGCGACGATATGGTCGGAGGGCTCACCGCAGGCCAGGATTGTATTTACCTCAAAACCTTCGGCCGCAAGCTCCTTTTGGCGCTCATCGAGGTAGGCCCGATCGACGCGCATCTCGTCTGAATCTTCGAGGCCGAGGCGATCCTGGTTGCGGGCCACAAAACCGTCGGCGACGTGGACCAGGGTCAGACGGGCGCCGGTCAGACGAGCCAGGCCACGAATGTGCGCGAGAATGGCGCCATCCGAAGGCGAGTTGTCGAGTGGAATAAGGATGTGCTTGTACACGAAAGAATGAACGCGCTGGTTTTGCGCGCCGCCCTGCAATCGGTTGGCTATCCTCTGCTCACACGAAAAGTTTCGAAGAGCAGATAGACATTCAATGATACGATCACGAGAGTGACCAACCAAGCCAGGAGTGCCAGCAGGGGTCCGTTCACGAACTCTCCCATCTTGGCGCGATCGCAAGTGAACATCACGAGCGGCACGACCGCGAAGCTCAGTTGCATGGAAAGGACGACCTGGCTCAGGATCAACAACTGTTCCACGCCGTTCTCGCCGTAAGCCACAGCCACAACCACGGCGGGCACGATCGCCACCATCCGCGTGAGCAGTCGCCGCACCCAGGGACGCAAGCGCAAATCGAGAAAGCCCTCCATGACAATCTGTCCGGCCATGGTGCCGGTGAGCGTCGAGTTCTGGCCCGAGGCCAGCAGCGCCAGGGCAAACATCGTGCTGGCCAAGGGGGCGCCCAGCACGGGCGTCAATAGGATATAGGCGTCTTTGATGGCGGCAACGTCCGAGTGCTCGGTTCCATAGAAGGTGGCGGCGCTTACGATCAAAATCGCGGCATTGATGAAGAACGCGAACATGAGCGCCACACTGGAATCGATGGTTGCAAAGCGCACCGCCATTGTTTTGCCTTCCGCATCGCGCGAAAACGCCCTGGTTTGCACGATGCTCGAGTGCAGATACAGATTGTGCGGCATCACCGTCGCCCCCAGGATGCCGATCGCGATATAAAGCGCGTGCGGGTTTCGCAGGATTTCCGGCTGCGGGATGAGCCCGCCCGCGACCTGGCTCAAAGCAGGCCCTGCCACGGCAATCTCATAGGCGAAGCACATTCCGATCAGCGCGATCAAGCTGGCCACCAAGGCTTCGATGTAGCGGAACCCTTTGTTCTGCAAGAAGAGCACGATCACCACGTCGACCGCCGTGAGCACCACGCCAACCACCAGCGGAATATTGAAAAGCAGATTCAGGGCAATCGCCGAACCAATGACCTCCGCCAGATCACAAGCTGCGATCGCGATTTCGCATAGCACCCACAGGAACAACCCAACCGGCCGCGAGAAGTGATCGCGGCATGCTTGTGCCAGATCGCGTCCGGTGACGATGCCCAGCTTGAGTGACAGGTGCTGCAGCAGGATGGCCATCAAGTTCGAGATCAGCACCACCGACAGCAGCATGTAGCCAAAGCGAGCGCCGCCGGCCAAATCGGTGGCCCAGTTGCCGGGATCCATGTAGCCGACCGCGACCATCAGGCCGGGCCCGGAGAACGCCAGCAGCTTCGACCAAAATCCGCGCTGCGAGACGGGAACCGACGCGTACACCTCGGGCAGCGAAGGCGTGTGCACGGGCTTTCGCCACCCAGCACCGGGTGCGGCGTCATCGATTTGTGCTGGTCGCGCGTCGTTTTTCATAGGGTCATTTGTCGAGCGCCTAAGTATCGCTTATTTCGGCACATTTTTCAATGCGGAAAATTAATATTTTGACAGGTCAAAATACCGGCAACTGGGAAATCTCGTACGGCGCATTGGCCGCTACCAATAGAACGGGCGCGGGGGCACAAACGCGCGCAATCGGGCTTGAGTTTACAGCCTCTCCGGATTGGACCCGGCGCTTGCGTCCCCTTGCGCACGAGCGACTTGCGCGCAAAGTTGACTTCACTCAAGTGACCGGTAGAGTTAAGTCATGGCGCGCCGCCACGGCCCTCTTTGTGATTGAACGGGTCCGACACGTGGGACTCACGTACTTCAAGCGATTTCGGATGGAGATTGAGCTAGCCGGCCGCCAATGCGTGCCGCCGCGTCTGCTTCCAGGCTATCGCATGCTGCCGTGGGACGATTCGTTGCTCGAGTTGCATGCCGAGACGAAGTACCGCAGCTTTCACTCCGAGATCGACGCCAACGTCTTTCCCTGCCTGGGTGATTGGGCCGGCTGCCACCGGCTGATGCACGAGATTCGCGGCAAGCAGGGCTTTCTGCCCGGCGCCACGTGGCTCATCAGCCATACCGCCGATGACGGCACGCTCGAGTATTGCGGCACGATCCAGGGAATCCGCGACTATGCCGGTGTGGGCGCCATTCAAAACCTGGGCGTTACGCCGGAGCACCGGGGCCGCCAGTTGGGAACTGCTCTCTTGATGCGAGCACTGGATGGCTTTTACCAGTCCGGAATTCGCCGGGCATTCTTGGAAGTCACCGCTCAAAATGATGGGGCGATCCGCCTCTATCAGCGTGTGGGCTTCAGCAAAGCCCGCACGGTCTACAAGGCGGTCGAGGTTGCGTACTCGTAAAGCGGTGGGTACGTTCAGCCGCATGGCTTTCGCGCGATTGTTCGCCGAGCTCGCTTTGGAGTGCACGTGACCCAGCCCATCTATTCGCATCGCTACGACAATGGGCTGGTGTTGGTGGCTGAGCCCATCTTGTCGCTCGAATCGGCCGCCTTCACCTTCTTGGTTCCAGCCGGCTGCGCGCTCGATCCGCCGAACCGTCTGGGGCTGGGCTCGTTTGTCTGTGAGCTGGCGCTGCGCGGTTCGGGGCCACGGGATAGCCGGACGTTCATCGAGGATCTCGAAAACCTGGGCGTCGAGCGCGGCGAATCGGTTTCCAACAGCCACACCAGCTTCAGCGGCGCCACGCTCTCGAAGAATCTCCTGCCGGCTCTCGACATTTTTGCGGATCTGCTCCGCCGCCCCCGTTTTCCGAGCGATGAGCTGTCGGCAGCCCGCGCGGTGGTGTTGCAAGAACTGACCGCGATCGAAGACGAGCCGGCGCAAAAGGTAATGCTCGAGCTGCGGCGGCATCAATATCCAGAGCCTTGGGGCCGCTCGAGCCAGGGGGACCGCGATGGCATCGAGAGTATTGCGCTCGCCGACATTCGCGGCTTCTTCGACGAGAACTACCGCTCAAGCGGCACCATCCTGGGCGTGGCCGGCAATTTCGATTGGGAACAACTGAAGCGACACGTCGGACGGCTGTTCGAAGACTGGCAGCCCGGCCGCGAACGCACGCCGCGCGCGGGACAGCCGCTCGGCAAGCGCGCCCATCTGAATCACGAGTCCAATCAGACTCAGATTGGCATTGCCTTCGAGAGCTTGCCGTACCGCCACCCGGATTACTTCCAAGCCTGGGGCGCGGTGGGCGTGCTCAGCGGCGGGATGAGCTCGCGGCTGTTTACCGAGGTTCGCGAAAAGCGGGGCCTGTGCTACAGCGTCTATGCCACGATGCACACCCTGCGCGACGCGGGCAGCGTGCTGTGTTATGCCGGCACAAGCGCCGAACGCGCCCAAGAAACGCTGGATGTCACCTTGTCCGAGCTCGTGCGCTTGGCCAAAGGCATCGAGCCGGGCGAGCTCAAGCGGCTCAAGGCACGCATCAAGAGCAGCCTGATCATGCAGCAGGAATCGAGTTCCGCGCGTTCGGGCGCCATCGCCCGTGATTGGTATCATCTGGGCCGGGTTCGCCCGCTCGACGAGCTGAGCCAGATCATGGATGGGCTTTCGTGCGAGAGCATTAATTCGTTTTTGGCCAAACACCCGCCGCGCGATTTCACGGTGGTGACGCTTGGCCCCAAACCGTTGGAGGTTCCCGTTGCAGTTTCTTAGCCGTACTCTGCCGAACGGTTTGCAGGTGGTTGCCGAGTGCAATCCCGAAGCGCACACGGCCGCCATGGGCTTCTTCGTGCAGACCGGCGCACGCGACGAGACCGACGAAGTTTCGGGCGTGAGCCACTTTCTCGAGCACATGATGTTCAAGGGCACGCCCACGCGCAGTGGCGATGACGTCAACCGCGAGTTCGACGAGATGGGCGCGCACTACAACGCGTTCACAAGCGAGGAACACACGGTGTACTACGCGGCCGTGCTGCCCGAGTATCAGACGAGCGCGGTCGAGCTGTTGGGCGACATCATTCGGCCGTCGTTGCGCGAAGAGGATTTCAATACTGAGAAGCAGGTGATCCTCGAAGAAATCCGCATGTACGACGACCAACCGCCGTTCGGCGCGGACGAAAAGTGCAAGGCGGCGCTGTTTGGCGCGCATCCGCTTGGTCGCAGCGTGTTGGGCAGCGAGGAGAGCATTCGCAATCTGCCTGTCACCGCCATGCGCGAGTATTTCGAGCGCCGCTATGCGCCTGGCAACATTACCCTGGCCGCGGCGGGGCGAATTGATTTCGAGCAACTCGTGGCGACGGCCGAACGCGTGGGCGGCAAGTGGCAGCCGGTCAAAGATGGACGAAACGTTTTTGCGGCCGAACCGCGCAAGGGCTTTCGATGCATGCAAAAGGAATCGGCCGCGCTGGAATACGTTGTGCAACTGGCGCTCGGTCCCGCGGCGACGGATGCCGATCGCTACGCCGCCAAAATCCTCGCCACCGTGTTGGGCGATGACTCCGGCAGCCGCCTCTATTGGGCGCTCGTCAATCCCGGACTGGCCGAGCAAGCCAGCTTGAGCCATCACGATTACCTGGGCAGTGGCGTGTTCATGACTTATGTGAGCTGCGAGGCCGAAAACGCCGAAGAGAATCTGCGGCAAGTGGCGCAGATCTATGCTGCCGCCGAACGCGACGGCATCACCGACGCGGAGCTCGCGCAGGCCAAAAGCAAAATCAACTCGCGCGTGGTGCTGGGCAGCGAACGCCCGCGCGGCCGGCTATTCACGGTGGGCAGCAACTGGATCCAGCGGCGCGAATATCGGACCGTGAAGCAAGATCTCGACGCAATCGAGGCCGTGACGCGCGACGATCTGGTGGCCGTGCTCGCGCGATTTCCGCTATCGCTCAACACGACGCTCGCGATCGGCCCCGCCAGCGATATCAAGGCGCCCGCGTAGCACCGGTGCGCGCGCCTGTCGGCCGGCTGCCTCAATCGGCGATTGAGCCTGCTCTTCAAATCCTCTAGAATCCCACGTTTTCACGAGATCTTTCCGGAGACCGGCTGATGGAACGTACGCTCATTCTGCTCAAGCCCGATTGCGTCCAACGACGATTGGCGGGCCGCGTGCTCGCGCGATTCGAGGACAAGGGCCTGAACATCGTCGCGCTCAAGATGATGCGGATCACGCCGGCGCTCGCCAAGCAGCACTATGCCGAGCACGTCGAAAAGGGCTGGTATCCGACCTTGGAAAAGTTCATTACCGGCGGGCCGATCGTGGCCGGCATCATCGAAGGGCTGGAGGCCATTCGCGTCGTGCGCGAGATGCTCGGCGCGACCAGCGGGTTGAAAGCCGCGGCCGGCACCATTCGCGGCGACTTCAGCTCCAGCCGGCAAATGAACCTGGTGCACGCCTCCGACGGTCCCGAGGCCGCCCAGCGCGAGATCGCGCTGTACTTCAATAAGGAAGAGATCATCGAGTTCGAGCCGACGATTACACCCTGGCTGCGCGCGAGCGACGAGACGTGAGTGCGCGCGGCCGACTAGGCCAACCTGCCGGCAGGCGTATCGCTTCGAAGTTGCTCGATCATCTCGCGCGTGGCCGCCTCGACCGCCTCTTGCCAGCGGGATGCGCCGAAGCGATCGGCGTATTGTTTTTGCGCGTGGGCGAAAATGATTCCGCGCGAGTTGTTCACGATCGCGCCTAGCCCGCTGCCATCGAAGGCTGCGGCGACGTCGCGAGCGCTTCCGCCCTGGTTGCCGAATCCCGGAACCAGGAACCAGGTGTTGGGCATGGCTTCGCGGAGCTCGGACACTTGCCTGGGGTACGTCGCCCCGACCACCGCGCCCACGGCGCCATAGCCGCACGCGCCCCGCGTCTGGCTGGCGAGCTGCTGCACGCGCAACGCGACGTGGCGATAGAGCGGCTGGCCATCAGTTGTGAGATCCTGAAACATCCCGCCGCCCGGGTTCGACGTTTTCACGAGCACGAAGACGCCGGCTCCGCGCGCGGTGGCAGTCTCGACAAAGGGAGTCAGGCTGTCGTCACCCAGATAAGGACTGACCGTCAGCGCGTCGGCGCCCCAGGCGCTCGCAGGGCGAGCGCCGAGATAGGCGCTGGCATAAGCAGCGGCCGTGCTGCCGATGTCGTTTCGCTTTCCATCGAGGATGACCAGAAGGCTCTTTGCACGCGCGTATTCGATCACGTCGGCCAGGACTTGCATGCCTGCCGGCCCGAGCTCTTCGAAGAAGGCGGCTTGCGGTTTTACGGCGGGCACGAGCGGCGCGACGACGTCGATCACGCCCTGGCAGAATTGGCGGTAGGCCTGGGCTCGCGCCGCCCAGTCGGCGCTATGGCCGCCCGCGCGCAGACTGTCGGGCAGTTGCTCGTAGCGCGGATCGAGGCCGACCAGCACGGGGTTTCCGCGGCGGCGCACGGCGTCGGCCAGGCGATCGGCAAACGGTGTTGCCGGATTGCTTGGGTCTGACTTGTGCCCGTCGGCCACTTGCTTGCTCCTCGCGCAAACGGTGTGGGCCGCGCACATTCGAATTAACGCGCCCGTTGTATGGTAGCGTGCGTCGTGCCGGAACGTCAGCGGGCGCGCGGAAGACGTTGAACGCGCAGGCTCAATCTGCGATACTGTCGCGACGCGGTCGGCCTGGGCATTGCGGGCCTGCGACCGCGTCATCCGGGGCGTGGCGCAGCTTGGCTAGCGCGTCTGACTGGGGGTCAGAAGGTCGCAGGTTCAAATCCTGTCGCCCCGATTGATAAAAAAGCTCGCATTTATGCGGGCTTTTTTTATGGAATTGACTCAAAAACTGACCGCTGCTATGGTCGCATTTACCGGATTCATTACCGGATTGAGACCAAGTCTAGCGAGGGCGGTCAAATGGCACGCGCAGCAAAGCTTCGCAAGAAGACGGTTGGGGTGGAGACCTACTGGTATACCGAGAGCGGCGGCCGGCCGGTCTACTTCG
Organism: Pirellulales bacterium; assembly: GCA_035496575.1. Lineage (GTDB taxonomy): Bacteria > Planctomycetota > Planctomycetia > Pirellulales > PALSA-1355 > PALSA-1355. Next base: position 20,343 of record DATJEN010000270.1, read on the forward strand.
GCAACGTAAAAGAGGTCAAGCGCAAGGACGCCGAGCGCGCGTTTCTGGATCATCGGCAGAAGAGCCTAGCCAGTTCGGCGAAGCCGTCTAACTTGCAAGAAATCTCAGCGCTTCAGCTGGCCGACGAATATCTGGATTGGGCGAGCGGCGCGCTGTCAGAGGCCAACACGGCCATGAAGAAATCCGTCCTGACGCGATGGGCGGCCCATCGCATCAGCGGCAGCCTGCCTGGCGTTGGCCGCACGATCGGCGAGCTTGCGGCGACGCAGGTCGGCCCGCACCATCTGAACGATTTCATTTCGACAAGGCGGAAGGCGATTGCCACAGCAGGGCGAGGCGTTCAGCGCAAGAAGAAATCCAAAGATGCCGGACCTGGCCGGCTGATTGGGCCAACTGCGCTTTCCGCTGACATGATCCATGTCAAGGCGTGCTTCAATTGGGGCGCAGACAATGGGCGTCTGCCGAAAGACTTTCGGCCCTTCGCTGGCGTGGCCAAGATCAAAATTCCGAAGCGGCCCAAGCTGGAAAGCGAGCTGCCAACGCAAGAGGAAGTCGCTGCGCTATTCAAATGGGCCGATTACGATCTAGGCAGAATTCGTGGAGAGAAGGGCAGATACCGTCATCGCACGCCAGACGAATGCAGAACCGGCAAGGCTAATCCATATAGCGGATTTGCCGACTTGCTTCGGTTGTATCTCGGACTTGGTCCTCGCACCGGCGAACCCGCAACGATCAAGGTAAAGCAGGTCAACCTTCGTAAAAATCAAATCGTGATTGAAAAGCATAAGCGGGCCGGATCAAGCGGACAGACTCGCGTGTACACCATCAATGCGGCCGAGCATGAGATTCTAAAGCGACACTGCGCCGGCAAGTCCGCAGACGACTTTGTCTTCACGCAAGGGAATGGCGAACCTTGGACCCAAGATGCGCTTGGTAAGCGATTCAAGAAGATTCGCAAGCTTGCCGGCGTGCGCGCGGAAATTACGCTCTACGGCTTTCGCCATTTGTGGGTCAGTGATGCCATTGAAAGTGGCGTTCCGATGGCCACGATCGCAGAGATGGCAGGGACATCGATCAAGCAGATCGAGGAAACCTATGGCCACTTTCGCACTGCGCACAAAGAAGACGCGCGCGCGACCATTGATGCTTATCGGGCATCGCGCGCTAGCTAGCGCGGCTTGATGTGTTTTGGCGTGTACGGCAGCACGCGAGGACTTGAGGGGACTGCGGCGCGAGGCAGCTTGCCTTGAACCATGTAAGAGCTGCGCATTGCTTGGATCGCATCGAGCGGGATTCGCCACATGGCGCGAGCACTCGAAAGCGGCGCGGCATTGCGAGCGATCAGTGAGCCTTCGGCCAAGTAGCGGCGAACGGTCTTTTGTGACACGCCGAGCGCGTTGGCCGTTTCCTTGATCGTCAGCTCGGCGGTAAATGAATCGACTGCGGTCGCAGATGCAACCATGCGGCATTCTCCTTAAGGTGAGTGGTTCGCGAGCTTGACGGGCTCGCTCGATTTGTGCTTATAGTTGACGCTTACTTTGAGGCCAGGGGCGGGGCTTTGTTGGCTGGCCCGTGGCTTTCCACTGGCCTCATCGCGCCTGGCTAGGTGAAGGCTAGGCAAACCTGGATCGCGCGCCAGCCTGTTGCGGGCTGGCGGCAATCGTTCTACCGCGATCCTTATGGCCGTGGGTGAATCGGCCAGAGCCGCAGGGGTTTAAGAGCCCTGCGGTTTTTTATTTCGCCGGGCGGTGAGCTTGGGGCGAGTTGTGCCCCGAAGATGGCCAAAGTAAACTTACTGTATTGTCGCCCGTCTCAGGCCCGAGTGCCGCTCGCCAAACGATCGAGTTTCGTTTGACCTTCTTTTGCGGCGACTGACTTTTCCACGGGCGGAGTGTATCTCAGTGCATCGATTTTGCCTTACGGTCTGTCTGGCAATCGTCATCGGGTCGGTCGCCAACGGGGCTGTTCTTACGTACAAGTTTTCCGGTACGTTCGACACGTCTCGCGCATATTTTCCGGGCGGAGTGCATTTCTTTCCAATCCTTACGGATGGCACGCCATTTGAGGGCACCCTTACCATTGATACCTCGGCGCCGGGGCCGGGTCCCGCGTCGAGTGGAATTCTCAATTACCCGCAATCAATCCCACCGGCTAACCTCACTCTGGGCATTGGCGGTTTGACGGTTCAATCCGTCGATGCCGGTTCGGCGTTCGTTGCGCCTGGCGCTCAGAATAAGTTCGGTGAGTCATTTGGGCAGAACACGTTCTCCGGCGTCGGCTGGTCCTACGTTCCAAGCGCACCAGGCGCAAGTCCCCGCAGCAATTTTGGAATTCTCTATCAAGTGGCGCTGCCGACAGACCTATTAAGTTTGCCGGTTTTCACTGGCACACCTACTATCTCGGTCAGTCTCGCCGAGGGCGAGTACTTCTATCCAGGTGGCGCTTTCACGGTCGCGCCGGGCGACCGATTTGAAGTGCTTTTTGTATTCCCGTCTACGCTAACTCTCGTGCCAGAACCCTCCAGCATCGCCCTTGCCGCATTCGCCCTCGCCGGCCTCGCTGTCTGCGCCTGGCGACGACGCAAGCGCTGACGCGACTTCTCCGCGCCCCAGCGCCGGCTTAGTTCTAGATTGGCGTGATATGCTTCACGGCCGTGCGCTGCTTTCTTGGCGTTGTCTGCCATGCGATATTCTTCGCCTTCGCGCAGGAGCCGGCTGCGGAGCCGCATGCGTTCGCGGTGCCGTTCCTGGCCATGAAGTCCGGCAATCGCGGCCTGGACTTGTTCGCGTTGTTCGATGGAAAGTGGCATTTGCGGTAATTTTGTTGGAGTGAATAACGGTACCGTTAGAATTCTTGACTCAACGAGAGTTTCCTCCATAGAGTGAACACGCAATCGTCTTCGGTCGTGGTGGCTTAGTTGACCTGCCTTCGGAGGTGACGCTAATGCGTAAACTAATCGCTTGGCTTTGTCTGGCACTAGCTGCCGCCGTCTTGCCCGATCAGCTCATGGCGGGCTTCATTCCGCCCGACCTTCCTCCCAACACGCCGTTTCAATTGCTATTTGTGACGGCCGGTACACGCGATGGGACAAGCGCGAACATTGCGGATTACAATTCCTTTGTCACTGCCCAGGCAGCTCTAGAACCCACGCTTCCCATCACGACATGGCATGCAGTCCTATCGACGGCTGCCGTGAATGCCAACGTCAACGCACCGTCCGGAAGTTTGCCCGTTTACACCGTACAAGGCGAGACGATCGTGCTGGTCGGTGGATTGTATGGCGGGCCTCTCATACACGGTCCGCCAGATGTCGATCAACATGGCGCGTTGCTCAATACCGTCGTGTGGACCGGCTCTGACGCGACCGGCACCGGGATATCGGGTTTGACTCTAGGT
>DATJEN010000271.1:0-4183 GCA_035496575.1 Pirellulales bacterium
GTCGCCACGCTGATGAAGTTCACCAGCAGCAGCACCCACAGCACCCATTCGCTGCCGACAAACGCTACCTTCAAGAACAATTGAGTCAGCATCGGCCATTCCCCTCGATTCTCTTTCAGCACGTCCGGTGCTGGTTGTTCCGTAGTCCCTATTGTAGCCCGCTGCTGCCCGAAATTCTTGGCCCGAAAGGCACGCGCGGCCGAAATCCGGGGCGAAACGCCTGGCCCCCGCCCCCGCCCCGGCCGCCCGCGCCGCTCGACTGGTGCGCAGCCGAGGCGTCAGGCGGCGCGGCTCTCCTTGATTGCCGGCTGATGGCGGGCCGTCAGCAAGTGGATCGCGGCCGTGAGTCCGTGCAGGGCGTGATCGATTTGTTGCGTCTCGCGCAAGATTTTCAGGTTTTCGGCCAGGCTGGCCTGCAGCCGCACCAGGTCGCGCTCGCCCGACGCGACGCCCGCCAGCTCGCCGGCCATGCGGGCAAAATCCGCCTGCAGGGCCGCCAACTGTTCGGCCGAGGCCTGCATCTGTCCTCGATGCTCGCTGCGCTGCGCGTCCATGGTGGCCAGCAGGCGGGCCAGGCGTTTCTCGCGCTCCGCGTCGTTGGTTTCAAAACGGCCCTCCAGCTTCTCGAGCGACTCAAGCCACGCTTGCGCTTGCCACTTGGCCTGCTGCTCGTGCTCGGCGTGCAGCCGATCCAAGGCATCGGCCCAGGCATCGATCTGCCTTTGGGTGGTCTCGTCGAGCGCCCGCAGGGTGGTTTGGTTGGCAGCTTCGAGCGCGGCCAAGAAGGGCCCCAGGCTCGCCTCGGCTACTTCAAAACGGTTCAACAGCTCGCCGCGCACGCGCTGGTCGATGATGTGCACGATGCCGCGCTCAGTTCGCTCGCATAGGAACAGGCAGAACATCATCGTCGTGGCGGCCGTAAGGGCCACCGTGGTGGTGTTGAAGGCCGTCCCCATCTCGGCCACGACGGTGGGCAGCTTGTCGCCGATTTCGCCGGCCGTTTGCCCGCTGAGCGCGGTGCCGAAGTGCACGACCGTGCCCAAGAATCCGAACATCGGCGTGACCCAGCAAATGAAGCGGATCAGTCCGTAGTTGGTTTGGGTTTCGTCGTGGTCCTGATCCGAAAGCAGTTGCAGGTAGTCGGCCAGGCCATCGGCCGAGCCCTTCTCCTGCAAGAACGCCAGGGCTTGCGTGAAACGCAGGCCAATCCGCGAATGCTGCAACCACAGCGGTTTTCGTTGCAAGTAGGCGCTGCACGAAGCCGCCGCGCCGATCGGTTCGCGCCCCTTGCGCGGTGGCAGCCAAGCCTGCTTGAGTGCCAGCGTCTCGCGCGGGAAGGCCAGCACGCGAAACGCGGCATCGACCAGGCCCCAGATAAAGAACCCCACGATGATGTACTCGACCGTGTGTTCGGTCGTATAGCGGTGCAGCAGCGTGGCCTTCATCGCTTCTTGGGTAATCACCCAATAGAAGCCAAAGGTCAACGCGGCCGCGACCGCCAGCGGCAAATCCAGCACCTTGGGCAAACCCGACTTTCGCGCGCCGGCCATGCGTTACCTTACAGATCAGAAATTTGAAGAGTCTCTCGGCGGTCAGGCGGCCCGGCCCATGAATTCGGCGATGGCGCGGACCACGATTTCCTGTTCGCTCGCCGTGAGCTCGGCAAAAATCGGCAGCGCCAAGGTCTCCGCCGCGGCGCGCTCGCTGTGGGGCAGGCTCCCCATGCGATAGCCCAATTCGCGGAAACACTGCTGCATGTGCAGCGGCACCGGATAGTAGATCTCCGTTCCGATTTGCCGCTCGGCCAAAAAAGCCCGCAGCGCGTCGCGCCGTTCGTTCGGAATGCGGATCACGTATTGATTCCACACGTGCCGCATCCCGCGTCCCGCACTCGGCAATCCCACTTTGCCGGCCAGACCATACTCGGCGAACAACCGGCCATAACGCTCGGCGTTGGTGGCGCGGGCCCGCGTCCAGGCCTCGAGATACTTGAGCTTCACGTTGAGCACGGCCGCCTGGATCGTATCCAGACGGCTATTGATCCCCACCACGTGATGATAATAGCGTGGCTGCATGCCGTGGCCGCGCAACAGCCGCAGCCGGTCGGCCAGCTCTCGATCGAGCGTGGTCAGCATGCCGCCGTCGCCGAATCCACCCAGGTTCTTGGTTGGATAGAAGCTGAAGCAAGCCATCGGGCCCCACGCGCCCGCGCGGCGGCCGTTCAGCTCCGCGCCAATGGCTTGCGCCGCGTCTTCGATGACCGGCAGCTTGTGTTTTTCGGCCACAGCCATGATCTCGACCATCTCGGCGCACTGGCCGAACAGGTGGACCGGCAGGATGACTTTCGTTTTCTTAGTGATGTGCCGCTCGAGGAGCCGCGGGTCGAGGTTGAACGTTGCCGGATCGATATCGACGAACACGGGCTTCGCGCCTAAGCGCCACGCCGCGCTGGCCGTCGCGAAAAACGTGTAACTGGGCATCAGAACCTCATCGCCCGGGCCTACGCCGTAGGCCATGAGAGCCAGCAACAGGGCGTCGCTGCCGGAGGCACAAGCCACCGCGTGTGGCGCTTGGCAGTAGACGGCCAGCGATTTCTCCAAGGCCTCGCAGTCGGGGCCGAAAACAAATCGTCCCGATTCGCAGACACGCGAAATCGCCTGCGCGACCTCATCGCGGAGCGTTTGATATTGCCGGTTCACGTCGAGCAGGGGGACTCCCTGCGCGGGCGCGGGGGCAGCTTTCATCGAAGCAGGCACGAAACTAGGACGACTCGGCGCCACGCTCATGGCGATCACCTGATGCTAGGAGATGGGAGAAGTTCCGCGTGTCGAGCCTTGTGGGCTCGCGCACCCCAATCGCGCAAGGCGCAAACGGGGGCGGGGGACGATAGTGGAACTCAAGCGCGCGCGTCAAGGCCGATGCTGGCACGCTCAAGGCTGTCCGAGGTGCAACGTCTAGGGCGATTGATAGCTATCAACGCTGCCGGCATCGAGCACGCTATTCCACTGCGGTCCGCGGACAAGCCACAGCTCGCCGAACAACTCTGACTGTTCGGCCATGGCGCGACGGTGCCTCACCAGCTCGAGCACCGCCAGAAAAACTCCGACGATGGCCGATTTGTGAGCGCCCGTTGGAAACAGCTCGCGGAATTTCAAGCGTTCGCGCTGGCCCAGGCCGGTCTGAATCTGATCCATGTAGACGTGGATCGGCGTCTCGTCATAGACGATATTCGAAGGAGCGGCCCCTTCGGTTTCGCGGAGGATGCGGCCGAACGCGCTGACCAGATCCCACAGCTCGACTTCTTGAATGCCCTCTTCGGCCAGGTTCCGTTCGCGCGGCGGCAGATCGTCCGCCAAGCGCGGGAAATGCTCCTGCCATTTGCGACTGCGCTCTTCGAGCATACTGGCGGCGTCTTTGAACTTCTTGTACTCGAGAAGCCGCTCGACGAGCTCCCGCCGCGGGTCATTTAGCTCTTCTTCAACTTCGCCGGAGCGCGGCAGCACCATGCGGCTTTTGATCTCGACCAGCGTGCTGGCCATCTCCAGAAAATCGCCAACCGCGTTCACGTCGATCTGCTCGAGAATGGACAGGTATTCCAGAAATTGCTCGGTGATGGGCGCGATGGGCAAATCGACGATCTCGACCTCGTGCTTGCGCACCAGATACAAAAGCAGGTCCAGCGGACCGCGAAAGGCTTCGAGATCGACTCGGAATTCCATGTTTCGCGTGATTGGCTGGAACAGATTCAAATGCCCGTGACGATTGCACTGCGGCCCTTTCAGAATACGCCTCGCCGGCCGCTAAGGTCCATCGCATTCAAGTCGTGAATTCTTAGCCAGCACGGCGCCCAAGCTGCTGTAGCTCAGCTTGTCGCTCCGCCCCTATAATCGCTCGGACGTCACCTTTCGCCCGGCACCCCTGAGACTCGTCCCCTGGTTGCGTATGGCTACGATCATCGAGTGGATCGAGTACCTGATTGGCCTGGCGCAGCCGGAAAACCTGCGGTCGCTGGTCAACCTGGCCGGCCCGTGGTGGGTCGGCTATTTGATTCTGGCGGCGATCATCTTCAGCGAAACCGGCCTGTTGGTCGGCTTCTTCCTGCCTGGAGATTCGCTGCTGTTTGCCGCCGGGCTGCTCTCCAGCCAGCATGTCTTCAACGTGGCAGGTTTAATCGTGCTATTGA
>DATJEN010000272.1:0-5496 GCA_035496575.1 Pirellulales bacterium
GCAACTATCCAGCCTTGTGCCCCAAGCAACGCAAGTCCGCGGTTGTCAAAACCCGCGCCGTGCAGGCCAGCACGCGCGCCCGCCGCGGCAGCGACGTGTACATCGTCGCGGAAGGAGACACGCTGTTTGACATCGCCCGATATGAACTGGGCAAAGCGTCTCGCTGGGCCGAAATCTATGAGCTCAACCGCGAGGTGCTCGGCGACGACCACGATCATCTGGCGCCCGGCACCGAGCTGGTGTTGCCGGCCCGCTCGCAACCGACCGACGTGCTGACCAGGCAGCCCGACTCGCGCTTGCAGCGCTAGCGGAACGCCTCGCAGACGATTCGTTACCGAAACGAAACGGGCCGCCGACGTCATTATGGGACGCCGGACGGCCTGTTTTTTTGCGCTCGTCAAACCGCTTAGTGGAAGTGGTATTCGGGGTTGTACTCGTCGAACGTCTGGTCGGTGAAGCCTTGGTTGATCTTGATGTCCGTGTACGTGTACTCCTCGAGCAGCAGCGGTGGTCCGCCTTGACGCTCCGGCCAATCGTAGGCCTCATACCGCACCGGCAGGTTCAGCTCGTCGTCGACATACACGCGGGCTTCATGAAATCTGAAGTTCTTGCGCGGAACGGGATGGACCACCTTGATACACAGGCAGGTGCGATTGTTGATCTTTGCGCCTTTGAAGAATTTGACATCGCATTCGCCAAACATCTTGTCCTGCTCTGCGACCTCGATCAGCCGCTTGGTGAGGTTCAGCATTCCAATCTCGGTGATCGGATAACGCTGACCGGCCATGGCCATCACGCCCGTTGGGGCAAGCTGCACGGTACCGGCCAGCTTTCGCACGCCGCTGCCGGCGTGGCCCAGCAGGTTGCCTGCATTTTTGTTTGCGACATACATGGCCTCTTGTCCGCGCAACCGCTCCGGACCGAGGAAGTACATGTACACGCTAAATGGCTCGTGCCGCACCCGCAGGTGCAAGAACTCCATGTCGTTCAGCTTGCCGTCGATTCGCTCGCGCTTGGTCATCGTGCACGAGTAATCGCGGATGTTGGTGCGAATATTGTTGAGCGCCGCATACGCGATTTGCAGAGCCGGTACCAGCGGGTGCTCGGGCTGGGCAACGGCTTCGGGCTGTTGCGGCAAAGCGTTGTTCGTGTTCGCGGCAACCGAAGTGGGCTGCTGCCCGGGAGTCGCTGGCCCCGCCGCTTGGGCTCCGCCCTGGCCGGAAGGAACTCGGTAAACGGGCTGAGGCAATTGCTCGCGACCGGGACGTCCACCCGCTTGGGCAGGTCCTGGCGACTGGGCCCACATGCTGGCCGATGCGCCGACCAGAGTGGCCGAGCCGATGCCGATCACCAACAACCATTTGCCGCGCTTCATCTTGTTCTCTCCTGGCCGAATCTTGACCCGTCCAACGTAGCGCCTCGCCCGGCCCGTGGCCGATGCAAGGTGTCACGTACAAACAGGGTGCTCATTAGGTGCGAACGCGGCTGCTTGGCTGGCAAATCGTTGCGGGGTCGCGCTGTCTCAGGCGGCCAGCGCAAAGGGCGTGTTGATCGTGCGGTTTGCCGCGGTGGTATGTTTATCGCCCGGCGGCGAGGGCCTATATTACTATGGTTCCTATCCGGTGTCGCGCTTGACCAGCCCTCTCGGCTGGCGTCGTCGGCTCGAGCGATACAGGTTCCCTAGTTTATTCAATCGGGCAACCCTCCGAAAAGGTCGATTCGTGAGCATCCCATCCCTGCGCGTCACGGTCATCGTCTCAGCTCCTTTTGATGAAAACACTTATGTCGCGCATCTTTCAGGCCGCAATGATTGCATCGTGGTCGATCCCGGGCTGGACCCTGAGCAGATATTCGAGCATTTAGACCAGGAGAAGCTGACGCCCGCCGCCATCCTGATTACGCATGGCCACAGCGACCACATTGCCGGCAACGGACCTTTGAAAGAACGCTATCCGGATTGCCCGATCGTGGTGAGCCACGGTGATGCCGCCAAGCTGACGAGCCCCGCGCTCAACCTGTCGGCGGCCTTTGGCGCTCACCTGGTGAGCCCCCCTGCCGACGTGCTCGTCGGTGAGGGCGACAAATACACGGCAGCCGGCCTGGAACTCGAAGTCCGCGAGATCCCGGGACACTCGAGCGGCCACGTCGTGTTCATCTGGCGGGCCGGCACGCCCATCGTGGTTTTTGGCGGCGACGTCTTGTTCTCCGGCAGCATCGGGCGGACGGATTTTCCCGACGGAAGCTTTGAGCAGTTGGCCGGCCACATCCATTCCAAGCTCTTCACCCTGCCAGACGACACCCAGGTACTGCCGGGGCATGGGCCGCCGACGACTGTCGGCCAGGAAAAGCGATCGAACCCGTTCGTGGGAGCGCCGGCGGGATATCGAGCTTAGCCCCTCGCGAGCTCGCCCTCCTGGCGATAACGCTTAGCTCTTGGGCGCTTCGCCGGGGATCGTTTCTTGTCCCACCGCGCTATGAGCGGGCGAAGGCAGCGTGGCGGGAAACTCGAGCACGAAGCGGCTGCCGACGCCGAGCTTGCTGGTCACATGGATGTCGCCGCCGTGCTCTTTCAAGATTTTCTGGCTGACCGGCAGACCCAATCCGGTACCGCGGCCCCCCTTGTGCGATACGAAGAGCGTGAAAATCTTGTCCAGCGCGTCTTCGGCAATCCCGCTGCCGTTATCTTCGATGACGATTTGAACGCGCCCCTCCCCCTGCATGTACTGGGTGGAGACGACCACCTTGGCATCGGGAATTTCTTCGCACGCATCGATCGCATTGGTGGCGATGTTGAGCACCGCGCGGTGAATGCCTTCCGGGTCGAATACCAAGGTCGGAATATCGGCGCCGCCGTGCCATTCGAGCTTGACGTTCAGCTCGTCGGCACGGGCTTGCGTGAGCTCGACAACCTCGCCGACCACGTCGTTGATTTCGCTGGGCACGGGGTCGGGCTCGCGCTCCTTGCTAAAGGTGAGCATATCGAGCACCAGGGCTGAGATCTTGCCCTGGTTGCGCTCAACCATGTTCCAACCTTTGCGGACCACGTCTTCGTCATGCTGCGAGAGGCCCATTTCGATCAAATAGCTGCCGCCGCGGATGCCCTGCAGGATGTTCTTGATGTGGTGAGACAGCATGGCGATCGTCTGGCCAACGGCCGCCAGCCGCTCGGCCTGCATCATGGCCGAGTAGTAGCGCGTGTCCTCGACCGCCAATGCCGCCTGGTGGGCGATGGCGATCATCAACTTTAGATGTTCCTCGGTGAACTTGTTCTGAGGCGTAAGCTGCTGGATCAAGCGCTGGGGACTGGTCGAAGTGTCGATGTAAATCACGCCCACTACGTCATAGCGGCCCTGCATGGGCACGCAAATCGCTTCGCGAATGCCCATCTGCACAATGCTGGCCGCATGATCCCAGCGCTGATCCTCGCGCGCGTCGCTCGTCAGCACGCCTTCGTTGTGCTGCAGCACGTAATCCAGAATCGTCTTGCTGATCGCGAGCTTCTCGTCGGATTTGAAACCTTGCCGGTTGTGCCGCACCTTGGGGGCGAGCGTTTTGGTTTGCTCGTCGAGCAGCATGATGCAGCCGCGATCCGCCTCGACCCATTCGAAAATCAACTGCATGATGCGGTGCAGCAGTTGGTCGATATCCAGCGTGTGGCTCACGGCCAACGCCGTGCGATACATGATCTGCAAGTTGCTCCGCGCCCGCGCCAGCCACGGGCTGCTGCCCCCCTCGACGTCGAACTGCAGCAGCTCGCTCCCTTCTTCGTGGCTCATCGAGCGGATGATGTGCGAGTTGTCGGCGTGGCCCCGTTGCACAATGTCGATCTTGTCCGAAAGATCCTCGGGCAGACGCTCGGCCGGATCGGTGAACAACATCATGGTGTTGCCCAACTGCAGCCGGTCGCCGCTCGTCAATGGCACGGTCTCCTCGACGCGCTTGCCGTTGATGAACGTGCCGTTGGAACTGCCCAGGTCGGTGACCAGGCAAATCGCGCCGTCATACTCGACGTGCGCGTGTCGGCGAGAAACCTCGGTGTCGTGAATCTGCACCTGGTTCGCAGCGTCTCGGCCAATGCCGGTCGTGCCCTCTTCGATGTCGAACAGGGCTCCTTGGTCGCGTCCTTGATAGACGAACAACGAGGGCAAGGTTCTAGCTACTCCACAAGCGGTGCGCGGGCGCAAATGCGTCGCTTTGCCACGCGACGAAACGAGCCCCGCAACAACTTGAATTCTATTGCTCGGACACCGGCAAAGATAGAGTTTCAGGGCCTTCGGCATCGTCGACCCCTCGCAATTCGCCGCAGTGCGTGCTGCGTGCCCGCACAATCGTTTCAGATATGAAAGCTACGCAGGCTTGACGGACAGAGCTGCGTGCACCAAGAATTGCTTGTCCTGCCGCCGCTTTTGACCTGTCCTACCTTCCGCCGAGTTCAATTGTCCATGAAGCGTCGATTACCTGTCCGCACATCCTGCTCCCGTTTCCGATCCAATCGTGCCCTGTCCGCGTGTGCCTTCGCTCTCGCCGCCACGATGGCACTCGTCGTCCCACAGCTTCATTCGCGCGCGGAAGATGCAACGGGCGTCGAAGCTCGGCTGGCGCGGTCGGCCAAGTATCTTTCGTCCGACGAGCTCGAAGGCCGCGGAGTCGGCACCAAGGGCTTGAATCTCGCGGCCGACTACATCGCCGCGCAGTTTCGAGAGATCGGTCTGAAGACCGATTTATTTGACGGCACTCCCTTTCAACGATTTCAAATGGTGACCGGCGCGACCCTGGGAGCGGACAATCACATTGAATTCGTGGGGCCTAAAGAGACCGAAGCGAAGTCCGCCAGGACACCGCTCAAGCTCGGCCAGGATTTCAATCCGCTTGCGATCGGGGGTTCGGGCAAGTTCGACTTGCCGCTGGTTTTCGTCGGCTATGGGATCACGTCTAAAGATCCGAAGTACGACGACTACGCTGGCGCCGACGTAAAAGGCAAGGCCGTCATCGTCCTGCGTCACCAGCCGCAACAGTCCAATCCGCACGGTCTATTTGGCTCCAAGCGCTCTCAACATGCGGCCTTTCGGCGCAAGATATCGAACGCCTACGAGCATGGGGCCGCCGCGGTGATTTTTACGAACGACCAATTCGACGCGCAAAAAACAGCGACCGCCATGCGCCAGCGGTGGGAAGCGACCATCGACCAGATCAGCGAGGCCCGCACGAAGTTCAAATCGATCGATAAACCCTCAGCCGAGGATTGGAATCAATATGAAGAGCGGATGCAGGCGCTCGCCGATGATCTGAAGAAGTTCACGAGCGAAGCACACGAAGCGCTTGATCCGTTGCTGCCCTTCGAAGGCGCCGGGTCCGATCCAACCGAAGCCCGCAACTTTCCGGTCCTGTTTGTCAAACCAACGGCACTCGATCCAATTCTGCGCGCGGCGTCCGGCAAGTCCTTGGCCGAGCTCGAAACCCAGATCGACAAGGACGGCACGCCGCACAGCCAGGTCC
>DATJEN010000273.1:0-10170 GCA_035496575.1 Pirellulales bacterium
CCAGCCCCAGCCGCCGCCCCACCAGCGGCCCGCCCATGCGCCGAGCGCGACACCGGCGGCGAACGCGACGCCGGCACCGTAGTAGGGATAACCGTAAGGCGGCCCCCAGTAGTATGGCGGATAGGCGGGATAAGGCCATGACCCATAGACGACACCGGGATCGTAGTAAGGCACGTAAACGGTGTCGGGCACGGCAGACTCGATGACGATGTACTGCTTGTTGTTTTCAGATTTGGCCGTGACCTTCTGCTGTTTAGTGCTCTCCAGTTTTTTGTTGGATTGCGCGCGGGCGCGCAATGCCTGTACCGCGTCCATGACATCGGCCTGCTGCGCGAGGAAAGCGTCGCCCAGATCTTTGGTCCAGGACAACTTGTTGCTCATCATGTCGAGCACCTGCGGCGTCGCAACCAGTCCTTTTACGCTGTCATCCCACTTCTCTTTCTCAACCGCGTTTTTCAGCGCTTCGCCTTTGAGATTTTTGTGCGCGGTGATCCAGCGGCTCGCCTCCACGACTTCCAACGGATAGGTCGACGCCATCATCACCTGGGCCAGCAGATTGTCCGGATAGAGCGCAATCGGCGAGACCAGTTGCTGGAGTTGCTCCGGCTTGAGCAGCTGATCGGCCGGAGTTTGTGCCGCCGTTGGAGCGCTGGTTCCACCAGGGGGAGGCGCCTGCGTTGCGGCTGGCTGGTTTTGTGCAAACGCAACGGTCGAAGACAGCGCGGCGCAAGCGATCGTGGCGATGATTGAACGGTTGATGTTTGACATACAGCGACGCTCCAAAGGCTGCGCGACCAATGATCTTCATGCGCGAACCAGAGAGAAAATCTTACCCCGAGCCGTGCCGCCGCGTAGTTGGACCGTGGTCCAATAGCCTGATCATGAATGAACGCCGATCCTCCCGTTCATAATCGAGGGCAAGCGAATGCTGATTGTTCGAATTTGCTTTTTGTTGCTGCTGCTCGCCGGGCTCTATGAGCCCGCTCGCGCACAGGAAGGCCGGCTTGCCGCCATCATGAGCGCGAAGACAATCAAAATAGCCTACCGCACTGACGCGAGGCCGTTCTCTTACACCAACAGCTTCAACGATCCGGCTGGCTACACGATCGATTTGTGCCGCATGCTCGTCGATGTGATGCAGCAACGCCTAAAATTGGACGCGTTGAAAATCGAATGGGTGCCGGTATCGACGCAGCAGCGCTTTGAAGCCGTCGGGGCTGGCAAGGCCGACATCGAATGCGGAGCAAGCACGGTTACGCTCAGTCGAATGGAGCAGGTGGACTTTTCGAGCCTGATATTCGTCGAAACGACCGGCATTCTGGTGAAGAAAGATTCCGCAATATCGACCAGCAACGATCTGGCGGGAAAGAAGATCGCTGTAATTAGCGGAACGACCAACGAAGCGGCTATTCGCAACGCCTTCGACAGCAAGCGGGTTACAATCGTTTCGGTAAAGAGCCGAGAGGAAGGGGTCGCGTTGCTGGAGCGCGGCGCCGCCGACGCATTCGCGAGCGACAAGCTGCTGCTGGTCGGCGCGCAATTTCAAAATGCGCAGGCTCTGACAATGTTACCTGACGATATTTCGCTTGAGCGGTATGCGCTTGCGCTCCCGCGCGGCGACTCGTCTTTGCGGCTCGCGGTAAACGGAGCACTCGCTCGCATTTTCCGCAGCGGCGAGGTTCTCAAGATTTACGAGCGCTGGTTCACACCGGTCGGTCTGCGGCCGGGACCTTTGATGAACGCAGTATTTTTGCTGGGTGCGTTGCCCGACTAGGGCGCACTCATTTCAGCGGACCAGAGCTGCACGGCATGCAGCGTCCGTAGCCAAGATCGATCATGCAAGTTCCAGCCGCACGATCATAGGCGCAACTGCCGGGAAACTGCCCGACGAAATCAGATGATCGGTATTGCTCAAGCCTTGAATAAGGAGGTCGGTGCACTTTGTGTCGCTTATACGTGATCACTTTATTGCCCGCGTCGTTGTCTTGGGCAAAAATCGGCTCCGGTGGCAATGAGAGGCCCACTGCCATGACAGCCGCGCAAAATGCAAAAAGGCGCCGGCCTTTCATGAACGCAAGCCTGGCAAGTGCTTTCGTCGCAAATCTTCCATCGCACTGGGTAAGCTATACTGTGCGGTGGCACCTACAAATTGGACCTTGATCCAATAAGCGCCAACCCAAGCACTCGAATGCGGTCGATGGTCGCGAACCTTTCACTGGCGTTGAATTAAGACCCTCCTCGGCCAATAATCCACCACACTGCGAGTGTCCCGGGTGAGTAGGCCCAAAGCCCAACTTGCCCGGCACGGCTCTCAATGCACTTACTCACGCTCCGCGTGCCGTGCCGTCCCCCCAACCGTCCAGCCCTGGCGCGGCGCAAAAAACGGGCCGACACAGAGCGTCGGCCCGTTCGCTTTGAGACTTGCCCCTACGCCCTTTATTTCCCTTTAGGGAAACTTCCCTGACTGGGTAAAATTTGATTATGATTTTAGGTGTTGGGCCTGTGGTCCGTTAGGGAGAGTTCGATGTCACGTCTCTTCTGCGCATTTTTATTCGCCGTAACGATTGCATTCGCTTCCTTCGGCACGCCTGAGCCGGCTGATGCTGGGTGGTACGGTCGCGGTTACGCGCGCGGCTATGTGCGCGGTTACTATGGCGGCTACCGCGGCGGGTATTATGGTGGCTACCGCGGCTACTACGGCGGCAGAGCCTACTACGGCGGCAGAGGCTACTACGGCGGCGGAGGCTACTATCGTGGCTACGGGCGCGGATACTACGCAGGGTATGGGGGATGGGGTCCGCGCTATTACGGCGGCTACTACCGTCCTTACTACGGCTACTCTCGCCCGTATTATGCTTATCGTCCGTATTACGGCGGCTATGCGCCAGCCTATTATTCCACCGGCTACTACGACGACTGTTACTAAAGGTTTTTGGTTTGAACAGCAGCATCCGCTTGGAATCCTGAGCCCAATCTTGATAGGCGCCAAACCTTGGCTCGCTCCGCTGGGCTGGCCCGCAACCGAGAGCCCTGGCAACTGAAGCGTTGGCGGTGCGAGTGACACTACAAAAAAAGCTTCTCTCCTCGTAGAGAGAGCACCCATTTATCCAAAAAGAGCGAGCTGCCGGAAGTGCGAAGCTACGGCTGCTAGCAGTGTTACCTGAGATCGATCGGCCGGCTTGGAACTGAGGGGCTGGTAGTCAGTCGAGCCATGGACCGGGGCGGCACGACGAGTCATTTGCGCGAGGCTTTAACAATAGAATAATTGCGGGTGTCGGATTCTGTAAACCGGCTTACGAAATCCTAACCAGACGGACCGAAAGTCATCTGTTTGCAACCGCAAGAATGTTCACGAATGCCGTTGTAGTTGAATCCTTTAAATGCGTTTTAATTGCCCGGCTTTATGTCTGTCAGCGAAATGTTGGACGAGCGGCATGATCCGCGCTTCGACGCGCTTCGCGGTGGTACGGTGGAAACGCCCGTAAGCGCCATAACGTGCGTTGTTCGAAACATTTCTAAAAACGGGGCATGTCTAGAAGCAAGCGATCCCAAGACCATCCCCGATAATTTTTTGCTCACGATCTGGCCTTCGCTCAACTACACATGCGAAGTGATCTGGCGCCGCAAACATCGGCTCGGCCTTCGGTTCAAAGAAGAAAAATCGGCGGAGATTGTCACTACGTTCGCGGCCACATCAGTGCCCGCACGAGCTAACCCCGATGACCGGATGAGCCGAAAAGATGCAAGTTGCATCCCATCGTCGGCAATAGGACGCGAAGTACGGAGCGCCCGTGTTGTCATGATAACGCCTAAAGCAATCCCACATACTGCGACACACGAAGGTTTGGACGCGCAGGCAAAGCAGCAGCAAGGCTCATGCCTTCTTAGCCGTCCGTCAAAAGTCGGCGGATTGTCGCGACCAGCCGCCCTAAGTTTTGCAAGAAAAGACGATTAGTCATCAGGCAAAACTTTTCCGAGTTTCGGGCCTGCTTCGACTATCTTCGACAGCAAGGCGGCCGGCGCTTCAACCGCTCCAGACTGGCGGTAAACCAGCCAGCAACCGCGGTAATCGTCGCGCCTTGCGGGAGATGAAGACCCGCGTTGACGCACATGCTGCTTGTTGCGGTAACAGCGCCGCTTTCCCAATGAATATCATATCCCGAGCTCGCGGCGTCAGCCTGGCTCGTTGGCACAAACTCCATTGGATGCAACGCGAGGTGCCCGGTCTTTAGTGTCGAGTACTTGAAGATGGCGTCAGTGATCGCGTGCGCCGGCCCGTTAATAAATGCAAAAATTGTAATTGCGCCGACCAGTGCTAGGCCGGCGTATTTTAACAAGGTCGAATTCATGTTGACCCTCCCCATATGGAAGACACGCGGAGTGTCGCGAGCTTTTTCTATACGCGCAAGTTGGTATTGAGTAATAGTCAAACCGGGGCAGCGACAGCGCCGCGTCATGGATTTTGCAAGGCCGGCGCGCAGTTTCAAACAATAGTGGGCGAGAGAGAGCGCCGCCGCGCGGACTTTTGATCACCGCGCAATCAAACTGTCGCTCCCAGTGATCTTACGGGAGAATTAGAACCAATGACCGCACTCTCTCGCAAGCGCGGACCCTCGAGGTAAAAAAGTTTTCGAATTTAGCAGAAACGCACGTAGGCTTACGCGCCAGGTGGGCAACCGCGAATTTCGGACTTTGGATCCTTCTCGCCGTCGTGATTACCGACTACGCCCGTTCGGAAGACGCGGATCGAACACGCGGGTTGCTGCTCATCAGGGCCACAAATCGACGTCGGCGTGCCAACGTCAATCAAAACCCCGAGCAACCTGCGGTTGAGACAGTCCGCAAATTCAGGGCTTGCAACAACGTCCCTTTGCAGCGGATTGCTGACGACTACGAAATGGACGTAGAGTCCTAATCCAGTGCGACCGCCTCGCGGAAAGCCGCATGGACGCACCGAGAGGGGGCTCTCATGAGAACGTTGCGCAAGCGCTCGCTGACGCAATCCGCCAGAACATCGTTGGATCCGCTGAAGACCGCGCGCAAGTATCAACTGGTGTTGGGTGCGCTTTGCGCCATCCCGGCAACCCTCGCCGCCAGTTTCGCGATGGCCGGATGCAATTCCGGCGACCTTTCCAAGACCGCTTTGCTGAGCAGTTTTGGTTGCGCAGCGGATGCGAGCGGGACGGGCGCGACAGCGGTAGGGGGTTTTGCGCTTGCGACGGTCGATTACGCCACAGCGTTCGGTTATGGAGCGTATGCAACAGGCGTATCGGCGACGGCTTTGGGATACTTGTCCGGTCCCCGCGCTGGCGCTGTTGCCGGCGCAACCACTGTCGGTGCCAACTCCGGAAGCGCCGGAGCTGGGATCTACTCTACGGCAATTGGTGCCGGTCCGGGTAGCAGTACCGCTCCGGCCGCGACGGGCGCTTACAGCGTCGCGGTCGGTGGCGGCGACGGCACGGTCTTCACGCCTACGGGCGGGAACGCCATCAACCTGAATGGCGCGCTGGCCTCGGGGTTTATCAGCACCGCTGTTGGCGCCGCCTCGCAGGCGGCCGGCGGCGGCAGCTCCGCCTTCGGCCTCGGCAGCAGGGCCAGCGCGAACGACAGCTCGGCCTTCGGCGACTTCAGCACCGCGAGCGGCGTAAGCAGCGTCGCGGTCGGGCTGTTCAGCGCGGCGAGCGGCAACAACAGCACCGCAGTGGGAACCCACGCGTCAGCGACCGGCGGCAGCAGTTCGGCCTATGGGCAGATCAGCAGGGCATCGGGCGTTGGCAGCGCGGCTATTGGCTACGCCAGTAGATCGACAGGAGCCAACAGCGTGGCGCTTGGCCGGTCCAGTTCGGCAGGCGGGGCGAACAATAATGGCGGTACGACCGCAATCGGTTATGGCGCGCAAGCCGGCATCGGTGCAGCAGGACAGACCAACGCGACCGCCATCGGCGCGAGCGCCAAGGCGAACGCCGCCGACAGCTCGGCCTTCGGTGTCGGCAGCAGCGCGAGCGGAGATTCCTCGCTCGCGCTGGGGAGCGGGGCGCAAGCGACGGCGCAGAACGCCGTCGCCATCGGCAACGGCTCTGTAGCCAATGTTGCCAACGTCGTGTCGGTTGGCGCCGTCGGCAGCAATCGCCGCATAAGCCATGTCGCCGGTGCAGTCGATCCGGACGATGCGGTCAATCTGAAGCAGGTGCAGAGCCTCATTGCCAGCGCGAGCGTTAGAGCTTCGTCCTCTCCCAATGGAGGGGTAATCCGCGGCCAGAAGAAAGCCGCGACGTCAACGGAGAGATTTATCGCCGGAGATGGGAGCAGCGCGAGCGCGCGCAACGACCGCCACGCGAGCCTGAACGGCGGTGATGTCGTGCGTTCTCCAGGCCGGCACAGTACGCGCGCGGCTGCCCCGGTTGCTCCAGTCTCTTGCGAATTCGACGGCAGCAAAATGACGACGGCAGCTGGCGAGCAGAGCACCGCGTCGCCGGCATTCGCGCCCGTGCTGCACAGCGGCATCTCGTTTCAGCAGGGCGGCAGCGCCGCCGGCTGTGTGACGCTGTCCCTTTCTGCCGAGGCGATGGCGCCGGGATCGAGCATCATGGAGGTGCGCGCCGTGCTCGACGGCAGCGTTGAGGCCTCGCCAGGGCGGGTGTTCTTCGCTCAGGAGGACGAAGCACTCCACATGCGCGGTTTCAATTTCCTGTTCGCGAACATCGCGCCGGGGCCGCACCGGCTCGAAATTCAATTTCGCAACGCGGGTGACGAAGGTTTCGTGCGCTTCGGCCAGCGCACGATCATGGTGCAGTTCGCACGGTAAACCGATTGAGCCGCGAGGGGCTTCCCATGGCAAAATATCAGGTGATGCTGCTTGCCACTTGCGCTGTCTCGGCATGCTTCGTCGCTGGTCCGGGGATGGCCGGGTGCAATTCCGGCGACCTTCCTAAGACCGATTTGCTGAGCAGTGCCAATTGCCGGGCAGATGCCAGCGGGACCGCCGCGACAGCGGTCGGGCTCGGTGTCACGAAGGCCTCAGGCAGCAATGCCACGGCGCTCGGCGGAGACGCCTATGCACAAGGCAACAACGCGACCGCGCTGGGCTACAAGTCTGGCTCCGGCGGCGTCATTGTCGGCGGAACAGCGGTCGGAGTCTTGTCGAGGGTAGACGGGCTTTACTCCACTGCAGTCGGTGCCGGTACGCATCTAGTAGATAGTCCGGCCACCGCCAAAGGCGATTACAGCACCGCACTTGGTGGCAGCGACGGTGGGCCGTATGGCGCGCAGGCCTCGGGATTTATCAGCACTGCCGTCGGCGCCGGCTCGCAGGCGAGCAGCGGCGGCAGCTCGGCTTTCGGCCAGCGCAGCAAGGCCACCGCCAACGACAGCTCAGCCCTCGGCGACGCCAGCACGGCGAGCGGCGTAAGCGGTGTCGCGATGGCGGTGTTCAGTACGGCAGGCGGCAACAACAGCACAGCGGCAGGAGCTCACGCATCCGCGACCGCTGGGAGCAGCTCGGCCTATGGGCAAACCAGCCGAGCATGGGGCGTTGGCAGCGCAGCTATTGGCTACGCCAGCAAGTCGACGGGATCCAACAGCGCAGCACTTGGCCGGTCGAGTTCGGCAGGCGGGGCCAATAATAATGGCGGCACGATCGCGATCGGTTATGACGCGCAAGCGGGGACCGGCGCAGCGGGCCAGACGAATGCGACCGCAATCGGCACGAGCGCCAAGGCAAACGCCGCCGATAGCGCAGCCTTTGGCTTTGCCAGCAGCGCGAGCGGAGATTCCTCGCTCGCGCTAGGGAGCGGGGCGCAGGCGACGGCGCTGAACGCGGTCGCCATCGGCAGCGGCTCCGTAGGCGATAACGCTAACGCCGTCTCTGTTGGCGCAAGTGGCGCCGAGCGGCGCATCGTCCATGTTGCCAATGCGGTCAGACCGACCGATGCGGTCAATCTCCAACAGCTAGAAACGCTGATCGCTGCCGCGCACGCGCCGAATTTGGCGCCGATGGCGGGCACCACCACGCCCAAGCACAAGCAACCGACGCTCGACAATCGCGCATCCACGGCAACCGACACGCGGCGCCAAGACGCGAGCGCAAATTCGTCGCGCCGCGACGGTCGCGCCGCGAGCCTCGGCGAGTTGCAACAGGTTGCCACAGGCGCCCGGCCGACATCCTCGTTTGCTTGTGAGTTCGGAGCTGGCAGGGTGACGACAGTTGCTGACGAGCAGAGCAGCGGGTCGTCGGCTTTCGCGCTCGTACAGCGCAGTCGCATCTCCTTCCAGCAAGGCGGATCAGCGAATGGCTGTGTAACACTTTCTTTCTCCGCCGAAGTCCTAGCGCCGGGATCGAGCCTCATGGAGGTGCGTGCGGTGCTCGACGGCAGTGTTGAAGCCGCACCGGGACCGGTACGCATGGCGGAAGGCGACGATGCGTTCCGTTCACGCGCGCTTAACTTCCTGTTCGCGAACATCGCGCCGGGCGCGCACCGCGTCGAGCTTCAATTTCGCAACGCGCGCGAATCCGGCTTCGTGCGCATCGGCCAACGCACTACCATTGTTCGGTTCGCTCGCTAAGAGACCTAGCCGCGATAACGGTTTCACAAAAGGATCAGCCGTCCGCTCGGTGATCAAAAGAAATCCCCCTCCACTTCGAATAGGGCGAGTGAAAAAAAGTTTTTTCGATTTTCGCGGAAGCACGCAAAACCTTACGCGCCGGTGGGCGAGCTCAGAATCGTGGACTTTTGATCCCCCTCCCCCCCTTCGACACGACATGCATCGTGTGAATGTCCTTCGCGCGCGCGAGCGCGCGTGTAATCTATCCGTATTAAGCGTCGAAGCCGTCTTTACCCGTCTTAAGCAAATATCTCCAAACACTTACCTGAACCTCGGTGAGCCGTCGGCCGACGGCTACAATGGCACTTCGTCGTCACCACCTGATGAGGGCTCGGGGTCCGAAGGGCCGGTGTCCGCCCCGAAATCCGCGACTGACTTTATAAGCCGCACGTCGAACCAGTATCGGAGCGAGTCGCGCCCTTGCCGAACCGGCCGGATTTTACCGTCACCTGATTTTGAGTAAGCGTTAGGCGACGCGGTTTCGAACCGTGCGAAACAGAAGCCAAATACAGTGGGGACTTTTGGGCTCTGTACCGACCTGTAAAGTACAGAGCCTTTCGAGAAAAGCCGCCTCAGAGAACGGCTACGAATGAGCGCACTTTCATTGAAGTACTGAGCACTCAGGAAATGGGCTGGTAATTAACCCCGAGTTTTCGGGCTCTAGCCTTACAGAGAATATTTCCTTTGAATGGAATGGCGGAGAGAGTGGGATTCGAACCCACGTTACGGTTTCCCGTAAACACGCTTTCCAAGCGTGCGCCTTCAGCCACTCGGCCACCTCTCCGGCGCCGCGGACTATAGCCATCGCGCAAGCGCAGACAATATTGATCGACGCGGGGTTTGCCGGCCTTGCACCGGGATGAAATTCTCCGGTCCCCGCTATACATTAGTTCCGATGGCGAACGCCCGTTACCTTATCAAGCCGAACCCGACGGACCCCCGGCTGACCGAGCGCGTTTCAGGCGTCGATCAGACCGGAACGGCAATCGAAACTTCGGTGACGGTCGAGCGGGCGCTGACGATCTTTCTCAACTCGCAAGAGATCGTCACCGCGATGACGATCAACGACTATCCGGAATATCTGGCGATCGGCTATCTGCTCAACCAGCACATGCTGCTGCCGGACGACGTGATCACCGGCGTCGATTACGACGAGGAGCTCTCCGTCGTGGTCGTGCGCACCAAGCGAAAAACCAATTACGAAAAGAAGTTGAAAAAGAAGGTGCAGACTTCCGGCTGCGCGCAAGGCACCGTGTTCGGCG
This sequence comes from Pirellulales bacterium, assembly GCA_035496575.1. GTDB lineage: Bacteria > Planctomycetota > Planctomycetia > Pirellulales > PALSA-1355 > PALSA-1355. The sequence continues at coordinate 9,864 of DATJEN010000273.1, forward strand.
ACCTGATGGAAGCGCTGGAGGATGTGAAGCTCCCTAATGCGGAGCTGCGCACCTCATGGCTCTACAAGCTCACCCAGGAAATCAACACCACCCCGTCGCTCTATCTCGAGGCCGGCGCGATCCATGGCTGCGTGCTGGCGAAGGGGGACCAGCCGCTGGTCTATATGGAAGATGTCGGCCGCCACAACGCCGTCGACAAGATCGCGGGCTGGATGCTTCAGGAAAAGGTCTCGCCGGAGGACAAGATTTTTTACACCACCGGCCGCCTCACCTCCGAGATGGTGATCAAGACGGTGCGGATGGGCAT
>DATJEN010000274.1:0-30220 GCA_035496575.1 Pirellulales bacterium
TGCTGCACAAGCTGACCTTCAGCATGGGAACCGACGATGGCGCGTCGCAGCCGAGGTCGTGAAGTCGCCTTGCAGGTCCTCTATCAGGACGACCTCAATCCGCGGCACAATCCTGACGATGACCAGCAATTCCTGCGCAATCGGCTTTCTGCGCCCGAGCTCATCGAATTCGCCGCTGGGCTGGTGGCCGGCGTGCGCCGCAACCGCGAAGCGCTCGACCAGGTGCTGGCCGAAACGGCCGACCACTGGAGCTTGGAGCGCATGGCCGCCACCGACCGCAATGTTCTGCGGTTAGGGGCCTACGAAATTCTGCACTCCGACACGCCCCGCAACGTAGCCATTAACGAGGCCGTCGAGCTCGCCAAGCGATTTGGATCGCGGCAATCGGCCCAATTTGTAAATGGCATTCTCGACCGCCTGGTGGCCGGCCAGAATAAATCCTGACCGCTGCGGCCACGCTCTTCCCGCCACTCTCGCCAGGAAAATCGATGGGGCTATTCGACAAGATCAAGCAGGGCCTCAAGAAAACGGCCCAAATTCTGAACACCGACGTTCGCGACTTGTTCAAGAGCGAAGGTCGCCTGGTTGACCAGGCCTTTTTGGACGAACTGCTCGGAATCCTCATCAAGACCGACATGGGGGTCCAATCGGCCCAAACGATCGTGGACGAAATCGGCACCACCTTTCGCGCCCGCGTGATGCAGCTCGACGAACTGTTGGCCAGCGTCAAGACGAAGCTCGAAGAGCTCATGGCCCAAGCCGATGCCCCCCTGCGATTCGCGACTAGCGGGCCGACGGTCATCATGGTGGCTGGCGTCAACGGCGCGGGAAAAACCACGTCCATCGCCAAGCTCGCTTACCTGTGCAAGTCCCAAGGCAAAAAGGTGGTGCTCGGCGCCGCAGATACCTTTCGCGCGGCGGCCGTCGAGCAGTTGACGATCTGGGCCGATCGGTTGGGGGTCGAGATCGTTAAAGGAGAGCAGGGGAGCGATCCGGCCAGCGTGGCTCACCGTGCCGTCGCGCTGGCCATCGAGTCCGGGGCCGACGTGTGCATCATCGACACCGCCGGACGGCTGCAGACGCAAAGCAACCTCATGCAGCAGCTCAGCAAAATCCACCGCGTGATCGGCAAACAACTACCCGATGCCCCGCAGGAAGTGCTGCTGGTGCTCGACGCCACGACCGGGCAGAATGGAATCAGCCAGGCGCGGCACTTTACCGATGCGGTAAAGTGTACGGGCATCGTGCTCGCTAAGCTCGACGGGACCGCTAAAGGCGGAGTTGTCGTAGCAATCCGCTCGCAAGTGGGGCTGCCCGTCAAATTCGTGGGCGTTGGCGAGCGCGCGGAGGATTTGACGCCCTTTGTGCCTCACGATTTCGTCGAGGCCTTGTTTGCCGATCTGGCCGTTGCTGGGGGCGCTACCAGCTAATCTGCTTCGCTCGCGCCCTAACTTCTTTGCCCGTCGCGATCCGCCGGGGCACTTTCTTGCCGCGCGGCGCCGTTGACGTTCGCTAGCGGGATGCTTTTTCGGCACAGCCCACAAGCCTTTCCTAGCTTCGGGGCCTATCCAGCGTCGTTCGCTGTTTATGCAGCTCTTCGCGTCAATTCGTTTCATTCCACGGGTCGATAGCAGCAATGCGGAACCGATTCGGAAGACCTGGCGGCCTCTTCTTGGTTTGCGTTGCGCACAGTGAACCAGCCTACCGGAGTGTTCCCCACACTCCCCTCCCGTTGCAAAGGATTGGAGACGGATATGAAACTCTCGAAAATGGCGCTGGCCGGCGCCATAGCCGGCCTGTTGTCGGCGGGCACGGCGTATGCCCAGACCGGCTGGAGCCAGGGCCTGACGGCTCGCCCGGTCGCATTCGAATACAACAGCTACTACGCGCAGGACTACGACCAGCAGGCCGGCGCGAAGGAGGAAGGTGTCGAAGGCGAACCCCCAGCTCAAGCCGCCGCTCCCGCAGCCGATACGCCGCCCAGTTTTGGCAATGGCGCAGGCACGATTCTCAACCCGTGCTGCAACTTAGGCGAGCAGTGGAAAATATTCGATCATCCCTGCCTCAAGTGCAACAACATCAACATCGCGGGCTGGATGGCCCAGAGCTACACCTGGAACACCACCAGCCCGGCTGACCGCTGGAACGGTCCGGTGACCTGGACCGATCGCTCGAACGAGTACCAGCTCAACCAGCTGTACATTTACGCGGAAAAGACCACGGACACCAAGGGTTGTGGTTGGGACTGGGGTTTCCGGTCTGACGTGTTGTTCGGAACCGATTACCGCTTCAACACCCAGGGCGGCTGGGAAACGACCGGCCCAATCGAGTTCCAACACCCGAAGATCAGCCAGCAGCGTTTCTACGGCACTGCCTTCACGCAGCAATACGTGGAAGTCGCCTACAACAACCTGAAGGTCAGGGTTGGTCGCTGGTATGCCCCGGTGGGCTACGAAGTGGTGCCGACAACCGGCAACTTCTTCCCCAGCTTGCCTTACACCTTCCAATACGGCGAACCGTTCACCATGACCGGCGTCTTTGGCACGTATCAATACAATGAAAACGTGTCGATCGGTGCCGGTATTAACCATGGCTGGGACAACTTCGACAACCAGGCCAATCCCCACGCCGGTTTCGTGGGCACCTATACGGAGAAGTTCCGCGACGGCGCCTCGTTGGCCTTTGCCTATACGCTGGGCCAGGAGCCGAATCAAAACGCCCCGCAGACCAGCTTCCGCTACTTGCAGACGATTGCCTATAGCCGTCCCCTCAAGCAGATCAGCGATCGCTTGACGTACGTCGCCCAGAGCGACTATGGCTTCCAGAACAACGCCATCGCGGCGACTGGAAAGGATGCCCGTTGGTATGGCTTGAACCAATACTTGTTCTACAAGGTCAGCGATTGCATGACCTATGGTATCCGTGCTGAATGGTTCCGCGACGAGGAGGGCTTCCGCGTAGGCGGCTTCTTGGGTCAGACCAACCTGGGCGCCGATCGCGGCTTGCCTACGGCTCGTTCGAACTACCCCGGCAGCTTCTACGAGATCACCATGGGTGCCAACTGGAAGTACAGCGCGAACACCACCGTCCGCCCGTACGCCCGGTTCGACTGGTTCAGCGGCACGTCGCCAGCCCCGAACCTGAAGCCCTTCAACGACGGGTTCGGCAACAGCCAAACGTTGCTGGGCTTCGACGTCGTGACCTTGTACTAACCGTTTGAGGCTGGTTCACTCGCGTAAGTTCAAGCGGAGTGCGTCGCAAGGCGCACTCCGCTTTTTTTTGTTGCTAGTTCAGAAGGCTCACGGAAGGCTGGGTTTGCACAAAAGCGCCGCTGCCGATGTTGAAGGCTTAAGCAGCCGGTCGCCGTTCGAGTGAATTCGATCGATCGAACGAACGCGCGTAAGTGGTTATTTGCACGGAGAAAACCGTCGCTCGCGCGCAGAAACGGACTGCGCGAAATTCGCTTGGCACGGCGCTTGCAAATAGCGACTGCCAACAACCTGGCATGCCCAGGACCGCCCGCCTGGGCGTGCTTGGTTTGCCGCGGCGCGTTCGCCGCGGCTTTTTCGCACAACCGAACTTCGGCTCTTGCCTGGGCCAGAAGACGCCCCGTTGGCTTGGGTAGGTCTCCGCCTAACCTACCCAAGCCAGGGGCCTTTTTTATTGGCATCGCTCGAGCTCACCGCGTTGCCCACTCCAGCACGTCAAGCTAGAACTTAGAAGGCCTTTCATTTGTCGCAGCAAGCTCTAGCGGACCCGACATGAAGCTGATTATTGCCATCATCCAGCCCACGCGGCTCGAAGCGGTGAAGACGGCCCTGACCGAAGTTGAAGTGGTGCGGCTCACCGTTATGGACGTGCAGGGCTTCGGACGCCAAAAGGGCCACACCGAGGTGTATCGCGGACACGAGATCGCCGTGAACCTGCTGCGCAAGGTGCAATTGCAAATCGCCGTCAACGACCAGTTCGTCGAGCCCACGATCAGCGCCATTATCAAGGGCGGCCGCACGGGCAAGAGCGGCGAGATTGGAGACGGCAAGATCTTCGTGTTGCCGCTGGAAGATTGCATTCGCATCCGCACCGGCGAGCGCGGCGGCGAAGCGATTTGAGCGCACACGAAGCGCTCCATCGCAAATCCGGCCTGAACCTAGTCGACTTCCGCGTACGCTCGTTCGCGTTCGGCCACGGCCGAGCTCGGCCGCCGCGACGGCAGCCACTTGCACAGCGCGATTCCCGAGAAATAAAGGCCGATTAAAGGCACCAGCATCATCAGCATGCTATAGGGATCGCCGCCGGGCGAGAGCACCATGGCGGCAACCGCCATCGCCAGCACCGCGATGCGCCACTTCGCCAGATAGACCTGTACGCTGAAGACGTGAATGCGCTCGAGAAACAGCATCACGAGCGGCAATTGAAAGGCCACCCCGAATCCAATCGGCAACAGCAGCACGAAGCTGAGCCATTCGCTAATGCGCGGCTCAAGCGCTTGTCCCATCGACTTATTGATGCTGAAAAAGAACTGCAAGACAGGCGGGAACACGAACGTGAAAGCCAACAACGCCCCCGCGACGAACAAGCCGACGCTGGCCGGCAAAAAGGTGTGCACGTAGTGCTTCTCGTGCGGATACAGCCCGGCGGCCACGAAGCTCCACAAGAAATAAAACACGAAGGGGCTGGAGATCACCGCCCCAAACAGCAGGGCCGCCTTGATCCAGATCATGAAACCTTCTTGCACGTTGAAGGCCTTGAGCTTGATCCGCTCGTCATCGGTGAGCGGACGCCACATGAACACCTGGATCAAATCGTCTCGGGTCAACTTGGGGGCCTGATCGTCCGATGTCGTTTTGCCAGCCTGACCCTGCGGCAGCTTAATGTGTCCGAATGTGCCGGGATATTTATCCTGCAGCTTGCGCAGCATCTCGCCGGGCGCGATGAAGGCCTCTTGCGGAATCAGCCCATCCTTGAGCACGATCTCTTCGATCGCCGGATCATGTTGAAGTTGCGGCGGAAGCCGGGCGTTCAGATACTCGAGCGCCTCGTCCGTGTAATATTTCCTGAGCGCGCTTTCAAGCGGCGACTGGATTAATTGCACGATGTTCGGCGCAAAATACAGGCCGATGCAAAAGCCGATGCCCAGGCTCACGATGGCCTTGAACAAGCTCGATCGCAATTCCTCCAGGTGTTCCCCGAAGGTCATGGACGTGTGCTTGAATAAATCGTCTTCGTCGTAGCGCTTGGCCATAGAGCGTGCAACGCTATCGCGAATGCAGGTTCGGCAAGATGTGCGAACAAGGAGGGTTGCTATGGATAATACCACTCAAACTGGCCACTCGCAACTTCATCCTCCAGCGGGTGGGCTATAGTTCCTTTCGTCCGCGTGTGCGCGCCTGGAAATGGTGGTGAGTTCGATGAGTTTGTTGCATCCCTTGCGATTTCATCCCGTCTTGCGACGCTATTTGTGGGGCGGACGGCGCCTGGAGACGCTTGGCAAGCAACTTGGCGCAGGAAGCAATTACGCCGAAAGCTGGGAAATTGTCGATCGCGCGGGCGATCAAAGTGTCGTCGCTTTTGGCCCGCTGGCGGGCCACTCGCTCGGATCGCTCGTACAGGAGCACGGGGCGCGGTTGCTGGGTCGCCACGCGCCGCTAACGTCGTTCCCGCTGCTATTCAAGTTTCTAGACGCGCACGAGCCGCTCTCCTTGCAAGTCCACCCGGACGACGCCCGCGCCGCAAAGCTGGACCCGCCCGACGTTGGAAAGACCGAAGCGTGGGTGATTTTGGCCGCCGATCCCGGCAGCTACTTGTATGCGGGGTTGCGGCGCGGGATCACGGCCGACGTTCTTCGCCGTGAACTCGACCGGCGGACTCCGGAGTTGTGCGTCCAATACATTGAGCCGCGCGTGAGCGACTGCTTTTTCCTGCCGGCCGGTATCGTCCATGCGCTCGGTCCCGGGCTGCTGGTCGCTGAAATCCAGCAAGCCAGCGATACAACGTATCGACTCTACGATTGGGGGCGACTGGGAGCGGATGGCAAACCGCGCGCGATGCACGTCGAGGCGGCTTTGGAGGCCATCGACGAAGCCTATGGACCTGTAACCGCGCAGCAACCGCTGCTCGGCGGAGCGCCTGGCGTGGAACGGCTCGTGGCATGCCACGCGTTTGTGATGGACCGTTGGCGGCTGTCCGACGCCCGAACGATCGGCGGCGATGAGCGGTGTCACATCTTGGCCGTGATTGAAGGCGCGGTGCGGGTGGCGGGCGATCCCGCGGAGCGGCCGCTTGCGCGAGGTGATGTCATGCTCTTGCCGGCTGAACTAGGGGCCGTCAAACTCCAGCCGCGTGAGCCGACGGTGATGCTCGACATTTATTTGCCGTAGAAGGCCGAGACTGCCGCAAATGGGACTATCGCCGCGTGCTAGCAGCGAAAGTCCTAGCCCGAGCTCGCCTTCTTTTGGATCCGCGCGATGCCTATAATTCGCGGCCCTTTGGCAGAGTCCACATCTCGCGCTGACGAAGCTCCCATTTCAGCGCCATAGTTCCTTGCGAATCCACATGGCGGCGCGTTACCTGATTCTGGTCGTCGCGCTATTGAGCGCGACCGGTTGCCCGACCCTGCAGGGTCCGGGCTATCTCCACCCGGGCACCGCGCAGTATCAGCAAACGCAGGCGCAGCGATTCGATCCCTACCCGGTGACCGACGTGGCGCCGGACATGGCCGCCAGGCCGCTGGCCTACATTCGACCGGCTGGTGAAAACGAGCGATCGCAGAACACCGACAGCTTCATCAAGCGCTATCACCAGGCGCCGCCGCTCGACTTGTACCGCGCCCCGCGTGCGATGACCGGACCGCCAGTGGTTCCCGCCCCGGTCATGACCGAAGCTCCCCTGTATGTGCCCTAGCGGGTCGGTTTAGGGGCAACTCGCGCGTCTTCGCAGGCCCGCCGCAAGACGGCGCACCAGGCGCGAGGTATGATAGCTTCTGCCACTTTTGACCCTGGCCTTGTTTTTGCCTCTCCGTCATGGCCATCCGCCCTTCACGTCCGAGCTTGCAGGATTCTCCGCCCGCGGGCGAAGAAGCCGAGCGCTTGCAAAAGATTCTGGCTTCGGCGGGCATTGGTAGCCGCCGGAAATGTGAGGAGCTGATTCTGGCCGGACGTGTCGAAGTCGACCGGAAGGTCGTGAATCAACTTGGCGCCAAGGCCGACCCGCATACGCAAGAGATTCGTGTGGACGGCGTGGCGCTGGCGCGGCCACGGCTGGTTTATTTCATGGTTCACAAGCCGAAGGGGGTCGTGTCGACCAATTACGATCCCTCGGGACGGCCGCGGGTGGTCGACCTGGTCCAATACGAGGGCAGGCTGTTCACGGTCGGCCGTTTGGACATGTCCAGCGAAGGATTGATTCTGGTTACGAACGATGGTGAGCTGGCCAACCGCCTCACGCATCCACGATACGGAGTCGAGAAAACGTACCAGGTTGAAGTGGCCGGCACGCTCGAGCGCAAGGAGCTCGATAAGCTGCGAAAGGGAGTCCACCTTGCCGAAGGATTCGCGCACGTCGTGTCCGCGAAAATCATTCGACCTTATCAACACAGCACCTTGCTGGAAATCGTGCTGTCTGAAGGACGCAACCGCGAAATCCGACGCATTCTGGCGCGAGTCGGCCACAAGGTGGAGCGCTTGAAACGCATCGCGATCGGACCGCTAAGATTGGCTGACCTGCCGCCGGGGGCCATGCGGCCGCTGGAGCGCGAAGAATTGAAGCGGCTCCGCCAGGCGGCACGCGGACAAGCGCGCAAGTCGCCGCCTCGTCGACGAACGAAAACGCCGCTGGCGAAGCCGCAGAACAAGATACCGATGCGAACCGTGATTGGTGGCACCCCAGCCACGAAAAAGTCCCCTCGGCCAAATGGCCAATTGAAGAAGCATCGCCCAGCGGCAGGCGCTTCCAAGCCTCGCCGTGCAATAGCCCCCGGGCGTCGGAAATCGGTTTGACGTTCTATCCTGATTAGCGCGCTCGCGATGTCCGAAATCGATGAGCTTCTCAAACGCGGGCAGGCTCTCCATCAAGAGGGGCAGCTCGAAGCGGCCCGCGCCATTTACGACCAGCTGCTGGCGCAGTTTCCAAATAGCGCGTCGCTCTTGAACTTGCGCAGCCTGTTGGCGCGGCAGCTTGGCAGTCCCCTAGAGGCCCTGCGTTATTCTCAGCGCGCTCTCTCGATCGATTCGAGCGAGGCCGCTTACCACGCCAATCTAGGCGAGGCGCATCGAGCCTTGGGTGCTATCTCCGATGCGATTGAGTGTTATCGTGCCGCTATACAGCGACAACCGCAGGTTGCCGTGGCTCACCTGAACTTGGGCTTGCTGCTCGTGCAAAACCAACAAACGCACGAAGCCGCGGCTTGCTTCGCGCGCGCGGTGGAATTCGCGCCGCACGACTGTCTGGCCCAACACCAATTGGCCGAGACACTCGAGCGACAGGGTCGATCCGCCGAAGCGATTACGCATTACGAGGCGGCACTGCAGGTAAACCCTGTGCACTTGAGTTCCCTGGTGCGCCTGGGTTTGCTTCGCAAGCAGCAGGGCGATTTTTCCGCCGCCGAAGCCCTGTTTCGGCGTGCCGTCGAGGTCGAGCCAAGCAAGCCTGAGTTGCTATTGGATTTGGGAAATGCGCAGCAGATGCAGCAGAAATGGCAGGAGGCCATCGACCAGTATCGCCGTGCCGTCGAACTGTCCCCCGGGTTCTTCGAAGCCTGGTGCAACCTGGGCAATGCCTTACGCGAAGCCGGTCTGCTTGACGAAGCGCGCCAGGTGGCCGAAAAAGCGGTGGCGCTTGCGCCAGAATCCGGCGCCGCACACAGTAACCTGGGGGTCGTGCTGCAGGATTTGGGCGAGCTCGAGTTGGCTTGCCACCACCAGAAGATGGCGCTCGAGTTCGAGACGCGCATTCCGGCCTTTCACAATAATCTTGCCACGTTGCAGAAACGGCTTGGCCAGGTCGAAGTCGCGCTTGCCGGTTACGAGCGCGCCCTCGAGCTCGACCCTCGCTACGGACAGGCCCTGTGCAGCCAAGGAATGGCGCGCTTGATCCTGGGGGATTTCAAGCGCGGTTGGGCCGGCTACGAACATCGCATCGGACTGCCGCAGTTCAACACGTTCAATTTGCCCGAGCCGCGTTGGGCCGGCGAACGCCTGAACGGGCGCACGCTGCTCATTCATGCAGAGCAAGGGCTTGGCGATACCTTTCAATTCATCCGGCTCGTGAAGCCGGCCATTGAGCAGGCAGGCAATGCGCGCGTGATCGTGGCCGTTCAAGAGCAGCTTATGCCGATCCTGTCGCTGTCTGGTTTTGCGAACCTGGTGCCGCGGCAATTGCCGCTGCCGCCGTTCGATGTCCACACGCCCCTTTTGAGCCTGCCGCATACCTTGGGGATCAAGCTGGAAAGTATTCCGGCTGACCTGCCGTATCTTGCCGCGGAAAAAGAGCGCGTCGAGCTTTGGCGCAATGAGCTATTGCAATGCGACGGATTCAAAGTCGGCATCGCGTGGCAGGGAAGGCCTGCCTTCCGCGAAGATCGTGAGCGCTCGATACCGCTTCACGAATTCGCCCCTTTGGCGCAAGTCGCCGGCGTGCGATTGATCTCACTCCAACAAGGCCCCGGGCGCGATCAGGTCGCCGAGAATTCGGCTGCCATTCAATTGCTTGACCTCTCGCGGGCGCTCGATCCACCTGGTGAGGCTTTTTTAGACACGGCCGCCATCATGCAATCGCTCGATCTGGTCATCACATCGGATACGGCGGCCGCTCATCTGGCTGGCGCCCTGGGCGTGCCGGTTTGGGTGGCGCTGTCTTTTGCGCCGGATTGGCGTTGGCTGCGTCACCGCACCGAGACTCCCTGGTACCCCACCATGCGCTTGTTTCGGCAGCGGACTTTCGGAAACTGGGCGACGGTTTTCGAAGATATCGCGCGCGAGTTGGCGCACCTGGTTAAGAGGCCGTGACACCAGCGGCACCAATTGCAAGCGCATCCGGCGCCGCTACGATATCTCGCATGACTAGTTCGGAAGCCCGCTACTTCGCTGATCGCGCCTGTTATCGCCGAGTCGAGATCGTCGAGAATGTCGAGCTTGCCCGGGATACATATCGCGTTCGTCTGGCCTGCCCCCTCATCGCGCGCGACATCGTGCCTGGCCAGTTCCTGATGATCCGCCTGCCGGATACGGACGACCCGCTGCTGGGTCGCCCCTTGGCTCTTTATGACACGGCGTCGGTCGGCAGCGACCCGCGCTCGCTTGACTGCGTGGACGTTGTCTACCTCACGGTCGGCAAGATGACGAACAGGCTGGCCCGCATGACGACCGGGCAGCCGCTGGAGGTGTGGGGGCCATTGGGCAACGGATTTGGCGTGCAGGCCTGCGAGCACCTGGTCATGGTCGCGGGCGGGATTGGCCAAACGCCCTTTTTGGCTCTCGCGCGCGAGCGGCTGGGCCTGCGCAGCTATGGCGAACCGCCGCGCGACGTGCCGCTCCCGCGCAAGGTCACACTGTGCTACGGCGTTCGAAATCGCGCGTACCTGGCCGGCGTGGCCGATTTCGAGGCTCTGGGGGTCGAGGTTCACATCAGCACCGATGACGGTTCGGCAGGTCAACGTGGACTCGTGACTCGGACGCTGGAAACCGTGTTGGGCTCGTCAGCCGAAGCTCATCTCGTGTGCTGCGGCCCAGAACCGATGATGGCGGCGGTCGCAAAAATCGCACAAGACCGCGGGATCAGTTGCGAGGCCTCGCTGGAGACGCCCATGGCCTGCGGAATCGGCATCTGCTTTAGCTGCGTGGCGCGCGTGCGCGATCGCCAAGATGGATGGGACTACCGGCGCACGTGCGTCGAGGGGCCGGTGTTCGACGCGCACGAGATCGTGTGGTGAAAAAGGCCGCTAGGCCTTCTTCTTGGCGGCCTTCAAGGCTGCCGAGAGTCGCGACTTGACTCGCGCTGCCAGATTGGGATGCACGACGCCTGCCGCGGCCGCCTTGTCGACCCGTTTCGCCGCCAGGCGAAACTCCGTCTCTCCAGCTTTCAGATTACCAGCAGCGATCTCCTCGCGCACCTTGCGAACCTGGGTCTTGAGCGCACTCTTATAGGCCCGATTGCGCGCACGGCGCACCAGGCTTTGACGGAGACGTTTCTTCGCGCTTTTGGTATTGGGCATAGAGTTTCCGGGCCGAGGTTATTCGGAGCACACACGGCGGGGCTTAGCGGTTGCCCTGTGGCTGATTCAAAGAATCAACCTTTATGCCGTATTTTGGCGACCTTGTCCAGTAGCTGTGGCACGTCCTTGTAGCCAAACTCAAGGCCTGCCAGCTCATTCAGACAGCGCTCGGCCCGCTGAATTTCCGCCGAAGCCTGCGCATCCTGAGCGGCCAAGTACTTTTCGGCCAGACCGAGCGAGAGTTTGCCAGCCCGATAAAGAGCCAACTTGCGGTCATCGACCTCGCGGCTTGGAGTGCTTTCGAGCGCCGTCTCGTAGTTGGTCATGGCCAACTTGTACTGCTTGATGTGCTGGAAGCATTCTCCCAGCTCCATGTGCGTTTTTCCTTTACGCTTGGCGTCTTCCGTGGCGGCTTGCAGACACTTTATGGCTTCGTTGAACTGGCCGGCCCGCTTGAGCCGCACTCCCAATTCGAACTTCAGGCCCGGGTTGGCCGGATAGCGCTCGACGCGGCTGCGGTAGATCTCCAGTTCCACCGCGTTCATCTCGGCCTTCATTTGCTTCACGAGCGCCAGGGCTTCGGGCGTGGCCTCCTTGGCGGCGCGTTTTTCCGCGATGGTCAACTGCTGGCGGCTGCTGCGAACCTGGGAATCTTCCAGCCGCTCGCGCACGGCCACATCGCCGCCGGAAGCCTGCAAGGCGCGCTTCAATACCTCTTCACTCTCCTTGAAATTCTCATCGCGGGTGTGCAAATCCGCCAGCTCGAGATAGAGGCCGATATCCTCCGGCTTTTTGGCAATCGAGCGCTCGAGCTGCTCGGCCGGACTCAGCTTGCTGTGCGCCTCGGAACGGCGGTCGGCTTTGGCGGCCCGGTCGGCCATCACGTCGGTGCTGTTTTCGGCGCCTTCATAACCGCCGTGGCTGATCGTTTTTTCGACCGCCAGATCACCCTGAGCCCGCAAGGCTTCCTCGTCGCCGGGCTTGGCTTGCAACACGCGGGCCCAGCAGGCGATCGATTCGTCGAAGCGCCCCATGCGTGCCAAGGCCCGGCCGCATTTGCGGTTGACTTCGGCGTCCTTGGAGTCGACGTCCAGGGCTTGCTTGAGATAAATAAACTGCGCTTCGTCATAATTGAGCGATTCGCAAGCTTCGGCGATTGCCGTCAGCGTCGAAGTATCCCAGGGGTTCAGCTTGAGGATCTCGAGCCCGGTCTTGATCAGGGCGGGCCAATCCTTGGAATAGTTCGACTTTTTCAGGCTTCCCTTGAGCGCAGTGATTTTTGGCGCGCTGGTGAAGCCGGCGCCCTTTTTGTTGTCGTTATACTTCTTGCAGAGGTTCGTGATGAATTGTTTGGCATAGATGGCGTTGGCCGGGTCGCCGGCCACGCACATCTCGAACATGTTCGTGGCGTAGTCAAAGTCGTTCTTGACAGCGCTGCGCGTGCCGTGCTCAAAACATTGCTGCAAGCGGCGGCGCGTGGCAGGCGCAATCGGCTGCCGGCCTGCACTATCGGAGGTTTGTGGAGCGTCGGGCACGGTTGGAAACTTCAGGACTTACGCGGGCCGAGAAGTGGGAATCATAGGCCACGGTCGCCGAGACTGGCAACACTCCATTTTAGCTGCCAGAGGGCCGCAAAACAACGCGCAGGCGGTATCGCGTGCCACGCTGTCGGGGCTTCGCCGCGTGCAATTGAGCCCACCGATAGCGACCGCCAGCAATCCATAAAAACGCCGCGACAAATGCATCCTGGCGACCCGTCGCCCTCTGTAGCATGAATAACGTTCGAATCGCCGATGCGCTCGATTTGATGGCCGATCTCCTGGAGTTCCAGGACGCCAACCCCTTCCGCGTGCGCGCCTATCGCAACGGAGCGCGCACGATCCGCGACTATCCCGAGCAAATGACGGCCCTGCTGGAAAACCCCGAGCGAAACCTGACCGAGGTTGCTGGGGTCGGCAAGGACCTGGCCGACAAGATCACCGTGCTCGTTACCACCGGATCGTTGCCCATGCTCGAGGAGCTGCAGGCCCAGGTGCCGCAAAGCGTGCTCGCGCTCTTGCGCATACCGGGCATGGGACCGAAAAAAGCCTCGGTTCTGTTTCGCGAACTCAACATCGCGACCCTGGACCAACTGCGCGCGGCCTGCGAAGCGCAGCAGCTACGCGCTCTCAAAGGGTTCGGCGTCAAAACGGAAGAGGCCATTTTAGCGGGCATCGCGCTGGCCGCCTCGTCCGGCGAACGCCTGTTGTGGGCCGATGCGGATCAATACGCCCAGTCGATTCGCGACTGGATCTTGCGCTCGCCGCACGTGGCGCAACTGGAAATAGCAGGCAGCTACCGGCGCGGCAAGGAGACGATCGGCGACTTGGACTTTCTGGTGGTTTCCGACAACGCGGAGGCGGTGATGGACCACTTTGCCGCTCTGTCCGACTCGGCAGGTGTCATCGGCCGCGGTCCCACCAAGATCTCGCTTCGCTTGCAAGGCGGGCTGCAAGTGGACATGCGCGTCGTGCCCGCGTGCAGCTTGGGGGCCGCGCTAGCGTACTTCACGGGATCGAAGGACCACAACATCGTGCTGCGCGGGCTGGCGAAAGAGCGGGGCTTGAAGATCAACGAGTACGGTGTATACCGCTTGTCAGAGGCGGGCGAAGAGTTCATCGCCGGGCACACCGAAGCGGACGTCTACGCCACGCTTGAGCTGCCGTGGATTGCGCCTGAGCTGCGCGAGGCGCGCCGTGAGTTCACCTGGGCCGCGGCGGGAACGCTGCCGCAGTTAATCGAGGTGGACGATCTACGCGCCGATCTGCACATGCACACCACGGCCACCGACGGCAAGGCGTCGCTCGAAGCCATGGTGGCCGCCGCCCAAGCGCGCGGCCTCGAATACATTGCGATCACGGACCATTCCAAACGCGTGGCCATGGCCAATGGCCTTGATGCGACTCGGCTGCGCGAGCAGTGGCGCGCGATCGATGCTCTGAACGACAGGCTCGATGGTTTTCGCATCTTGAAGGGCGTCGAGGTCGATATTCTCGAGAAGGGCGGCCTGGACCTGGACGACAAGGTGCTCAGCGAAGCCGATTGGGTCGTGGCCAGCGTGCACTATGGCCAGAACCAACCGCGCGAGCAGATTACGCGGCGCGTCCTGGAGGCGCTGGCTCATCCGGCCGTGTGCGCCATTGCGCATCCGACGGGACGGCTGATCAATCGCCGCAAGCCTTACGAGATCGACCTGGATGCCGTGTTCAGGCAAGCGCGCGAGCATGGCAAGCTGCTCGAGCTGAATGCCAACCCCAATCGGCTCGACCTGGACGACGTGGCCTGCGCAACCGCCAAGAGCTATGGCATTCCAATCGTGATCTCGAGCGATGCCCACAGCACCGAAGGACTTGGCGTGGTGCGCTATGGCGTGCTGCAAGCCCGGCGCGCGGGCCTGACGGCGGCGGACGTCGCGAACACGCGTAGCCTGACGGACTTTCAAGCCCTGCTTGAGGCGCGCAGAAAGCGCTAGCGGGCGAAGTGCCCCAGCACTTCCAGACGGTAGCCGGTTACCTGAAAACCGCTGCGCGCGAGCTTGTCGTGCAACGACGGATCGATTTTCGTCAGCAAGTCGGGATCGTACTCGACGGCCAGGTCGCGGATTTCGCCGGTTACCAAATCGCGCAGGTGATAATGATCTTCGTGCCGCCAGTCATAGCGGGCTGCGGCATCGCCATTGGTAAGCTTGGTCGCCAGTTGAGATTCAACCAGCGCTTCCAGCGCTTTGTAGACGGTTGCCAGGCTGATGCGCGGCAACTTGCGCTTCACCGCGCGGTAAACCTCTTCCACGGTGGGATGCGTGTCGACCGCGGCCAGGTGGGCGTAGACCGCGCCCCGTTGCGCCGTGTATCGGCAGCCAGCGCTCTCCAGGGCTTGCCGCACGACCGTCTGGCTGGCGGGATGCTGCGCGCCCGAGACTGGGGATATAGCAGACTTTTGCGTGCCCATCATGGCCAACTATAGCGCGGCCTGGAAGGAGGGTCAAGCAAGCGAGGTGGGCGCGGCGCGTCCTTGACCCTCGCGACGACGAGGTCCTATAATCGCGGCCTTTCCCCGATCCATCCCGCCCGCACAGGCCCGCCTCTTGCGATGAAGATTCACGAGTATCAAGCCAAAGAAATCCTGCGCGCGGCCGGAGTCGCGGTGCCGCGTGGCATCGTGGCCCGCTCAGCAGACGAGGCCGCCGCGGCCTTCAAGGAGTTGGGCAAGCCGCTGGCCGTCGTGAAAGCTCAGATCCACGCGGGCGGACGCGGCAAGGGCACAACCAAAGAGAACCCCGCGCAGCACGGTGTCCAATTGGTCCGCAGCGGCGAGGAAGCCCGCCGCGTCGCGGCTGCCCTTCTGAATCAACACCTGGTCACCCTGCAAACCGGCCCGGCCGGCCAACAGGTGCGACAAGTCCTGATCGAAGAGGGCTGCGATATCGCCCGCGAGCTGTACTTGGGCATCGTGGTCGATCGCGCTTCGGCCGGCCCGGTGCTGATGGTGTCCAGTGAAGGCGGCATGAACATCGAGGAGGTCGCGGCCAAAACTCCCGAGCGGATCTACCGCGAACCGTTTCAGCCCGATGCCGGCCTGTTCAGTTTTCAAGCCCGCAAGCTTGCCGCCCAACTGGGTCTGAAGGGAAACAGCGTCCGCTCGGCCGAGAAGTTCATGCAGGCGCTGTGCCGCGTGTTCGTGGAGTGCGATTGCAGCCTGGCCGAGATCAATCCGCTGGTTGTCACCGGATCGGGCGAGCTGTTGGCCCTCGATGCGAAGATGACGTTCGACGATAACGCGCTGTTCCGCCACAAGAATCTGGTCGAGCTGCGCGATATCTCCGAGGAACAGCCGGCCGAAGTGCGGGCAGGCAAGGCAGGGCTCAGCTATGTCAAGCTCGATGGCAACATCGGCTGCCTGGTCAATGGGGCCGGGCTGGCCATGAGCACGATGGATCTCATCAAGCTGCATGGCGGGGAGCCGGCCAACTTTCTGGACGTGGGTGGCGGCGCCAACGTGGAACAAGTAACCGAGGCGTTCCGCATCCTGCTCGACGATAAGAACACGAAGGCGGTGCTCGTCAACATTTTCGGCGGCATCATGCGGTGCACGACGATCGCTTCAGCCGTGCTCGAAGCCTACAAGCTGGTGGGCTTCAATGTGCCACTCGTTGTCCGCCTCGAGGGGACCGAGGTGGAAGAAGCGCGCAAGCTGCTGGCCGACAGCAAGCTGGACATCATTGGCGCCAACGGCCTCACGGATGCCGCTAAGAAGGTGGTGGCTGCCGCCAGCGCAGCGTGAATCGCGTTTACCAGCCTCCGCGACCCGCCTAAATCGCTAACTCTCACTCGATTCGGATTCCATGAGCATCTTGATCAACAAACAAACCCGCGTGGTGTGCCAGGGCATCACGGGCAAGGTGGGGCAGTTTCACACCAAGGGCTGTCGTGAATATGGCACGAAGGTCGTGGCGGGAGTCACTCCCGGCAAGGCCGGAGAGACGGTCGATGGCGTGCCCGTGTTTGACACGGTCAGCGAAGCTGTCAAACAAACCGGCGCCGACGCCTCGATGATCTTCGTGCCGCCGGCGTTCACTGCCGACGCGATTCTCGAAGCGGCTGACGCGGGCATCAAGACGATCGTGGCCATCACCGAAGGCGTACCCGTCATCGATATGGCCCGCGTCTATCACATCGTAAGAAACAGCAGCTCGACGCTGGTAGGGCCGAACTGTCCGGGAGTCATCACGCCGGATGAGTGCAAGATAGGCATCATGCCCGGCTACATTCACAAAAAGGGGCCGGTCGGCGTGATGAGTCGCAGCGGCACCCTGACCTATGAAGCCGTATGGCAATTGTCGGGATTGGGCCTGGGGCAATCGACCTGCGTGGGACTGGGGGGCGATCCGATCGTCGGAACCTCGTTTATCGATCTGCTGAAACTGTACGAGGCCGATCCTGCAACCGAGGCCATCATGATGATGGGCGAAATCGGCGGCACCGCGGAAGAAGAAGCCGCCGCGTATGTCAAAGCCCACGTGACCAAGCCCGTCGCCGCTTTTATCGCCGGCCGCGCGGCCCCGGCTGGCAAGCGCATGGGGCACGCCGGGGCGATTATTTCCGGCGGAAAAGGCACCGCGGTTGAAAAGATCGCGGCCCTCGAAGCCGCCGGCATCGAGGTGGCCGAAAGCCCCGCCGACATGGGCACCGCCCTCCAGCGTGCCATCGCTCGCAAGCGTCGCGCTTAAACGCGGGCCATTGGCCGGTCGCAGCATTCGAAGCGCACATGTTGCGGATCATCGCAGCCGCACGACACGACCACTTCGAACTCCATACCGCAGCTTTGACAGCGGTAATGGTCGCCCTGCTTCGGCATATCTTCGGTCGCCGAAACCGCCTGTCCGCGCCGCATCTCGTCTTTTTTGTCGTGCGTACTCATGGCTAGCCCTCCAAGTGAATACCCCACCCATGAGATTGCAAATCGAGTGCCTGAGCACAGCCATAAGCCAAGCGCCGCAATCGTTTTGCCATCAGAAATTGTGCTGAACTCATTCATCTTTCCGCGTTTGCGCCGGCGACCTACAATTCCTTCGCAAACGCATGATTCAGGCGCAAAGCGTGCCTACTGCCCCGGGCCGGCTCGAGGAGCTGGTCGGGCGATTGGAACAACAGCAGGGCTTCGCCCAGGTGCTCGCCAGTCTTTCGGCTGGCAACGCCGCCACGCTCGGTGGAGTCTGGGGGTCAAGCTGCGCGCTGGTCGCGGCATCGCTCGCCCGGCGGGCGCCCGGTCCGCTGGTCGTCGTGTGGCCGCACATGGACGACCTGGACGACTTTTGCGATGACCTCTCGCTGTTCACCGATATCACGCCGGAGCGCTTTCCTGCCTGGGAGCGCGAGCTTCGCGAAACCGTCGTCTATGACGAAGTGTTTGGCGAGCGCCTGCGTCTGCTCAAGCTTCTCTCGAGTGCGGAGCCGCCAAAGCTCGTCGTCACGAGCATTCAGAGCTTGTTGCAGGGAGTTGCCAGCCGTGAGCGCTTGGCGGCTCACACGCGGCGCATTCGACGCGGCGACACGCTCGACGTCGAAGAGCTGTTGAATTGGCTCGTGCGGAGTCATTTTCACAACACCACCGCGGTCGAGCTGCCGGGCGAATTTTCGCCCCGCGGCGGCATTCTGGACGTTTTCGCGGCCGATTGGGACGACCCCATTCGCATCGAACTGTTTGGCGACGAGGTGGAATCGATCCGCCGTTTCGAGGTGGCCACCCAGCGCAGCCTGGCCACGCTCGATTCGATTGACCTAACGGCTCTCGATCGATCGGAAAACGATCGCGAGCACTTCGCCGGATATCTTCCGGCTGACTCCTGGTTTTTCTTGATTGAGCCGGCCGACATCGAAGAGGAAGGCCGTCGCTACCTGGAACGCCTGGAGCGTCCCCAGGATTGCCACGGGGTGGCCAGCACGCTCAGGCAGATCACCCGCTTCCCGTCGGTGACCGGGGCCGGGATCGCGAGTGGTTCGTATGAAACCACTTGCCACCTGGGCATCGAATCCGTCGAGCGCTTTAGCGGGGACATCAGCAAGGTGCGTGACGAGCTCGACTCGCTGATGGGAACCGGCGAGGGAGCGCAAGATGTTTTCGTGGTCTGTCAAACGCAGGCCGAATCCGAACGTCTGCAAGACATCTTTTCGCAAACTCGCTTGGCCGCCTCCGGCCGCTTGCACTATCCAATCGGACGGCTGAAGACCGGTTTTCGGCTGGTGAGCGAGCGCGTGTCGCTCGTCAGCGGCAACGAGCTTTTCCATCGCGCTGACTTGAATCGTCCCTCGCGGCGCCGGCTTGGCCGGGCGATCGACAGCTTCCTCGAATTGCGCGAGGGAGATTATGTCGTTCACTTGTCGCATGGCATCGGGCGGTATCGCGGGCTCGAATTGCTGGAGAAGAACGGCGCGGCCGAAGAACACTTGGTGCTCGAGTTTCACGGTGACACGAAGATTTACGTGCCCGCCGCCAAGATCGAGCTCGTCCAGAAATACGTCGGCGGAAACAAGAAGGGGCGGCCCGCGCTGGCCCACATCGGTGGGCGCCAGTGGGTTCGCCAAAAAGAAGCGGCCCGGCAGGCGGTCACCGACCTGGCCGCCGACATGCTGCAATTGCAAGCAGCCCGCGCGCTGCGACCCGGGATTTCATTTCGCGGCGACACGGCCTGGCAGCGCGAGTTCGATGCTTCGTTTCCCTACGTGGAAACGCCGGACCAGCTCACCTCGATGTCGGCGATCAAGGCCGATATGGAGCAGCCCCGCCCAATGGACCGCCTGCTGTGCGGCGACGTGGGTTTCGGCAAGACGGAGCTGGCGATGCGAGCGGCGTTCAAGGCCGTCGACAGCGGGTTTCAGGTCGGCGTGCTGGTCCCCACCACGATCCTGGCCGAGCAACATCTGCGCACGTTTCGCGCCCGCATGGCCGAGTTCCCGATTTCGGTGGCTTCGCTATCGCGCTTCTGCTCGCCGCGAGAAACGCGCGAAATCGTCGACAAGCTCGCGGCCGGAGCGCTCGATATCGTGATCGGAACGCACCGCCTGGCCCAGCATGACGTGCAGTTTGAAAACCTCGGCCTGGTCATCATCGACGAAGAGCAGCGGTTTGGCGTCGAAGTCAAGGAACGGCTCAAGGCGCTGCGTCAAACCGTGGACGTGCTGACCATGACGGCCACCCCTATTCCGCGCACCTTGCACCTGTCGCTCTTGGGCGTGCGCGACATTTCGAATCTCGAAACGCCGCCGCACGACCGGCTGGCTATCGAAACACGCGTCACCCGATTCGAGCCCGACCTGGTTCGCCACGCGATCATGCGCGAGCTCAATCGAGACGGCCAGATTTATTTCGTGCATAACCGCGTGAAGGATCTCGAAAAAATTCGCCAGCGGCTCGAGCAGATAGTGCCCGAGGCTCGCATCGCGGTCGGACACGGCCAGATGTCAGAGGGTGAGCTCGAGCGCGTGATGGTCGATTTCGTGGACCACCGCTTTGACGTCTTGCTGGCCACGACCATCGTGGAAAGCGGCTTGGATATTCCCAATGCCAACACGATGTTCATCGACGAAGCCGACCGATACGGGCTGGCCGATCTGCATCAATTGCGCGGGCGGGTCGGGCGGTACAAGCATCGCGCCTATTGCTATCTGCTCATCGATCCGCAGCGGCACCTGTCGGCCACCGCGTCACGACGGTTGCGCGCCATCGAAGAATTCAGCCACATGGGGGCCGGCTTCGCCATCGCCATGCGCGATCTCGAACTTCGCGGCGCCGGCAACATCCTGGGCACCCAACAGAGCGGGCACATCGCGACCGTAGGCTATGAACTCTACTGCGAACTGCTGGAACAAGCCGTCCGCAAGCTGAAGCAACTCCCGCCGAAAGTGACGGTCGACGTCAGCGTCGATCTGCCGTGCCAGGCGTACATTCCGCGCTCCTATGTGCCGGATATGCGGCTCAAGATCGACCTCTATCGTCGCGTGGCCCGGTTATCGACGATTGCGGAATGGGAAGATCTGGCCGACGAACTGGTCGACCGCTTTGGCCCGCGCCCGGCCGAAGTCGACCGCTTGCTGATGCTGGCACGGCTGCGGATTTGGGCCCATGGGTGGGAGATCGAATCGATACACCTGGAAGACAGTTTCGTCGTTTTGGGTTATGCCGGTCGGAAAGGGATCGAACAGCTAGCCAAAAAGAGCGGCGGACGGCTGCGCATCGTCGATGATCGGACTGCTTATTTGCCGATTCCCACAGAACTTACGCAGCCAGGCTCGGCTGTCGAAGTGGTGCAAACTCTGTTGCAGCCCATAGCGGTCGGTCCTATAATCCCGCCCCGCTAAAGCGGCTTTGCAAGCTGTTTTGGCGAACCTCGTCCGCGGTGGGGATTTCTCCCGTTTCAATTGGTTTGCGCCGGCAATGTTCCAGTGCGGCGCTCGCGAAAGATCACTCGTGCGGCGAAGCAACATTCGTCTGCTGGCTGTGATGATCCTTCTCGTTGGCGCTGCCCTTGCGCGCTTGTCCCCGGCAGTCGTCGCCCAGGTCCTGCCTGACCCGGGTTTCGGCGACCCCTATGCGGCCGGCGGTTATGGCGATGGGCAACTTGGCCAACCGCGCCCTGGTGGAATGGCGATCGGCGTGCCGCAACTTCCGATCAACGCTGGGCCGAGCGGGCCTGCCTTTCCAACCAATGCCAGTCGGCCCGCGTCTTGGCCGGGAGGCAGCGCCGACCCGTCCCGGCCGGCTCCGGTCGCGGCTCCGCCCATGTCGGTCCCACCTGCCACGACGGCGGCGCCCAGCAAGCCGCGTAAATCGCCCGCCGAGCCACCCTACGATCCGGCCGAAATTGTCGCCCACGTCGGTACCGAGGTCGTGCAGGCCAGCGAAGTCCTGCTGATGGTTAACCAGCAAATCGCGCTCATTGAAACCCAACACCAGGCCGAGCTATCGCAACTGACCAAGGTCGATCGCGAGGAACAACTCAATACCGCGCGGCGGGAAATGATGAAACGGGCGATCGACGAGATCGTAAAGGTGAAGCTATTGCTCACGGAGCTGCATAAGAAGGTTCCGGCCGAGGGGCTCGGCAAGCATGAGAAGATGATTCGCGAGTACTTCAACTCGCACGAGATCAAGCGGCTGATGGAGGAGCACAAGGCCCTGAGCGTTCCCGACCTGGAAACCAAGCTGCGCCGCTACGGCACCTCGCTCGATTCGCAGCGCACCGTGTTTGTCGAGCGGCAGATGGCCGGCAGTTGGATCACGGAACAGACGAAGAAGGATCCCACGCCGCCCACGCATGAGCAGATGCTGAAGTACTATCAGGAGCACGTCGCGAAATGGGACTCGCTGGCCCGCGTGCGTTGGGAACAAATCTCGGTCAAGTTCCAGAACTTCGATTCGAAGCAGGCGGCGTTCCAGAGTCTGGCACGCTGGGGAAACGAGCTTATGCGCGGAGCGCCCTTTGCCTCGGTGGCCAAGGCCCATTCGCAAGAAGTCGCGGCCGAAGAGGGCGGCGTTCACGAGTGGACGAACCAAGGCAGCTTGCGCTCCACGACCTTGGATGCCGCGCTGTTCTCGCTGCCGATCGGCACGCTCAGCCGCATCATCGAGGATGAGGACGGCTTTCACATCGTGCGCGTGCTGCAGCGCGAGCCGGCCCAGCGCGCCGCCTTTACCGAAGTGCAGAAGGAAATCAAACAGGCGCTGCAGGACGGCGGCAAGGACAAGCGGCAGGGAGAATATTTAGCCAAGCTGCAGCGCGAAGTCCCGGTATCGACGATCTTCGACGAAGATTACCTCGCTCGCACCACCGCGCCTGCCGGCACCGTCGTGCGCTAATGCCGTCGCGGCCGCCGCTCCATGCCT
Organism: Pirellulales bacterium; assembly: GCA_035496575.1. GTDB lineage: Bacteria > Planctomycetota > Planctomycetia > Pirellulales > PALSA-1355 > PALSA-1355. The sequence continues at coordinate 22,625 of DATJEN010000274.1, forward strand.
ATTGCGCCTATTGCGCGTTCGAATAGGCTTTGTCTGGTTTTGTAATGTTGCGTCGCGCATGCGCCCCGCGATCCGCCGGTCGTTGTCTGGGCGCGACAGACCAGCTAAACTGAGGCTCTCGCCCGCTAGCCGCGCGTGCTGGAACAGAATCGCATCCGACCGTCCATGAAGAGGAACCTCGAAAGGAATGTGTTGATGAGCGAGGGGGCCAAGCTCCAGATCGGCGATCAGCAGCTCGAACTACCCGTTCTCGTGGGCACCGAAAACGAACGGGCCGTCGACATCTCGAAATTGCGGGCGCAGACCGGCTACATCACGCTCGACGAGGGTTACGTCAATACCGGCTCGACGACGAGCGCGATTACCTATCTCGACGGTGACCAGGGAATTCTTCGCTACCGCGGTTACCCGATCGAAGTCATCGCCGAGCGTTGCGATTTCATCGAGACGAGCTACCTGCTGATTTACGGCGAGCTGCCCAATGCCGAGCAGCTTTCGCGCTTCCGCACGTCCTTGCGGCGGCACACCATGCTGCACGAGGACATGCGCTCGTTTTACAACGGCTTTCCTCGCGATGCGCACCCGATGGCCATTCTCAGTTCCGTGGTCGGTGCATTGTCGACTTTCTATCAGGACTCGCTCAACCCGCGCGATCCAAAGCAAGTCGAGGTGTCGGTCCATCGATTGATCGCCAAGCTGCCGACGATCGCGGCTTACGCGTATAAGAAATCGATCGGGCAGCCGTTCGTCTACCCGCAGAACGATCTCGATTATTGCGAGAACTTTTTGCGGATGATGTTCAGCGTGCCGAGCGAGCCTTACATGCTCGATCCCGATTTTGTGGAAGCCCTGAACCTGCTGCTGATCGTGCACGCGGATCACGAGCAGAATTGCAGCACGTCAACCGTGCGCATGGTGGGGTCGAGCGATGCCAATCTGTTCGCCTCGATTTCCTCGGGCATTTGTGCGCTGTGGGGACCGCTGCACGGCGGGGCCAACCAGGCCTGCGTCGAAATGCTCGAAGTCATTCGCGCCGATGGAGGTAATGTCGCCAAATACGTCGAAAAGGCAAAAGACAAAAACAGCGGCTTCCGCCTGATGGGCTTCGGCCACCGGGTTTACAAGAACTACGATCCTCGCGCGACGATCATCAAGCGCACGTGCGACAAGCTGCTGGCCAAGCGGCACATCAACGACCCGATCTTTGAAATCGCGCAGCAACTCGAGCAAGTCGCGCTCAACGATCCCTATTTCATCGAGCGCAAACTGTACCCGAACGTCGACTTCTATTCCGGGGTCGTCTATCGGGCCATCGGCATCCCGGTGCAGATGTTCACCGTGTTGTTTGCGATCGGCCGCTTGCCCGGCTGGATTGCCCACTGGATGGAAATGCACGAATCGCCCAACAAGAAGATCGCACGCCCGCGCCAAATCTATACCGGGCCACGCGAACGGGCGTTCATTCCCATCGAGCAGCGCTCGTAAAGCACGCGAGCAACGCTCGTAGCGCACCCGAGCTGTTGCTTATCCCTCGTCCGCCAGCCGCGGACGGACCGCCGGGGGAGCGGCAAGCGGGCCCCTCCAAAGCGTGAAGGCAACGCTGTCATTTAGGGCTGCGGATACGCTGACGCGCCGCAAAGTTCGCCTGCCTTGCCCGGAGATACCGCCGGGGCCGAGGGGGGCGGCAGCCTTTCTCTCTTGTGCTCGGGCGCTACCATCGCTCTAGCCGATACCAGATCGTGGAGCGCTCGTGTGGCGAACCCCACACCGGCCCGTTTTCCCACCTTGGTTCCCTCAGATTGCGCTTGGCGGCAACGATCGCGCCGCAGCACCCGCCCTAGGACCCTTTCCGATGCGTTGCTTACGACTTTTTTTCGCGCTTGCGCTTGCAACCGCCGCGGTCATGGGTGGGCGGGCGCACGGCCAGAATCCAGACGCGCTCAAGCCAACCAAGATCATTCGAACCCAACGTGGCCAGATTAAGACCAAGTCGCCGGTCATCACGGCCGTGGCGATTTGCCCAGGCGGCGCCCAGATTTCAACCGCCGGCGATGATCACGTCGTGCGGATTTGGAGCACGGAAAACGGTCAGATCACGCACACTCTGAAGGGGCACGACGACTGGGTGCGCAGCCTGGCGTTCAGCCCCGACGGCCGATTGCTGGCATCCTGTGGCGACGACCGGCAGGTGATTTTCTGGGAGGTGAGCACGGGGCGGCGTCTGCACTCCGCGGGCCCGCACGCGCGTTCGTTGTACGCGATTGCATTTCATCCCAAGGGTGACGTCCTGGCCGCCGTGGGTTTCGAGCCCACCGTGCGGTTCTATGACGCGAACACCGGATCCCAAATCAAGGAGCTGGTCGGACCCAGCACCGACCTGCGCGCCGTCACATTTTCTCCGGATGGGCAGCAGCTCGCGGTTGCCGGACGCAACGGACAAATCCGAGTGTGGAGCTGGCCCAGCGGCACTATGCAATTGGAGTTCGCTGCCGGACGGGGGCGGATTCGCACGCTGGCCTATTTGCCTCAGGGAGACACGCTCGTGTCCGCCGGAGAAGGACGCGTGATCTCGCTGTGGGACGTTCGCTCGGGCGAAGGGCTGCACGAGTTTGCCTGCCCCGCCGGCAAGGTGCTCTCCATGGCGGTGTGCGGCGACAACCTGATTGCCACCGGCGGCAGCGACAACCTGGTGCGGGTTTGGAACTGGCAGACCGGTTCCGAGGCCGATCGACTGGCAGGCCACACCGGATCCATCGCGGCTTTGTCCTATGACGCCGACAGCGGGCAGATCATCTCAGGCAGCTATGACACCACGGTCCGCGTTTGGAAGCTAAAGCCGGCTAGCCCAGCGGCTGACACGGCCGGAAGTACGCCACCGGCCCGGATCCGCTAAGGGCGACCTTGCGTCGGCCCAGGACGGGCCTTCGCCGAAACGGAACGACTCACACAGGGAGGCTTGCGAAGTGAGTTTGCTCAACCAGATTTCGCGCCTGGGCCAACGCTGGCTCGGCAAGCATCGCATCGATGGAGCGCACGAGAGCGTGCGCCGGCCGCGGATGTGCCGCATCGAAGAAATGGAGACGCGGCGGCTCATGGCGGCCGATCTCCACGTCGCGAGCGTGTACTACGAGCAGGCCGCCGGAGATGACGACAAGCCCAACATCTTGCAGTTTTCGTTTCAAGGCGGCGCGCCCGGCACCCAGCTCACGCAGATCATTATCGATGGCGACAAGCTGCGCGACGGACGCTCGTCGGGGGACGTGTTCTTCGATACGGCGCCAGGCGGCTTTGGCGTGTTTCAGTCCAATCCGCTGACCATCGTCTCGCACGACGGCTTCCAGGTCCTCTCGACCCAGGTGGTCGACGGCGGCATGCAGATGGTCATCAATCTCTCCGGGTTCGAAGCCGGGGAGAAGCTGCAACTCAGCATCGACGTCGACGAATTCCAGTTCGTCGACGGTGATGATATCGACATGAACGCCGTCGCCGAAGGTGGCGAGTTTCAGCGCTCGCACTTCACCACCTCGTTCACCGCGCCGCATTACGAGGACATTACAACGTCGACTCAGTACTGGGACGATTTCGACCAGAACTTCGCGAACGCCGACGCCTCCAGCGGCTCGCACGTCGACTTGCCGAACGACGCCTACTCGCCGACCGTCGATCTGTCGGACCTGACCGCAGGCGCCGTCGCGGTCGTCAAGCAAGTCCCCAAGCCCAATTCGCTGTCGGGCGTGGTGTACTCGGACCACAATTTGAACAACCACCAAGATGCAGGCGACCAAGGAATCGACGGCGTGACGGTCACGCTGCTCGAGCTCGATGGCGCGGCCTATATTCCCACCGGGCTGACGACGGTCACGGATACGAATGGCGCTTATAAGTTCGATGGCCTGGGAATCGGCACGTATCGAGTGGTGGAAACACAGCCCAGCGGTTACTTCAGCGTCGGCGCAAGCCCTGGCACCGTCGACGGCCAGGTGCGCGGCGTGGTCGTGACACCGGACATCTTGAGCCAGATCGATCTGCTCGGCGGCGACAACAGCGTTCGCAATGACTTTGCCGAAGCCGTGCCCAACTCGATTCGCGGTCACGTGGGCAACGACGTTACTGGCGACTGCGAAACGAATCCCGATACGCCGGGTATCGCCGGCGTGGTGATGCACCTGATCGACGGCTCGGGCAACGTCATTCGCACCACCACGACCGATGCACACGGCGATTACTTGTTCGACAATCTGGCTGCCGGCACGTACACCGTTTTGGAAGAACAACCGGCAGGCTGGCTCGAGGACGATGCCCACGTGGGTTCGGCCGGTGGCGTGGTCGTCAACAACGACAAGATCAGCCAGATTGTCCTCACCACCGCGATCAACGGCGTGCACTACGACTTTTGCGAAGTGCTACCGGTGAGTATCGCCGGGCACGTGGGCGTCGACACGACCGGCAACTGCGATGGCGGCTCCGATACGCCGCCCATTGCCGGGGTTGTCATTCAACTGCTGGACGCCAACGGAAAAGTGATCGCCACCACCACGACCAACGCGCAAGGCAATTACATTTTCGACAAACTGGCGCCCGGAACCTATGGCGTTCACGAGGTGCAACCCGCCGGCTATTTCGACGACGACGAACATGCGGGCACGGCCGGAGGCGTGGTCTCCGACGACCTCATTACGCAAATCGTATTGCTCTCGGGCGTGCATGCCACCCAGTACAACTTCTGCGAGCTGTTGCCGGTAGGTATTTCGGGCCACGTGGGCATCGACACGACCGGCGATTGCGATGGAGGCTCCGACACTCCGCCGATCGCCGGTGTCACGATCCAACTGCTCGACGCGGGTGGGCATGTCATTAGCACGACGCTCACGGACGCCCAAGGCAATTACAGCTTCGACGGCATGGCGCCCGGCGCCTACGGCGTTCATGAAGTGCAGCCGGCTGGATACTTCCAGGGCGACGAACACGCGGGCTCAGCCGGCGGTGATGTCTCGACCGACACCATCGTGCACGTGGTGCTGATGTCCGGAGTACACGCCATCAATTACAACTTCTGCGAGCTGCTGCCAGTTGGCATCGCGGGCCACGTGGGCATCGACACCACTGGCGACTGTGACGGACGCTCCGATACGCCTCCTATTGCCGGCGTCACCATCCAATTGTTGGATGCCGCCGGGCACATTGTTGCAACAACTCTGACCGATGCCCAAGGCAACTACCGCTTCGACGGCATGGCACCCGGCACCTATGGCGTTCATGAAGTGCAGCCGGCCGGATACTTTCAGGGCGACGAACACGCGGGCTCGGCCGGCGGCGATGTTTCGACCGACACCATCGTGCACGTGGTGCTGATGTCGGGCGTACATGCCATCAACTACAACTTCTGCGAGTTGCTGCCCGTCAGCATCAGCGGATTCGTGCACGTCGATGCGACCGGCGATTGTGAGAACAATCCTGACGCGCCGCCCCTGCCTGGCGTGGTCATTCACTTGCTGGACGCCAACGGGAATGTGATTGGGACGACCACCACGGATGCGGCCGGCCATTACATCTTCGAACAGCTGCCGCCGGGCACCTACGGCATTCGCGAGGAGCAACCAGCCGGATACTTCGACGGCGACGAGCATGTCGGCTCGGCCGGCGGTCAGGCGAGCAATGATTTGATCACGCAAATTTTGCTGCTCTCCGGCGTGCAGGCGGTGCACTACGATTTTTGTGAAGTGCCGCCCTCGGAGCTGTGCGGTTACGTCTATAGCGACTTGAACAACAATGGCATCAAGGAACCGGGCGAACTTGGCATCGCCGGCGTGACTTTGCAATTGTTGGATGCCAACGGGCAGCCGACGGGCGCCACGGCAATCACCGACGCTGGCGGGCTTTATTGCTTCATGGGCCTGCCCGCAGGTACGTATGGCGTCCGCGAGCTGCAGCCGGCCGGTTATTACGACGGCCTCGACACGCCAGGTACCGAGGGCGGCACGGCCCACAACCCGGGCGACTCCATCACCGACGTCATGCTCATGCCCGGAGTGCATGCCGAGAATTACAACTTCGGCGAATTGCTGCCATCGAGTATCAGCGGCTACGTGCACGTCGACACCACCGGCGATTGCGAAAACACGCCCAACGCGCCGGGCATCGCCGGCGTCACGATCTTGCTGCTCGATGCGAATGGCAACGTGTTAGGGTCGACCACGACAGACGCAAGCGGCTTCTATCGCTTCCAAAACCTGGCGCCGGGAGCCTACGGCGTCCACGAGCTGCAACCGGCTGGCTACTTTGATGACGACGAGCATGCGGGCTCGGCCGGCGGCACGGTAGCCGACGACCTGATTACTCAAATTGCTCTGGGCGCCGCGGTGCAGGCGGTCAATTACAACTTCTGCGAAGTCCCGCCCGGCACGCTTTCCGGTTTTGTATTTCAGGATGGTCCCCCCATCGAAGTTGAGCACGCGGGAGACGTTCCCAATGTGCTGGCCGTGCGCGACGGCAAGCTCACGCCAGACGACACGCGCCTGGCGGGCGTCACGCTCGAGTTGCGCGATGGCATTACCGGGCTGCCGATTCTCGGCTCGATGGCGCTAGGGGGGCACTATCCGGTCAACCAGCCCATCACGACCACGACCGATGCCAGCGGGCATTACTCGTTCGCAGGCCTGCCACCAGGAACGTATGCAGTCTACGACGTGAAGCCGAGCGGATACTACGACGGCATCGACACGCCGGGCTCCACCGGTGGCGTCGTCGTCAGCAGCCTGGTGCCAACCGACCCCGCCGTCCTTGCCGCGCTCGTATCGTCACCGCAGAACGACGCGATCTTGGCCATCGGGCTAGGGCGGGGCGGCAACTCAACGGACAACAACTTCAGCGTCGTGCTGACGACGGTTGCCACGATCGAACTTCTGCCTCCCATCGTCTCGCCGGAGCCCATCGTGGCGCTTCCATTCTTCAACCCCGCGCCACCCGTGCTGCCGCCGCTCGAGTATGTGTTCCCGTACCTGGTAAGGCCGCAGCTCACACGAACCGGAGGTGCGCTCTACACGTGGCACCTGAGCATCGTCGACGCCGGAAACCCACGCGGATCTCGCGATGATGAACAGCTTGTTCAATTGACGACCATGCGGCCCGATGATGAAGCCGTGTGGGCCGACAAGGATATGGCAGGCGGCGAATGGCTGTTGCCCGGCAACGCTTTGTCTGGCGGAAAGGTGCGAAAGCTGCGATTCGGCATTCGCGGCGGGATCCCCGTCGCGGGCGACTTCAACGGCGACGGCAAGTACGAGGTGGGCATCTTCAAAGATGGGCACTGGTACATTGACCTCAATGACGACGGCGCATGGGATGAGGGCGACTTATGGGCCAAGCTCGGGCACAAAGGCGATCGTCCTGTCACCGGAGATTGGGACGGCGACGGCAAGACCGACATCGGCATCTATGGTCCGGCCTGGCCGGGTGATCCGCGCGCGGTCGCTCACGAGCCGGGCCTGCCCGATCCGCACAATGAGAACACGGCGGTGCACAAGAACGTGCCGCGGCAGCCACAACAGACGTCCGTTGGCCAGCGCAAGATGCAAGTGGCGGGCGAAGGCAAAACGC
>DATJEN010000275.1:0-20414 GCA_035496575.1 Pirellulales bacterium
AAGTTGAGCGGCCCTTAACCGGACAATTGTCGGCCGATTCATGCGGGATTTTCCGAGCGCACGCCGCGATACTTGTAGCGGCGTCGCGGTGTGATTTACGATGAATGAATAACATTTCAGCCACGCAACCATCAAAACCAATGCCAGCAAGCCGCGACCCACTCACGGTGCCCGAGCTTTCGCAGTTGCAGGAAAGGCTTGCCCAGTGGCAGCAGGAAATCGGCGGCGAAAGCGGCTCGCGCGATACGGTTGACCTGCTCGAACAGTTGCTCGGCCCTGCCGTGTGCCGCCGGCTGGGCATTTATCGCTTGAGCGACGACTTTCTGCTCTCGGTGGTCGTGCCCGTCTACAACGAGGCGGGCACGGTCGAGGAAGTCATCCGGCGGATTCGCAACTGCGGCATCCGCTCTGAAATCATCCTGGCCGACGACGCTAGCACTGATGGCACCCGGCAGGTTTTGGAGCGGCATCGCGGCGAGCCCGACATTCGGCTGATCTTTCACGAGCGAAACCAAGGCAAGGGAGCGGCGCTGCGAAGCGGGTTTGCCCAGTGCCGCGGCGACGTGGTCGTGATTCAGGACGCCGACCTGGAGTACGATCCGGCCGACTTCGCGCGTCTGCTGCAACCAATCATCGAAAACCAGGCGGACGTCGTCTTCGGCAGCCGATTTACCGGCGATAGCCAGCGCGTGCTCTATTTTTGGCACTCGGCGGGCAATCGATTCCTGACACTCGTTTCCAACCTGTTCACGAATTTGAACCTGTCGGATATCGAAACCTGCTACAAGATGTTCCGCCGCGAAATCATCGAACAAATCGCTCCCACGCTGCGCGAAAACCGTTTCGGTATCGAGCCGGAGCTGACGGCGAAAGTGGCTCGCGTGCCCGGCGTGCGGATTTACGAGCGGCCCATCAGCTATTCCGGCCGAACGTACGCCCAAGGCAAGAAGATCGGCTGGCGCGACGGCTTTCGGGCGCTGTGGTGTATCTTGAGGTATTAGACCATCGCATACGTCTCGTTTCGTCACTTCCGCTTTGCACTCAATGACGCGCCTTTTGCAAGGATGAGTTCACCGTGATCGTCGGAGTGCCCAAAGAAATCAAGCGCGACGAATACCGCGTCGCCATCCTGCCTGTCGGCGTCGAAGAACTGGTGCGGGCGGGCCACCGCGTGCTGGTCGAACAGAACGCGGGGCTCGGCTCCGGATTGCCCGACCAGGCCTATGAACAATCGGGCGCCGAGATCGTGAGCTCGGCCGCGGAAGTGTTCGCGCGGGCGGACATGATCATGAAGGTCAAAGAGCCCCTGCCGGACGAATGGCCACTGTTGCGCCCAGGTCAGATCGTCTTCACGTACTTCCACTTCGCGGCCGATCGCGCGCTCACCGAAGCCGTGCTGGCCTCGGGGGCCACCGCGGCTGCTTATGAAACATTGCGCGATAGCGAAGGGCGGCTGCCACTGTTGACTCCGATGAGCGAAGTGGCAGGCCGCATGAGCATTCAAGAAGGCGCTAAATATCTGGAGCGCCCGCAAATGGGGCGCGGCATTCTATTGGGCGGCGTGCCCGGCGTTGCTCCCGCGCACATCACCATCTTGGGCGGCGGAATCGTGGGCGCGAATGCCGCCAAGGTCGCCGCCGGCTTCGGGGCCGATATCGGCCTGCTCGATATCAACATGGACCGCCTGCGCTATCTCGACGATGTCATGCCCGCCAACGTCGATACGCTCTACAGCGACCGGCACACCATCCGCGATCAGCTCGCGCGGGCTGACCTGGTGATCGGCGCCGTGCTGATCCCGGGCGCCAAAGCGCCGCGGCTGATCGAGCGTGCCGACCTTGCGCTCATGAAGCCGGGCAGCGTGATCATTGATGTGGCGATCGATCAGGGCGGATGCGTCGAAACCAGCCATCCCACCACGCACAGTCAGCCGACCTACATCGTCGATGACGTGCTGCACTATTGCGTCACCAACATGCCGGGCGCCGTCGGCCGTACGAGCACCTATGCCCTGTGCAACGTGACGCTGCGCTGGGCGCTTTCGATCGCGAATCTAGGCGTCGAGCGCGCCGCCCAAGAGCTGCCGAGCGTGGCCCACAGCATCAACGTCATGGCAGGCGAAGTGACCAACGAAGCCGTGGCCCACACGTTCCATTTGCCGTGCAGCCGCCGCTTCGCCGCGCAGAAGGAAGGCCATGGCTGCTGAGCCGGCTCGTCCCGTCCCGACCCTCGCTTGGGTCGGCAACACTGACGGCCACCTGGTATTGATTGACCAGACTCGACTGCCGATGGAGCTGGTCGAGGTCGAGTGCCGCGACGTGAAGGGCGTCTGGGAGGCGATTAAATCGCTGCGTGTCCGCGGGGCGCCGGCCATCGGAATCGCCGCCGCGTATGGCCTGTGCCTGGGGTTGCAAGATGTCACTCGCGCGGACGAGGGCACGTTCTACATGCGGCTCGGACAGGTACGCGAAGAACTGGCCACTAGCCGCCCGACTGCCGTAAACCTGTTTTGGGCTCTCGATCGCATGACGGCCCGCGCCGAGACGCTGCGCGGCAAGATGTCGCCGCGCGAGGTGCTGATCGTGCTGTTGGCCGAAGCACGAGCTATCGAAGCGGAAGACCGCGCCATGTGCCGCAAGATTGGCGAGCATGGCGCCCGTTTGCTTCGTGACGGCCAAGGAGTGCTGACACATTGCAACGCCGGCGGGCTGGCGACGGCCGACTATGGCACCGCGCTTGCGCTATTCTTCAACGCGCACGAGTCGGGCAGACGCGTGCATGTTTACGTGGATGAAACGCGGCCGCTGCTACAGGGGGCGCGCCTGACCGCCTGGGAACTCGCGCAGCGTGGCATCGAAACGACGCTGATCTGCGATTCCATGGCGGCACAAGTCATGCGAGAGGGACGCGTGCAGGCCGTCGTGACGGGCGCGGACCGGATTGCCGCGAACGGCGACACGGCGAACAAGATCGGCACCTACTCGCTCGCCGTGCTGGCGGCGGCGCACTCGATTCCCTTTTATGTGGCCGCGCCGTCGAGCACGTTCGATTTGTCTCTTGCAAACGGCGACGCAATACCCATCGAACACCGCGATCCGCGTGAGATCACGCACGGCTTCGGCCGACAAACCGCGCCCGATGGAATCAGCGTCTACAACCCGGCCTTCGACGTCACGCCGGCCCATTTGATCCGATCGATTATCTGCGAACGCGGGCTGATCGAGCCGGTCGATGCCGAAAACATCGCGTCCGTCCTGAGCGGCCGGGGAAATTGAGCCCTGACCGCCGGGACTTGCCATTGTACTATTTTATTAGTACAATAGGGCAATGGCCAGCCTGTTCGCCCTCGACGCTCACGATCCTTTGCCGCTCTATGCTCAGCTCGAGCGGGCGATCAAGGCAGCGATCGTCACGGGGCGGCTTGGCCTGGAGCAGCAACTGCCTACCGTCCGCCAACTGGCCGTCGACTTGAAGATCAACGCCAACACGGTGGCCCGGGTTTACGCCGAGCTGGAAGCCCAGGGCATCCTGGCCTCGCGGCGGGGAGTCGGAACATTCGTCAAAACCCTGCCGGCCGGCGCAAGCTCGACGGGTGTTAAACGCGCCCAGCAACTCAGCGATCTGACCGAGCAATTCCTAGCCGAGGCCGCGGGCCGCGGTTTTACGTCCGAAGAAGTGCTATTACAAGTACAGCGGCTCTGTGCGGGCCGCAAGGAGAAGCCTCATGGCCGTCGCGAGAAAAAAGAGAGTTAGCAAGCCGCCCGAGGTCAACATCAAGCTGCCCAGCCCCCACGTGAACATCGTGGCGGTGATCGTGTTTCTCATTCCGCTGGCGGCAGGCATCGTTCTGGCCGTGGTGCGGAACCAGCCGTGGCTGTTGCCGGTCGGACTTGTCATCGGCGCCGTGCTGTCGCTGGCGCCCCGCGTGGCCCGACAATGGGAACGCGCGGTCGTGCTGCACTTGGGCCGCTATGTCGGGTTGCGCGGGCCAGGACTTTTTTGGATCGTGCCATTCTTCGACAGCGTGACCGTGTGGATCGATCAGCGAACGATCACCACAAACTTTGCCGCCGAACAGACGCTCACCTCCGACACCGTGCCCGTCAACGTAGACGCGGTGCTGTTCTGGATGGTGTACGACGCCGAGAAGGCAGCCCTAGAAGTGCAAGACTACGCACAGGCCGTGAGCTGGGCCGCGCAGACGGCGCTGCGCGATATCATCGGACGCACGTCGCTGACAAACTTGCTTCGCGGACGCGAACAAATTGAGCTCGAATTGCAGCAGTTGATCGATGCACGCACAAACCCCTGGGGCGTGACCGTGCAATCGGTCGAAATGCGCGACGTGGTCATCCCCGAGGCCCTGCAAGATGCGATGTCTCGTGAAGCCCAGGCCTCGCGCGAAAAGCAAGCGCGCATTATTCTGGGCGAGGCGGAAGTCGAGATTGCCAATCTCTTTCACACGGCCGCCAAAAGCTACCACGATAATCCCACGGCACTGCACCTGCGCGCCATGAACATGCTGTACGAGGGATTGAAAGAGAAGGGCGCGCTCATGCTCGTGCCGAGTTCGGCCGTTGAATCGATGGGCATGGGTGGCCTGCTCGGCGCGGCGGCTCTGCGGCAGCAAGCGTTGTCCGAGGGTGGCGGACCCGGAGGCACGCCGCTGGTCACCTGACCATGTGCAGGTGACGCTCGCGCGCGGTGCCAAAGTCGGCCGCTCGTTAGCGGTTTGCCTTGCGCTTGACACTCTCGGTCAAGCGGTTCACCACTGCGCCGTATTCCTTGCGGGCGGCGGTGAGTCCGGCCGAAGTCTTCGTGCCCGGGCCATTCACATAGTCCAGCACGATCTTCTCGGCGTCGACGAACGGCTGCGCGATCTCGGCAACTTCGGTCGCGATGTCGACGGGAATGTTGGTAACCCCATTCGCATCTCCGTGCAGCAGATCGCCCGGATTGACCACCAGTCCGCCAACCCGCACCGGCATGCCGATATGCAAGATGTGACAACAAGCGTGCGAACAAATCGTCGATCCCGTGAAAACGGGATAGTTGATGGCTTTGACCTGCAATAAGTCGCGGCCACCACCGGAAGTGATGAGCCCCACGGAGCCGAACGCCTTATAGGTCGAGCACATTACCTCGCCAAAAGTGGCGCCAACGGCCGGATCGTCCAGGTCCTGAAACACGACCACAGCGGGCCCCGGCAACTCCGCGAAGCCCTCCACCTGGCGCTCCATCGAACCATAGGCATCACCCGTGCCGGGGAAAGCGCCAGCACGAAACGAAGCCGTGCTGGCGAAGCCCACCATGGGTGGCATCTCGGGGAAGTTCGATTTGATCTGGCCGTTCATGTAGCCGGCGTAGCGAGGCCGCACCTCGAACAGCTCGATCACGTTGCAAATGGTGGGCGTATCGAACGCGGCGAGCCGCTTCAGTGTTTCGCGCGAGATTGGCATCGAGTATTTGGATTCCAAGTGGAGAGAAGACCGCGGCGTTACACCGCGCGCCGCGGCGAACGTCTGCATCGGGCGGGACGCCGCGCCTCAAATGTCGTAATACAGGCAGAACTCATACGGGTGCGGGCGCAGCCGCATCGCATCGACTTCTTTCTCGGTCTTGTACCAAATCCAGGTGTCGATGACGTCGGGCGTGAACACGTCGCCGCGCAGCATGAACTCGTGATCGCGGCGCAGCGCCCCCAGTGCCTCCTCGAGCGAGCCGGGCGTCTTGGGCACTTCGGCCAGCTCCTCGGGCGCGAGGTCATAAATGTCCTTGTCGAGCGGATCGCCCGGGTTGATCTTGTTCTGAACTCCATCGATTACGGCCATCAGCATCGCGGCAAAAGCGAGATAAGGATTGCAGCTCGGGTCGGGGCAACGGAATTCCACCCGCTTGGCCTTGGGGCTCGGGCTGTACATCGGAATGCGACAACTGGCCGACCGGTTGCGCTGCGAGTACGCCAGGTTTACGGGTGCTTCGTAGCCCGGCACCAGGCGCTTGTAGCTGTTGGTCGTCGGATTTGAAAACGCGAGAATCGCCGGCGCGTGCCGCAACAAGCCGCCGATGGCGTGCATGGCCATCTCGCTCAAGCCCGCATATCCGCTGCCGGCGAACAAGGGATGGCTCCCCTTCCACAGCGAGATGTGCGTGTGCATGCCGGAGCCATTGTCGCCGTAGAGCGGCTTGGGCATGAAGGTGACTGTTTTTGCGTGCCGCGCGGCAACATTCTTGATGATGTACTTGTAGATCATCATGTTGTCGGCCATCCGCACCAGGTCGCTGAAGCGAAGGTCGATTTCGCTCTGCCCGCCCGTGGCCACCTCGTGATGCTGGGCTTCGACGTCCAGGCCGCAATCGATCATGGTTTGCATCATCTCGTTGCGGATGTTCATCATTTGGTCCGCGGGCGGGACCGGAAAATAACCTTCCTTGTAGCGCAGCTTGTATCCCAGGTTGGGATTTTCCTTGCGGCCGCGGTTCCATTCGCCTTCGACGCTGTCGACGTGGTAGTAGCCCTCGTGCGCGTTTTGATCGAACCGCACGTCGTCGAAGATAAAAAACTCGGCTTCAGGGCCGATGTAGCACGTGTCCGCGATGCCCGTACTCTTGAGAAAATTGACCGCCTTGCGCGCAACATTGCGCGGATCGCGCGAGTAATCCTCGCGCGTGATCGGATCTTGGATGTTGCAAATCATGACTAGCGTGGGCAGCTCGGTGAAGGGATCGAGAAACGCGGTCTCCGGCTGCGGCACGACGAGCATGTCGCTTTCGTTAATGGCCTGCCAGCCACGAATGCTCGAACCATCGAAGCCCAAGCCATCTTCGAACACCGACTCTTCCAGCTTGCTGACGGGAATCGTGAAATGCTGCCACAGTCCGGGAAAATCCATGAATCGCAGGTCCACGCTGCGGACGTCTTTTTCGCGGCACAGGGCAAGCACTTCCTTGGGAGTCATTTCTTTGGTCATGGGGGAGTTCCCTCTTTAAGCAACAACCATCGCGAGGCGGCAAGAAGCGCGGTCCGCACGGCAGGCGCGTGCGAAAACCAACACGCCACATGATAGGAGATCACCGTCGCGATGCAACAACCAGCCGCTACAGGGCGCGGGCTGCAGATGCTTCGGCACCAGAGCTGCGCGATCGGCCGCCAGACCGCGACGGGGCGACGGCTTGAGCCGGCGAGTTGAGACGGCGTTTCAGCACCAGGTACGCGTAACTGGTGAGCGCGGGCAGCGGATGCGCGACAAGCCACTCGCTGACGACCCGGTGCAGCCGGCCGATCAGCGGAATTCTGGAGTAGTACCCATGCCCGAAGAAGCCCTTGTAGGCGAGCACGTCGTAACCAAGCTCGCCATACCTGCGAATCTGCCGCGAGCTGGGTCCTTGGCACCACCGGTAATAGGCCGCGAACTTCTTCTCGCGCTGCGGATCACGAGGCGCAAGGGCTCGCAGCAGCCTTTCCGACCAAGCCGGCCGAATGAGCCGGTTGGCCAGAAACACGGGCGAATACAAGGTGGGAAAGAAATGAAACGCCACGCCGCCGGTCCGTAACATTCTCCAAACATTGGCGTGAAACTGCCGGGCGTCGGTCACATGCTCGAGCAACATTCGCGAGAACACAAAGTCATACTGCCCATCCAACTCGAGCTGGGGATCGCACAAGTCGGCCTGCACCTTGCGAAAGCCGGCTGGCGCCTTGGCGAGTTCGGCTGCTGAAATGTCGAGGAGCGTGTACTCCAGGCCGCGACTGTTCGTTTCACGCAGCTCGAGAGCTGGATTGGCCCCGGCCCCCAGCTCGCACACACGGCTCACCTCGTGATCCTCGAACAGTTGCCGCAGGTAGGGCAGGTGTTCGGACCACGCCACCGATGAATGCCCGAAGCTGACCGGCGACAAATGGGGCATAGGAGTGTTGTGGCGGAGCAGGGACGTTGGTCTGCGCCCGAGTTCGACGGATCGAAATCAGCTAGGCGGCCGCACTGTCGACCAGGTAGCGGAACTTGTGTTGCCAGCCGCGCCGCTCGAGGCCGGCAAAATCGGTGAACTCGAGCTCGACTCGCTTACCCCACCAGGTTTCAACTCGGCGCGAGATTGCCGAGTGACTCTCCGCGTTCGGTACCACCAGCCGCAGCCGCAGTGCGCCTCCGCGACGTTGTTCGAGCTGGAACTCCTCGACCCCATCCAGTCGATCGACCAGGTCCTGGATATAGTGAGTCGGGAAACGATCTGGCCCGATCTGAACCACGTCGTGCACGCGGCCCATGATGCGGTCGAGCACGAACCCGCTTTCATCTTGTGAGAGCAAGCCGAGATCACCGGTTCGATAGCGCAACAGGGGCATGGCGCGGTTTAAAAGTCCGGACAACACGATTTCGGGCGTGCCGCCTTCGTGCGCGAGGTTCTCCGGCCAGGCCACGGCATCGACCACGCGCAGGGGCTGGCGTTTGAGCGCCAGCGGCTCGTAGGCCACGACGCCGCACTCCGCGTTTCCGAATCGATCGACGACGCGGCAGCCAAACACGGTTTCGATCAGCTCGCGCTTTCTCGCGTCCAGCACTTCGCCGGTGGATTCGAAGACTTGCAACTGCCCCTTGGCTTCGACCTGGCGGTTCCGCAAATGCACCGCAAGGGCATACATGGTCGAGGGGTGGCCCTGCAGCAGGTACGGCTTATGCCGGGCCAGAGAGCGCCAGATCGCTTCCAGGCCGGAGGGCTCAAAGGTATCGATAAAGATGTTGGCCCGATTCATGGCCAAGCACTTGCAGCTTTCTTTTGCGCGATCGCGCCACGGAAAGACTTCCGGAAAGCGGCTGGCCAGGTGAACTTCTTTGGCGCCCGGCGGTTTGCCAGCCCATTCGCGCACGAGCAAGTTGACGGCGGCACTCCAGTCGAGCGCGACGCGATCGTAATAAATCGCGGTGGTTGGCCCGGTCGACCCGCCCGTCTTGCGCAACTCGAGATGTTGGCCATCATAGCGCTCGGACAGCATGCGCTTGCCCTGCTCGCGCAAGATGTCCTTGGTGAGATACGGCAAGTCCGCCAGGTATTGCTCATCGCGCGCAACACGTTTGGCATCGAAGCGAGAAGTGCGCACCAGGTCGCGATAGTAGGGCACCTCGTGGCTGGCTCGATCGATCACCTCGGCCAAGCGGGCAAGCCGCCGCCTTTTGCGCTCGGCAAAAGGCAGGCCCATGTCCTGGCGCAACAGATGGAGCTTGGGGCGAATGGATCGCCCGGTCCAGCTCTCGGCCAGTGGAAAGGCGAGCCAAGCGTTCAGAAGGCGATGCACGCGCGGTCGTCCTTGACGGCTCGGCTTCGTGTCCGTGGATCAAACGTGCGAAGCGGGATCGGCTGAGTAGCTTGGCAGGTTTGGCGTCGCATCCGTGCGACCAGAACCCCCGGGTTGGGCGGCCCAGGAATTCGCGGGGGAATATCCTCGAACGCCCGAGACGCTACAAGATCAATTTGCTCGCTAGCGGGTGCATGCACCCGCGGGTGCCGCAAGGGCGCCCGCCAGAACCGCGCAAGCGTTCAAAAAGAGGCCCTGGCCAGACCGTCTTGGTCTGCACCAGGGCCATGAACACGAGTTGCGTCCGTGCCAGTGTGCTTCGCTTGCGTGTTTACTTGATGAACAGCATCTCGCGATAGGTGGGCAGTGGCCACAGATCGTCGGCCACGATGCCCTCCAGCTTGTCAGCGACGTCGCGGACGGCCTTCATGGCGGGAATGACCGAGTTTTGGAAGTGCTTCGCCTCGGCCAACAGATCGCCTGAGCCATGGTGCGACATAGCAGTTTCCAAGCCCCCGATCGATTTCTCCAGGTCGGCCACCAGTTGAGTCACCGTCTTGAGCGTGCTCATGTCGACGTTGCCTCCCAGCGCCGTTTTCAGCGAAGCAGCCGTCGCGGCGAGCTCGCCTTGATAGCGATAGGCGGCCGGCAGGATCATGGTCTTAGCCATGTTCAGCGCCGACAGACTTTCGGTATTGATGTCCTTGCAGTAGCGCTCGACGTAGATGTCGTAGCGGCTGTGGACTTCGCGCTCGCTCAGAACGCCGTACTTCTCGAACACCGCGACATTCTTCTTCGAGATCAAGGCGGGCAACGCCTCGATGGTGCTGCGCAAATTGGGCAGCCCGCGGCTTTCCGCCTCCTGATGCCACTCTTGCGTGTAGTTGTCACCGTTGAAGATGATTGCCTTGTGGTCCTTGATGATGTCTTGCACCACCTTCTGGACCGCCGCATTGAGCTTCTTCGGGTCGCCGCTAGTCGCTTTTTCGAGCTCGCTGGCGATATAGTCCAAGCTTTCGGCCACGATCGTGTTGAGCACGACCAGCGGCCCGGCAATCGATTGGCTTGAGCCCACCGCGCGGAACTCGAACTTGTTGCCGGTGAAGGCAAACGGGCTGGTGCGGTTGCGGTCGCCCGCGTGCTTGGGCAGCGGCGGCAGCGTGTCCACGCCGATGGTAAGAGTGCCCGGACGCTTGGAAGTCGTGGCGCCCCCCTTTTCCACTTGTTCGAATACATCGGTAAGCTGGTCGCCCAGGAAGATGGAGATAATCGCCGGTGGGGCTTCGTTGGCTCCCAGGCGATGATCGTTGCCGCTGAAGGCCACCGTCACGCGCAGCAAGTCGGAATGCATGTGGACGGCCCGAATCACGGCCGCGCAGAACACCAGGAACTGCGCGTTCTCGTGCGGGTTGTCGCCCGGTTCCAGCAAGTTGCCCACCGAGCAACCCATCGACCAGTTGACGTGCTTGCCGGACCCGTTGATGCCGGCGAATGGTTTTTCGTGCAGCAGGCAGGCCATACCGTACTTTTGGGCCACGCGCTGCAGCGTGAGCATGATCATCTGCTGATGATCGGTGGCGACGTTCGCATTTTCGAAAACCGGCGCGACTTCATACTGTGCGGGTGCGACTTCGTTATGACGCGTCTTAACGGGCACGCCCAGCTTGTAGAGCTCGCGCTCGGTCTCCAGCATGCACGCCAATACGCGCTCGGGGATCGCACCGAAGTAATGGTCTTCGAACTCCTGTCCCTTGGGCGGCTTGGCACCATACAGCGTGCGTCCGGTCGCGATCAAATCGGGACGCGAGAAAAAGAAATTGCGATCGATCAAGAAGTATTCTTGTTCCGGACCGGCGGTCGCCGTGACCGGGCTGGCATTCGTATGCCCGAACAACTTCAAGATTCGCTGAGCCTGCTTGTTGAGAGCCTGCATCGAGCGAAGCACGGGCGTCTTCTTGTCGAGCGCTTCGCCCGTCCACGAGCAGAACGCCGTGGGGATGCACAGCGTCGTGCCGTTGGGATTCTCGAGAATGTACGCGGGGCTGGTGGGGTCCCACGCGGTGTAGCCGCGCGCTTCGAACGTGGCGCGAATGCCACCCGAGGGGAAGCTGGAGGCGTCCGGTTCGCCCTGGATCAATTCCTTGCCGGAGAACTCGGCCAGCGCCCCGCCATCATCCGACGGCGATAGGAAACTGTCGTGCTTCTCGGCGGTCAGCCCCGTGAGGGGATAAAAGACGTGGGCGTAGTGGGTGGCGCCCTTTTCGATCGCCCAATCCTTCATGGCCGCGGCGACCGCATCGGCGCCGGTGGGATCGAGACTTTCATTCTGTTTGATCGTCCGTTGAAGGGCTTTGTAGACGCTCTTGGGGAGCCGCTCCTTCATGACCTTGTCGTTGAAGACGTTCGCGGCGAAGATCGAACTCGAAGGGGTCTCTCGGAAATTCAGGGCCTGCCCGTTCGACTTGTAATGAGTGACGGCGGCAATTGCGTCCTGGCGTGCACTACTCAAGGTTAAAAACTCCTGACAAAAAGGTTGGATGGCCTAAACCCGCGCGCAGAGGGACAATTGGCGGGCGTTTCGCAAAACGTATGCCAGCATGGCTTACAGTCGCGTAACAGAGACGTAAGCACCTGTGCGGCTCTAACTTAGCGCAGATGCGCTCGGTCATTTGACCGCCGGTATGGCACTCGCTTACGCCTAAAAACTAAGCAGCCGCCAAGTGAAAACAGAGTCTACCGGCTGAATTTCTAAGCACAAGCGGCACCGCCGCGGCGTGTGCAAAAGCGCAGTGCGTCAGGCAATGACTAGCCGACAGTCGCCTCGGCGGGCGTTTCGGCTTCGGAGGGACTCGCTGGCCCGCGAGGCCCAAACCAGCGGTGTTCTTCGACGAGCGCCATGAAGGCCGGCACCAGAACCGGGCGGACGATGCAGGTGTCGAGCATGACACCCAGCGACAACGCGAACCCTAGCTCGAGCACGCCGCGCAAGCTGCCGCTCATCATCGAAATGAACGTGCCCGCCATGATGACGCCGCAGCTCGTGATGATGCCGCCGGTGCGCGCCACCGCGCGGCGCAGGCCCTCGATCGGACCATGCCGCTTTTGTTCTTCCACGACCCGAGTCACCAGGTAGATGTTGTAGTCCTCGCCAACGGCGATGAGGATCACGAACAAAAAGATCGGCACCTTCCAGTCGAGGCCCTGGTAGACATCGGCATACCACCACGCGAAGGCAAGCTGCGTTACGCCAATGGTGACGACGTAGCTAAACAGGACGGAAAGAATCAAGTACACGCAAACCAACGGCCGGCGCAACAGCACGATCAATACGCCCAATACGCATATCACGACCAACCGCTCGATGAGCACGCGGTCGCTGGAGGTGATGGCCGCCAGATCGCGGATACCGACCGTGGTACCCGCCCGCGCGAAATGGGCCCGCGTCCAATCGCCCTGGGGCCTTTTCGTCAGGTCATCCAAATAACGTTCGATTCGTTCGAGCGTCGCAACCGCCTTGGGCGAAAATGGCTCGTAATCCAGAATGACGTCGAAGCGCGCGACTTTGCCGACAAGCTCCGGCGTCTGGGTCAGGTAGTTGGCCTTCGTGATCTTGTGGCGACGAGCGGCGAGCTTCTTGAGACCGCTCGAGCGAAACGGTTGGAAGTAGCCAGGCCGATCGCCCGTCGGCTCGGCCATGCTGCGCACCGACTCGACGCCATCCAGCTCATACAACTGCTTGGTCAAACGCTCGATGCGGTGCTCGCCCTCGGGCTGATCGAAATGCGCATCCGGCTTGTAGGCCAGGATGGTGAGCGGGCCCGTGTCGCCCGGAGGGAAATGCCGTTTGGCAAGCGCCGCGCCTTGCACGCTGACGCAGCTTGGGTCGAGCTCGTTCAAAAAGTCGTACGAGATCTTCAAGTCCAGGCCGGCATAAAAAAGCGGCATCAGGGCCAGGATCGACACCATTAAAATCAGACCGGGATGGCGAATGATGACCCGGCTGGCCCATTCCCAAAATCGGCTGGTTGTGGGCGAGTCGAGCGCTTCGTGCGCCTCGTCACCTGGCCGCCACTGACGCAAACCCATCGGCCAAAACACGTGCCGGCCACCCGCGCGCAATAGCGCGGGCGCCAAAGTAAGGCAGGCCAACAGAGTGATCGCCAGACATACCGCGATGGCCGGACCGCTGTTGCGGAACTTGCCAAAGTCGGCGAAGTACATGGTGGCCAATCCGCAAATCGTGGTCATCGCGCTCGCGACCAGCGCGTGACCCACGCGTCCTACGGATTCAGTCGCGGCCGCGGCTCGTTCCAGCCCGCGCTCCAGTTCCTCCTTATAGCGCGAGATCAAGAACAAACAGAAATCGGTGCCCGCGCCGAACAAGATCACCACGATGAAGATCTTGGTCGTGGTGAAGATCTTGAAGTTCCACCAACCGAAGCCAGGCACGCGCCCAAACTGGGTCGCCAGAGCCAGTAAACTGGTCGATACGACGAGCGACACGCCGATCGTGACGAGCGGAATGGAAACCAAGAGCGGCGCGCGGTAGACCACAAACAAGATCAGGATCACAAGCGCAATGGTGATCCACTCGGTACTTTTGATGCTTTGCGCAGCCGAGCGCAACATGTCGCCGCCGACGGCCGCCGAACCGCTCAAGCCGACGCGCAGACCTCCAGGCGCGTCGACTTTCGCCTGATCGAGTACCTGTTCCAACTGATTCATGATGGCGATGTTGCCGACCGCCATGAATTCGTTTTTGAGACGCAACAGGGTGACGGTCGCCTGTCCGCTCTTGCTGATGCGGCTTAGCAACTGGTCTCCGACCACGTCGGTATTGCGGTTCCAGATTTCGACGACCCCAAGCTGCTTTTGCTTGTCGCGAAACAACTCGGCCAGTCGATCGGACCAGCGCAGGTCGTCATTCGTCAGCGCGCCATTGGGCCGCTCGACCACGACCGCAAATTCGCTGCGGCCATGATTCTCTGGGAATGCGCGGCGGAGCAATTGCTCGCCCTCGACGCTGGGCATCGACTCAGGCATGTAGGCCAGGTCGCCATCGTTGGTGACATCGTCCCAGTGCGGCGCGACAAAATGCAGTCCGGTGGCCACGGCGATCCACACCGCCACCACCAGAATCCAATATCGTGAGACCAGGTTGCCGATCCGATCGAACATGACTAGCGCGCGATTCGCGAAAGGTTTTTCCGTGCGGAGAGCCCACGCCGAAGCCGGTCGCCGCTCAAAAATCCTATCGGCTGGCCGACCCGGAACCAAGCGGGCGGGATGACGCTTGCTTGCCCAGCCTTTGCGAGCAAACCACGCGCCACGCGGAAGTGCTTACGATTCCTCGGGCTCGCGCCGACTTATCGCTCCAATAGCCAACAGCAGCCAGCCCACGATCCATGCCATTCCGCCCACCGGGACGACGTGCACGAATGTCGTCATGCCCGTGAACAGCCAGGCATAAAGACCGCCGCTAAACAGCAGGATGCCCGCTGCAAAGCAAGCGGCGGCGGCGTTCAGCCAACGGGAGCGGCGCCCGATGAGCAGCACTCCGACGATAATCAGTCCGATGGCGTGCACCATCTGATAGCGCACGGCGACGTCGTAGGTCTCCAACTCGCGCTGCGGGAGTTCGAGCGTCTCCCTGAGGAAGTGCGTTCCGATCGCGCCGGCGCCCACCGCGGCGGCGGCCAACACTGCGCCAATGGCAATCCACGTACGATCGAACATTACGAAGCGTTCAGCAAAGCGGCGGTTGCGGTGGCAAGATCACGGAGGGGTCTGAATGCCCAGGCGCTCCTCTTCCTCTTCCTGGATGATAATGCGCGGAGTGACCATCATCATCAAGCTTTGCGTTTCGCGGCCGATGCCGACATTTTTGAATAAACGATTGATATAGGGCAGTTTGCTCAAGATCGGCACGCCAAACTCGTTGCGGCCCTCGCTCAGACGCTTGATGCCGCCCAGCAGCACGGTGCCGCCGTCGGGCACGCTGACCGTCGTGTTCACGGTAACAAACGAGAAGTTCGGCAACTGAATCGTAATGCCATCGGTCGAGGTGGTCGCGTCGTCCGTGCTGGCGGTCGAGTCGCCGCTGCCGCCACCCGAGGCATTCGATGCCGTCGTCTTCTTCGTCGTGGTCTTCGAGCCTGAGAATGTAAACTCGTTGACGTCGCCGATCTGGCTGAAGAACGGCAGCACCGTCAACCGCACGAAGCGGCGATCGTTGGAGATCGTGGCTTGCACCGTGAGCGAGGTGCCCTCCGAAAGCACGGTGATCACGGGCTGATAAGCGGCCGCGAAATCGCCCACCACAGGAATCACGCTGATCACGAAGGGCGTCGTGGTCTGGTCGAACACCGACGCTTGCTGGCCGTTGAACAGCGTGACCTTGGGCGCTTGCAGCACGTTACTGCGGCGATCGCCTTGCGCGGCGCTCACCAGGAAGAAGGCCTCCAGGTCGCTTAGGATGGCGAAGCCGAAGGACGCCACTTCGACGGGTTGGCCAAATTGCGGCGTGGCCAGGTTGAAGCTGTTTTGCCGGAAGGGAATCGCGAAATTCGAAGTGAAATTCGGGAAAGGCGCGCCGCCAGCGGGGGCTTGCAAGCCGACGATTTCACGTTTGTTGATGGGGGTCAAAGCGCGGGGATCGTGCGGAACCTCGTTCGTGATGTTGAATTGGAAGTCGACGCCAATGCGCTCGAAGAAGTTGTCATTGAGCGTGATGAAGCGAACTTCGATCGTGACTTGCAGATCCTGGTTGCGCCGTAATTGCTCGAGCAGGTCGACGATCTGTTCGTGGACGTCCTGAGTCTGGCTGATGACCAGGCTCAAGTTGTTGCGGAACTCGGAGATCGAGCCCGGCCCGCCCACCTCATCCCAGGTGGTGGGGGCGACCGTGGTTTGAATCAAATCGATCAGCGAATCGAAGTCAGCCTGCGCGCCGCCGCCCATGCCTCCGGGCCCCATGCTGGTTGGCGAGGGACCGCCAGAGCCGCGCGAAGCGCCGCCGGGCATCAACTGGTTGATTTGCGCCATCACGGCCGGATTGACCATCCCAGTGGCCTGCGCGCCGTCCTGGCTGGCCAGATAAGCCATGTTCGATCCGCCGACGCCGCCCATGCTGCCGCCGGCCATGTTGTAGGCCTCGCTCAGCGCGCCGGACAAACCCATGCGGCCATTTGGCACGAAGTTCGGAATCGGAATGACCAGGTCGGCCACGTTGTAGGTGATCGGATAGATTTCTCCATCCCGCAATTGCTCACTCGTGATCTTGAGCACTTCGTCCTTGATCACGTAGCTCAAGTGCAAGGGTTCCAGGATCAAGTGCAACGCGCTCTTGAGCGAGATGTCGTGCGTCAAGTCGATGGTCACCGGCGTATCGCTGGTGACGCCTTCTTCGTCGAGCCCCTTGGCATCCAAGTGCACGTTCACGGCAGCAAGTTTTCCAAGCTGCTCGAGCACCTCGGCCAGCGGCCGCGCGCGGAACTTGCACGAAACCGGGGTTTTCAGACTGCGCTCGATCTCCAGCTCGCGCTCCGTGCGTCGCGAGCGCTGCTCGGCCAGTTGCTTCGAACGGCTCTTGGTCAAGTCGGCCCACTTCTTGGCGTCCGGCATGCGGTACGGCACGTCGTCGCCGACGTCGGAGATGATCGATCGCTCCACGTCGTTGAGCGTTTCCCAAATCGCCTGCTCTTTATCGTCCTTGATGCCTTGGTTGCGCTGCGTGCGCGATACGAACTTGCTGTTCCAGATCAACGACTGCACGAGAGGGTTGTCGGGATCGAGCTCGCGAGCGCGGCGGGCCAGCACGTCGGCTTCGGGGTATCGCTGCTCATCCATCAGTTTGTGGAACTCGTCCACCAGCTTGGCCAGCTTTTCATCGACTTCGACCTTGGCTTGCTGCCGGCGTTCGACTTCCTTCACGATCTCGCGATTTGCAGTGTCGAGCTCAATCTGGCCCTTGTTCGCGAGGATGTACTTGTCCAGCTCGGCAATCTTGCGATCGACGCGGCGCAGGAGCTGCGCCCGCGCTTCGGCCTCGACGCCCGAGTTCTCGACGAGCTTGCGTCCCTCCTTGAGCAGTTCCATGGCCTTGGTCGGATCTTTGTCGCGAATTTTCCCGGCCGCGATTTCCTTCTGCGCTAAATCCGCCGAAATCTGATTGCGGAGCAACTGCTGGGCAGGCTCCGCTTTTTCCAGCAGCGTGCCGGGCTTCGATTCGCGGTTGGCCGCCGCGGCGGGTAGCATTTGCAAGCGGTCTTGCAGCCGCTGCGCCGTGGCTGGATCGAGCTGATCTCGCATGCCATAGGCCTGCTGGAACAAGTCCATCGCCTTTGCCATGTCTCGCGCTTGCAAGGCCTGTTCGCCTTCTTTGAATAAGCGCATGCCGGCCGATACTTCCTCGGGAATGCGCCGTGGCTCTGGCAGGCTTTCAGCAGTGTCGCTGGCGGAAGCTTCGCCCGGCGGACTCGCTTCTTCCGCGGCGGTAACGTCGCGCGTCTGATCGCGCTCGCGGTCGAACAGCGCTCGCGTGGCTTGATGGGCCGGATTGCCCGGCGGTCCTTTTGGCGCCGCGGCAAGCTTGCTCCCCGCGGGTCCGGTCGCCGCAGCTGTCTTCTCCCCGGCCGGCGAAGCACCGCCCCGCCCGGCGGCGTCGGCACGCTTGGCCTCGGCGATTTTTTCCAGCAGTGTCTCGGGCTTGGCCTCGAACGGGGTGTACGTGACGCGCAGCCCGCGCACGTGCTGCACCAACCGCTCGGCCTCGTCATACTCGCGCCACCGCACTAACTGGGCAGCCTGATCCATCAGCACGTCGGCAAGCTGATGCCGGGCCGCTTCGTCGCGGCGATTGGCCGTGGCTTCGGTGACATCGGCATATTTGCGAACGGCAGCCTCGACCTTGTCGGGCGTGTCGTCGTGGTGCCCATAGGCGACGTTCAATTTACGCGCCGCCTGCACGGCGGCGGTTGCACGGCGCACATCGCCCACGGCCAGGGCGCGGCGGGCAGCCAACAGTTGCGCGTCGCTTTGGCGGCGCGCCTCCCGATTTTCGGGCGGGGTCGCAAGCTGGTCGCGCACGGGCGGGGGCAACTGCGTGCTGCTGGTGGGCTCGTCGTCTGGTGAAGGATTCGCGCGGTGAAGGGGCGCCGACGTGTTGTCCTTCGAAAGGTTCGTAACGGGAATCGGGATTGGCTGTTCGCTGTCCGGGGTAGCGGGGCCGGTGGGCGCGGTGCTGCCGGGCTTGGCTTGCGCGGAGGCGGCCTTGGCGGCCGCGCGCTTCAGCTCCGTCGAGCTTTCGTTCGGGTCATCCGGCTTGAACTTCTGACTCGGGCGCTCCGCGTAGTCCTTCTTGCGGTTGCGCTTCATCCAGTTCAGTTCGGTACGCAGCTTCTTTGGCGTGTCACCCAAGTGAAAGACGCTGAATTCGACGTGCATCTTTTCCGTCCGGGTGATGATCTCATCGGCTTTGTCGAGCTTGCCTTCCTTGAGCGCCGCGCGCGCTTGCGCCAGCAGGCTCTCCATCTCCTGACGGTCCGTTTTCTTTGCTTGACCCAGCGAAGCCGACATGAGGAGCAGGTTTGCTGTGCTTGGCCCTGCAACCGCGGCAGCAGTCCATGCGAAGGCACATGCGGCGGCCAGCAACACCAGGATCGATTTCGACGCGTTCAAAACAATGCTCCTTCGTAAGGCCCGAGCCGCGCTCACCAGCGTTTCGCGAACTCGATTTGCCCTCTTTGCGCCATTCGTCCCGTGGCGCGTACTCAGCCGGGCAGCCGATCCAATCCGGTTTGAAGCGATGCGGAATTCAGCGGTTTGTCGTGGCGCGACCGCGCCAACCGCCGCGTTCGAAATTTCGTTAAAGATGAGAGCGGGTTAAATAAGGCCGGGAGGAAAAACGGTCAAGGCCACTTGGCGGGGGGACCGCTGCCCGGGAGCCGCGTTGGCGGAAGCATGCAAAGCGCCGCCAGCAGCGCAGCGGAATGAGAGCTGCGACTACTGCGTCAGAGGGTTATCACGCGGGTTTCGAGCTACACCCACGCAAAGAGCGAGCCCCAGATCGGCGGCAAATCGCGGCTATTTGATCTTGGAAACGCGCGGGGTGCGCTTGCTCTTCGGTTCCGACTTGTCAAGCTCCGCGCGGGTGACCTCTTCTTCGGGCGGCTTACGCTGTTCGACGGCCTGGTGGTCTTCTAAATCGTTGTGGACCACCAGATTGCCATTGGCGTCGAGGAGCAAAACCTCGCCGGGAGCGGCGATCGGAGATTCGCGGCGCTTCGGCAGCGAAATGTTTCGACCGCCGTAAATATCGACCACGACCATGCTGGTCTTGAAATCGACCTCGTCGATCGAGATGACATGCTGATTGGTGGGATCGGTCGCTTTGACCTTGGATTCCTTCTTGTTGGCCAGACTGCCCCGATAGAGCTTGGCCGTTGTGGCGGCCGGAATGCCGTTTTCGTAGCCGGTCAGCAGAATGTTCGCGGTCGGCTCGGCGGATTTGGCCTCCACCCCGGCGGCCAGCACGTCATATCCGCTGGGAATCATGACCGCGGCGGGGCTGATGGTCCACTCGTCCGCGGCGCGAACTTCCTGGGCATTCGACGGATTGTCGGGCCGCTTCAGCACGGACGCGGCCAGTTGATAGTTTGGATTCTTGAGCTGCAGCTTGACGCGGTAGCGATAGCGGTGCATCGGCTGCACGGTGTAATCAAAGACGCGCAAAAGCTTGTACTCGACCGCGTCGCGCGCGCGCGCGGGAGCAGCCGCGGCAGGCGGGTTTGCCGCCGGGGCGCCGGCGAGAGGCTTGGCCGCCTTCGGATCAGGCGCCTCGGCAACGATCAGCTTGGGATGCACAATGACGGAGCCCCATGACGAACCAACCAGCGGGCCGAGCGGCCGCGTCAGTTTGGGATCGCGCAGGTTCTGGGGAACAGGATCCTCGACGACCTCTTGCCATTGCGCTTCGAAGGGATCGCTCGGGGCAAGCGGCTCCCACTTCAGGTCGTCCGCCTTGCCGTTCGTGATTTCGGCTCGTTCGACGACGACGCCGGTATAGTGGGGCGAATCACGGTCAAGCGATTGGCCAATCGCGTTCGAAAACACGCGATCGAAC